>NZ_CP038033.1:1547169-1856603 GCF_004421105.1 Nitrosococcus wardiae
TCGCAATTCGGATAGGAAGAGCCGCGCGTGTTTATGCAGCTGATGCGTTTAACTGGTGTCGTTTTATTAGGCATGTAGAAAAAATTTATCAAGAGGCTTGTTTGTCTAGTTGATGTTTTTCTATAAATAACTCCCGTTTTTATTGCCGGCCTATTTTGGCTACGTTTGCTTTTTATTATATTAGATACAACATGAGGTTACATCATGTGGAGTACATTGGAAGATGCCAGGATAAGGCACTTTGATTGGATAGCTCTTCTAGCCCTAACATTTTTTGCATTGGTTACTAGAAGCTATGGTCTATCAGAGTGGCCTCTCGTCCATGATGAGTATTCTACGGTGCACGCAGCAAATGAGCGGTATACTTCATTAATCAACCCAGCCTATTATACCTTGGTGGTAGGTAGCTTTAATCTATTTGGTATTAGCGAGTGGTCGGCCCGCTTACCTGCTATGTTGCTTGGGGTGTTGAGTGTTCCTATTTTCTATCTAACCTGGCGGAATGTACTTGGCCGTAATGTGGCCCTGATCGGGGCATTGTTCATCATTTTTAGCAGTTGGCATTTGTGGTACTCACAATTTAGCCGTTTCTATACAGGCGTCTTTTTATTTGGCTCCCTCTCTTATTATTTTTACTATCAGGCGATACGATCAGATAGTCTACGATATCTAGTATGGGCAATACTAGCTAATATAGCCGCTATTTTATTTCATCTGACCTCGGTTATGGTGCCTGCCTCATGTGCGCTCTTCTCTCTTATTATTCTGTTTTCCAGAAAGGGAATAAAGGCTGGCTATTCAAGACGAATTGCGGCCACTCATATAGCAATTTGTTCGCTAGCCGGATTGATTTCGTTGTCATTTCTATGGCAGATTGCAGTAAGGCGTATGGAACATGCAGGTGGTGTAACCTGGGGTGATGGAGCAGGAGAAATGATCCTGAACATTACGAGGCATATACAGCTACCCATTGCTGTCAGTGCATTCTTTGGTATGCTTCTCCTATTGCGAAAGGACATATTTAAAGGGCTATTTTTTATGATAGGCATTGGCATGCCTATCATCTTTGTGGTTGTCTGCGCAATTTTCTTGAACTCTCGATCTGTTTATATGTTTTATGCTTTTCCTCTATTGTTAATACTTGCTGCCTACTTGTGTGAGCAAGCAATGCAAGCTCTATCAAATTACGGAGTAGCGTCTTATGCATTTGCCATTCTGCTAATTATTCTTTTACTCCCTGAAACAATTTCTCACTATACAGGTAGAAAAAGCCTCGATATCCGGGAGGCAGTTGAATTTGTGGAGAAAGCCTATCGCCCTAATGACATAGTCTTGGCTTTTCCCTGGGAATTTACACATTATGCGGGAGGCAAATTTTATATGGTGCCTAGGCCTGGCAGCCCGCGTGTTAGCAAAGTAGCATGGAAAGAAGAGCTTCAACTATATACAGATAAGGCAGAGCGTATGTGGATTATTCTGGAAAGCTTTCGTGCTCCCTATGCTAAAGAACTTGAATCCTGGCTAATGCATAATGCTTTATTAGTATGGCGTAAATATGAACAAAGAATTGACTATGCAGTTAGAGGATATGAAATATATTTGGTGAACTCCTCGAAAAAGATCTCTTCCATACCCTAAAAGCTAAAAACTAGCTACTGGCATACTTTTGAAACATGTGAATTGAGACTGAATAGAGGTTTTTTCTTATAAGAGCTTTTCTGTTGGAGAGCTACCCTATGGATCTTTCTATTATAGTGCCACTCTATAACGAAGAGGATAGCGTAATACCTCTATATGAAGCACTTGTTCACACTTTAAACCCTCTTAATTTAAATTATGAAATATTATTCATTGACGATGGTAGCCGTGATAAAACTTACTCTTTAGCAAAAGATCTCGCAAAAAAGGATCGGCGTTTGAGAGTAATTAAATTCCGCCGGAATTATGGTCAGACACCTGCCATGGTTGCGGGGATTGAGCATGCCAAGGGTACAATACTGATTACTATGGATGGTGATTTACAAAATGATCCAGAAGATATTCCCAAATTTATAGAAAAGATCCGGGAAGGGTATGACATTGTTGTAGGTTGGCGCTACAAAAGACAAGACAAATTGTTAACAAGGAAAATACCTTCCAAGATTGCGAATTGGCTTATAGGAAAGATTACAGGAGTTCCCATTAAAGATAACGGTTGTTCACTTAAAGCTTATCGAGAAAATATAATAAAAAAAATTCCTCTTTATTCGGAAATGCATCGGTTTATACCAGCTATGACCTCATTAGCTGGAACAAACATTGCCGAAATTAAAGTAAATCACTATGCGCGACAATATGGAATTTCTAAATATGGACTGTCACGAATATATAAAGTATTAATCGATTTAATTACTATTAAAACAATAATTTCTTTTTTTCCTCGCCCATTAGTGCCTTTTGCCTTAATAGCTGCAGTTGCAGCATTGGTTAGCTTCTTTTCTTTTATTTCAGGAATATTTTATATCTTACAATCTGGTCAAGAGAGCATTGTTTTCTGGGGCTTGACTATTTTGTATGGCAGCCTTGCTATTGTGCTTTTGTTTTGGGGTGTTCTTGCGGAGTTAGTATATAGAACAGGTAACCTAAAAATAGAAAATTTTGCTAGTTTAAAGATCGATAATGAAATATCACGAAATAATGAGGTGGAGAAAAGATAGTGAGTAGTCGTATTGAGTTATCGGTAATAATTCCTGTAATAGAACGGTATGATAATATTGAAGAAATCTACCACGACTACAAACAAAATATAAAGTCTACTAATATGGCCTTTGAGATTATTTATATAGTAGATAGCCATTTTGATGAAGTATTAGAAAATTTGAAAAAGCTAAATAAAAAAGGCGAGAAAATTAAAATAATTAAGCTTGCTAAAACATTTAGTGAAACTACTGCTTTAAATATCGGATTTGATAATTCCTCGGGAGATATAATCCTGACTTTACCTGCATACCAACAAGTTCAGGCTAATGAGATACCTCGTTTAATAAAGGCGCTAGATAGCCATGACATGGTGGTAGGAAGAAGGTGGCCACGGAAAGATTCTGGGTTTAATCGCCTTCGCTCTAAGATATTCAATCTGCTTTTAAAGAGAGTGTCTGATTTGCAGCTTCATGATGCGGGATGTAATGTCAGAGCTTTTAAGAGAGATATCATTAATGAAGTCAATGTATATGGGGATTTATATCGTTTTTTTCCTATCATAGCCGATAGATATGGATTCAAGGTAGTAGAATTAAATGTAGCACAGTCAGATAGGGACATCTCCCGACGAACTTATCCCACTAGCGCGTATCTACGCACGTTGCTAGATATACTTACTATTTTATTTTTAATTAAATTTACAAAAAAACCTCTACGGTTTTTTGGTCTTTTAGGAATTGGGTTATTTTTTATAGGATCAATTGCTACCCTTTATATTGTTGGAGAGCGCATTTTTCTAGGAGTGGGTCTTGCGAATCGTCCAGCATTACTACTTTCTTCTTTGTTAATTGTTTTTAGTATACAGGTAATGGCAATTGGGCTTATTGGAGAAATTATAATTTTTACCCATGCTAAAGAACTTAAAGAATATACAGTTTATGAAATTATTAATTAACAGTAGTCCCGCAAAGCGAACGGTAAAATTTGTATTTTGATAAGTTATCCTTTATGGAATTCGATTGGAAGAAGGATAAAAAGCAGGAACTCTGAGGTCACCATCCTAATTTTTATGTAATATGTAAGGTGAGGTATTCTCCTTTCCCACAAATAATATCTTGTCAGTGCCAAGGGTATTTTTCCATCACTACTGTAAGAGACTTGAAATAAATGTTACCAAATTTTTTTGTTGTTGGAGCACAAAAATCAGGCACTACATCTCTGCATCATTACCTTCATGAACATCCAGAAATTTACTTGCCATTCCAAAAAGAGAGTAAATTTTTTGTGCATGAAAGGCTTTTTAATAAAGGGGTTGGTTACTATGAAAAAGAATATTTCTCTGATTGGAATCAGGAGCTAGCTGTAGGAGAAATCGATCCAGAGTATATGTATATTGAACAAGCTCTGGAGCGCATAATAGAACATTTTGACCCTAGTAATTTGAAATTTATTTTTATATTTCGAAATCCTGTTGAACGAGCATTTTCTCACTATTTAATGACTTATAGGCGTGGATTGGAGCCGCTCACGTTTGAAGAAGCTATATCGGTAGAGGCAAGTCGCATTTCCCAAGGAATTATGCCTAACATACATTATAGTTATATAAGCCGCGGATTCTATTTACGCCAGGTTGAAAAATTCCTTATGCATATTGATAAATCACAAATGCTATTTTTATTGACTGAAGATCTCAGAGAAAGTACTTTAGACTGTTTAAAAACAACTTTTAATTTTCTGGGAGTTTCTCAGAATTTTTTACCTCAAAATATAAATGAAGAATTCCATAAAGCGACAATACCACGTAGTATGACTTTACTGCATCGCATACAAGGAAACGGCCTTGAAAAAAAAATTATACGATTATGTATTCCTAAAAAATTACGCCATAAACTACGTAAAAAGTTGCTTGAGGTTAACCAAACGAACCAACATAAAATGAGCTTGAGTAATCAGATGTATCAGCAGATTTCTGAGATATTTTTAGAAGAGAACAACCAGCTTTCAAGGTTTATAAATCGTGATTTAAGCCACTGGAACCATAATAATGGATAGAAAAGAAAACGGATGAACGCCGAGAATAGCTTCAAAAGAGTAGTACGAGGGGGTGTGCTGTTTTCAACAGGTACTTTCCTTGCTAAATTATTACACTTTGCTACTGGTATTATTATTATCCGTTTTCTATCACCAGGGGAATATGGATTAATATCTCTTGGGTTTACATCAGTAGCATTTTTAGTACTTTTTTCTGTCCTTGGACTTGGCACGGGTATACCTCAATTTATTGCCAGACATTATGGAAAAGAGAGTAACGAGTTGGTAGGTGCAGTGGCAGGCACATCTCTTTTTATTTCTCTTTGGATAAGCCTTTCATGTGCAATATTTTTATATTTTTGTGCACCATATTTGGCAGTTTATTTTCAAAAACCGGGATTAAAGCAAGTATTAGAAATATTTTCTTTAATGATTCCAGCCACCGTTTTAATAGAGATTTTTACAGCTATATTTCGTGGGATAGAAAACACAAAAGCAAAAGTTTTATTTGCAGATATTGGTGCTAATTTAGTCCGAATTCTATTTCTGCTTCCAATAATTTTTTTAAGCCTAGAATTTAAATGGATTTTGTGGGCTTATGTTGGATCTATATGGGTTGTTTTAAGCCTATATTTTTTATATACGAGTCGGAATTTTATCAGCCGATTTCGTCTTGTAGTGAACGGAGCACTTTCCCTACAACTATTATCTTTCTCCATGCCACTGTTGGGTACTAGTCTCATGTCAAACTTGATGGGATGGGGAGGGACATTAACTCTGGGGTATTTGGCTTCTGCAGAAGAAGTAGCATTTTTTAATGCGCCATTACGTTTGGTTAGCATAATTCCTATTCCTTTAATGGCATTAACCTTCTTGTATCTTCCGATAGCTACCAAGCTAGTTGAAGGCAAGTCTCTTGGAGATCGTAATACTATAGAATCGTTGTATATAGCTATAACTAAATGGGCTTTTATTCTTACTTTGCCATTATTGTTATATTTCTTGGCTGATGCGGAATTCATTGTAGGATACCTTTTTGGTGAGGATTATCATGATACAGCAAATGTGTTACGAGTATTGGCTATTGGATTTGCTATTCCTAATTTTCTTGGTCCTAATGGTATGACGTTAATTAGCTATGGAAATACCCGTATCGTATTTACTGCAACATTTCTAGGTGCAGTATCTACTATTGCCCTTTGCTTGGGATTAGCACCATACTATGGGGCTTTAGGGGCCGCGTTAGGAATTGCTATTTCTCGTTTTATTACAAGTATATTTATTTCGTTCCCTTTATATAAGTTATTTGGTGTTCACCCTTTTAGGGCGGAGTATATAAAACCGGTGGTTTTCACTGCTTTTGCTGCCATATTGGTTGTTACAATTTTAAAATCATCTTATGTAATGATGAATGGATTTTTACACTTATTATTGTTTCTTTTAATAATATTTTTGACATTACTATCCCCCATAGTTACTAGAAGCATGAATTCAACTGATTTGGAAATTCTCCGGGCAGTTGAAAATCGTTTGTGGGGCAGGACTCATGTCGTAGACCGCATAAGTATTTTGTCCTACAAAAAAAGTGCATCAATTTTAAAATCATCTCCCCACTAGTCGAGGTTGATAAAGTTTAATTTTTTTGAAATATTAAAAATAGGCGGTGTGCAGTGAATAAGAATAACGTTATTATTACAGGGGTACCACGTTCAGGCACCACATTAGCCTGTTATTTATTAAACAAAGTACCCAATATGTTAGCATTGCATGAGCCAATGGAAGTGGCTGAGTTTGCAAAATTATCTGATGATCAGATATGCAAAAAAATAAATGATTTTTTTTTTCAAAACAGAAAATCCTTATTGGAGAATAAGACTGTAATTTCTCGGCATGTTGGTGGCAAAATACCATCTAATATAGTTGGGCTCTCTCTTTCGCAGCAAATAAGAGCTTTCCCAAAACAATTTATTGGTAGTTTTATGGGATTAAAGTTAAATCCAAAGCGGAAATTGAGAAAAGCGATTGCTGTTTCAGGAGAAATCAGGATTGATAAAGAACTTTCTCCAGATTTTATTTTGTGTTTAAAACATCCAGCAGCTTTTTCAGCAAAATTAGACATTCTAATGAATCATTTTCCTTCTTATGCAATTATACGTAATCCTCTTTCAGTATTGGCTTCTTGGAATACTGTAAAATTTATGTGGGATGGGCATAGCCTTATAGCAGAAAGCTTGGATATCTCTTTAGCTAATACATTAAGTAGGATTAATGACCGTATTGAACGCCAGTTGTATCTCCTATCGTGGTTTTTTGAGAAATATTACTCTATTTTACCAGTTGAGCATATTATCAAATACGAGAATATTGTTTATTCTGGGGGAAGGGCATTACAAATTATAGCAGAACAAGCATGTACACTAAATGAAGCATTAGATAGCAAGAATAAAAATAAGGTTTATGATAAGGAATTTGTCATATCAGTGGGAGAAAGATTATTAAATACATCAGGAGCCTATTGGGAATTTTATAAAAAGGAAAGTGTGGAGATGTTATTACAAGAATTTGAGGAAAAAAATAGCTAATATGTTATGTAATGCTATACTTAAAAAGGTAACTTTATGTCTATCTACGTATTTAGTCCCCATTCAAATATTCCTTATGGCGGAATTAGGGTATTTTATCGATATGTAGATATTTTGAATAAGAACGGGTTCGATGCTTATATTGTTCATGACAAGCCAAACTTTAGATGTGAATGGTTTGAAAATGACACTCAGATAGCCTATGTAGATAAAATAATAAGCTTTTTAAGAAAAAAGAAATCCCATAATGATGTGTATTTAAAGTGGCCCTTGAGAAAAATTCTTCCAAACGATTATATGGTTATTCCAGCTATTCACAGTCAAAAATTAGTTGAGTTAGCAAAAGGTGTAAAAAAAATTATTTTTAATCAAGGTTGCTATGCAGTATTTTCTAGATATTTTTTTGATGAAGAAAAAATAATTGCTCCTTTTGATCATGAAGATGTTATTTCAGCAATTGTAGTATCAAAAGATAGTTATAATTATCTTAATTATGTATTTCCTCATATACCAATACATCGACATTTCAATTCTATAAGCTTAGATTTATTTTCATATCAGATAAAAAAAAAGAAGCAAATCTGCTATATGCCGAAAGCGCATACGAAAGATATAAGGCAAGTAATTAATATACTTAAGCTTCGCAGCGCTCTTAAAGATTTTGAGCTAGTTCCTATCATAGACAAAAGTGAGAAGGAAGTTGCTTCTATTATGAAGGAATCTGCTATTTTTCTTAGCTTTAGCCATGCTGAAGGATTTGGCTTACCCCCTGTTGAAGCAATGGCGTGTGGATGTATTGTTATTGGATATCATGGTCAAGGTGGAAGAGAATACTTTAATCCTGAGTTTTCCTTTCCTATAGAAGAGGGTGATATAGTTACATTTTCGAAAACAATTGAAAATGTCATATTAGATTATGATTTAAAAAAGCAGTGCTTTGATAGGAAAATAAAATTGGCAAGAGACTTTGTAGAGAAAAATTATTCTCCAACAAAAGAAGAAGAAAATGTCCTTAATTTTTGGAATAGTATGACTAAAAATTGAGTTACTCATTGGTTATTAAATATATCTTTACTTACGCTATACATTATCCTAATGTTTTTAAATCACTTATCACTTTTAATTTGAAATTTAATGATTTCTAGCTAGTTTTAAGGAAAAAACAAGTGATATATGCTTATTTACTGTTGATTATTGCGATAGCGAATGATCTTTTTGATCTAGTGCCTAATACACACGTTCCCGGTAAATTTAATATAAAAGATGTCGGCATCGCCCTGATCGGTATAGGTATTTTGTTTTATATTTTTAAAGGAAAAGATTTTCGTCGTTTATCTAATTTTTTTACCTGCTATATTTTTCTTTATTTTATTCTTTTATTAACACAAGTTTCGGTTGCATCTTTTTATTATTCTCAATCAATTTTTGATGGACTCATTGCTGCCAGAGATCAGTTTTTTTATTATTTTTTCTTTCCTTTATGTTTGTTTGCTCTTGACGATATCAAAAAAATAAAAAAATTTTTAGATATTCTTTCAATTACAGCAGTAACATTAATTTTTCTTTCTCTAGTTAACTACTTTGGTCCAATTATATTTTACCACCAGTGGGCTGATGGACATGGTATCCGTTCTGGAATTGTTCGGGCCTATATCCCTGCCATGGGAATCTTGGTATTTGGTGCTATTTGGCAATTTATAAAATACCTTAACGAAAAAAAATTATTTACGCGCTCGCTATTGATGTTTTTAATAATATTTGGTGGTATCTTGTTTCGCCAAACTCGTAGTTATATTTTAGGAGTTACTATAATAATTATTATAATGCTTGCAGCTAGAAGGCATTTCAAAATTTTATTTGGCTTTGGTTTTTTCTTGTTAGCTTTTTCTTTGTCCCTTGAACTTACAACAGGGCAGAGTTTATTGCTTAATGCATTTAGGACGGCTTTTGTAGATTTTGCTGAAGGGGAAGGTACTTGGGGAGCTCGTCTACAACAAATTAGAACAACATCAGATATAGTTTTAGAAAATTTCTGGACAGGCAGTGGGGGTCTTGTGGTACGCGGAAGCGGTGATGGATGGGCATCTCTGGGTTCGTTATTGGACGTTGCTTTAAACACAGATTTGGGTTACTGGACTTGGATAAAATTTTTTGGATTTCCCGGCATAGTATTAATGATTATATTAATTATGGGATTTTATTTATATGCTATATCTATTAAAAATAAAGGGGGAGATACAAAAATTGTACAGTTTACATGGTATTATTTCACCTATGTGTTGCTTATTATGGTTACCGCTGGTGCCCTTACATCTATATCAGGAATTATATTGTTATGTGTGGCTTGGGCATCTCTTGTTAATGCTACACAAGCTGGAGTGCAATTTCAATCCACAAATCATAATCTCTCTTAAATGCCAAGCGTCAACTATCGACTAGCGATAGCTAGATAACCGCACTATATAATTTGAGCATTAAACTATCTTCTCTCTTTTTGATTGGTAAGAAAGCTACAGTAATGCCCTTTAACCCGCAGCCCTAATTTGAATCCTTCGCTTAGGAGTGGGAGGACAAATATAATAGCTACTAAGCAAAGAGGAGAAACAGAGGATGAATGTAGAAAAATTGCTGCGTACATTGCAAGTTAATTTCCCCTATCTTTTAGAAGCTAAATTCACATTGATGAGGCTATTTAGAAATGGATTAAGTTTGCCCTTTGAAAAGGATTTCTATGCTATCTCTTTGTTTCCCGATGTTGACGAATGGCTGTTTTTAGATGTTGGAGCTAACAGGGGCCAAAGTACTGATGCCATCCTTATGAACAGAAGAAATGCTCGTCTGCAGCTATTTGAACCTAATCAACTTCTTTGTCAGAAACTTAGACGTTTGTTTAGTAATGACAAAAGAATAATCATTAACAATTTTGGTCTTGGGAGTGAGTCTACAGAAGGTGTTCTTTATATACCTTTCTATAAGAAGTGGATGTTTGATGGTCTTGCTTCTTTTAGTGAACAAAATGCGAGAAACTGGTTAAGCAATAATAGAATCTATTTTTACAATGAGTCTTTTCTTGCTTTGAAAGAAGTAAAATGCCAGATAAAAAGGTTAGATGAATTGGAATTGGCGCCTTTTTTCATTAAAATTGATATACAAGGCTATGAATATCAAGCCTTAAAGGGTGGCGAACAGACTATCCAGAAATATAAACCAATTTTGCTTTTAGAGTCGCCAGACGATAGGATTGTTAAATATTTAAAAGGGTTTAACTATCAGTTCTATGCTTTTAAAGCAGGAAAATTTTTTCCGGATACCTTCGGTTCTCCAAATACTTTTTTTATGACAAAGGAGAAAGCATATTTAGTAAAAAATAATATAGGAAAATAATTTGACAAGCAAAAATTACTACTGTCCCACAAAGGGCTAATGAAAAAATGTCTCTAAACAATTCTCAGCCCCGTCTGTCCAGTAAGTTGAGACAATGACAAAAAGCGGAGACAGTGATGAAAGCTGAGGCCATAAGTTTTTTAAGTGGCAAACCTGTTTTCCCAGCGATAAAGCGTGCGTACAATTTCTGGCCGAACGACGATGGCCAAACGGGTTTATTTGCCCGCAATGCGGTCATGATAAAGCGCACCTGATAACAACCCGCCCGTTGTATCAATGTGCGAGCTGCCGTTACCAAGTGTCGGTGACCGCCGGAACGATTTTTCATTCCACGAAGGTGCCCTTAAGGAAAGGGTTCTGGGCCATCCTCCCGGTTACTCAATCTCTGCGTCGATCATGCCCCAGTGCCATTATCGTGGGCTGAAAATTCATGAGAGGTATTAATGAAAAAGGCCTGAAAACCGACTTGTTTTGCTCGACCCCTTTGCGATAAAGGGCGTCGGCTACCACACACTGTACCCGCACCTGGGGAGGGCCATGACAAAAGGCCGACCATAGCCTCAGGGCCCACCCGAGCTTGCTCGGGTAGCGTGGATCTCAGGCGGGCGGCGGGGGCCGCTCCCGCTTGGGCACACCCCGGCGGCGCAGGGTCTTCTCCTCCCGGCGCCAGCGCTGCTGGACCGGGTCAGGCTGATAGAAGCCAAAGTTCGCCGGAAGGATGACCGCCTCAGTGACGAGCAGTCGCATTACCAGACTTTGGCCATTGACAAAACCCCCGCTGCCCGGGTGTTTGACTTTATGGACATAGCTGATGCGCTGGGTGACCTTAGCATGGGGATTGAGGACATCGTCAACGATCCAGACCCCCTGGATCCCATAGCGGGCCAGCACCACCGTCACGCTGGCTCGCAACAGCCCGCTCCAGGGCAGCTTGGCGCAACGAAACATCCACGTCAGTGCCCGGGCCGAATACCGCCCCCACTGGCCCGCTCAAAGCGCACCTAGTACAGCGATTCGGTGATCATCATGCCCATCAGGCAAAACCCCAACCAATGACGTTGAACTCGGCTTAGACCTTGCGGGGTACCGCGCTAGGCCCGCAGCTGTTCATCAAGGACTTCCAGGTAGGCGCGCACAAACGGCAAGGGTTCGCTGATGAGCATCACAGGCACCGACGACAAGTCAGAATAGAAAAGCTATTCTACATCATGGGGGCAGCAGGCCAGCCGTCCGATGTCGAGGGCTCAAGTCATCACGCGGGTTCGCCCTGACGCCGCCGCCCTCTCATTCGCTCAGTTTCTTGTCAAGCACTAAAAACTAGGGAATCGAGCGGAAGAAACATTGCAGACGGCGATAGTTGGATGCGAGTTTGGCCCGGCCAGAGTAAAGCCGGCGTAATCTCGGCCAGGTTGACCGTGCGTATCTGAAAGCAGCGCCAGGATAAAGTGAGCCAGAAACGACAAGCGTGCTCTCTGTAGTCCAGGTGTTCGGCCAGGGCCTGCTTGAGAAGGTGTTTGGACGAAAAGGGAACCTCATGAGAATCTCGACTTCAATAGCCAGTAGTGCTTACAGTTTAGAGCGATTCATCTGGAATCATAAGGCTGAACATTCTGTCGCGTACTGAGATAATTTAGATAAATTTATGGAAAACAGATATCGAGTTGTAATTATTTCCCCTTGCCGAGACGAAGAAGCTACTCTTGAGCGCACTATTGGATGTATGTGCAAGCAGACATATCCTCCAGACAGGTGGATCGTTGTCGATGATGGCTCTCGAGATCATACGCCGGAGATACTTAAGAAGGCTGCGGTGAATATTCCGTGGCTACGTATTATAAAAAGGCCAGATCGAGGTTATCGTAAGGTTGGTGGTGGCGTTATAGATGCCTTTAATGATGGTTTGCAGGCTGTTGATTTAGATTATGATTTCATAGCCAAGATGGATGTCGATCTTGAGTTTTCACCAAGATATATTGAATGCTTACTGAAATATTTTCAAAATGATCCGAAACTTGCGGCAGCGAGTGGTAAGGTATATCGAAGGGAGAATATGAAGCTAGTCGAGGAATACATGATTGATGAAATGGTGGCGGGCCAATTTAAATTCTATCGACGTGAGGCTTTTGAACGCATTGGTGGTTTTGTTCGCGAGGTAATGTGGGATGGTATAGATTTCCATCAGGCGCGCTTGGAAGGGTATCATACTGCAAGTTTTCATGATCCAGAGCTAAGAATTATTCACCTTCGTTTAATGGGTTCGTCTGATCGCAATATCTATCGTGGTCGTATACGCTGGGGCCGAGGACAGTGGTTTATGGGCTCGTGCTTTCCTTATGTTTTTGCAAGTGGTCTTTTTCGTATGCGAGAAAAGCCGTATTTTATCGGTGGATTCTTAATTGTCTGTGGCTACTTAATAGCGGCACTACATAGAGAACGTCGCTATAATGATCTGCGCTTTCGCCAGGAACTCCGACGTTGGCAATATACGCGTTTAAGAAAAATTTTTTTCGGTAATATTCTTCATCGAGACGCTGATAATTGATATGGATAGCCCGGTGCAAGTTGTTTATCTTTATGGATTACCCTTAGCAAGGATTAGTCAAAGTAAAACAGTAGAGTGGGTTTTCGAAAGAATATCTTCTGGGAAAGGTAGTTGGATTATCACTGCTAACATAGATCACCTACAACGTTATGTCTCGGACAAGAGAATTGCAGATCTTTACAAGAAAGCTGATCTCATTGTCGCTGATGGTGTTCCAATATTATGGGCAACACGCATCTTGGGTTATCCGCTAATTGAACGCGTTGCAGGAGCAGATTTAGTATGGTCGCTTACGGAGCAAGCAGCTTATTCCGGGCGCAGTATATATCTATTGGGAGGAACTCCTGGCACTGCCAATAAAGCTGTTCGATGTTTCTGTGAGCGATGGCCAGAACTTCGTATTGCAGGGACATCAGATCAGAAATTTTCCAGCTATCCCACTATTGAAGAGCAGAATACCCTACGCATTATGCTAGAAGCAGCAAAACCTGACTTAATATATGTAGCCTTAGGATCACCGAAGCAAGAGTTCGTAATTGCTGCATTACGACCATATTTTCCAAATGCCACTTGGATGGGAGTAGGAATCAGTTTAAATTTTGTTACTGGTGAGATACGTCGTGCACCAGTTTGGATGCAGAAAGTTGGGCTAGAATGGGCACATCGCATGTTGCAGGAACCGCGTCGTTTAGTAGGACGTTATCTAATTAATAATCTTCCTTTTACTATTCTATTACTCGTAAAGAGTTTCTGCTCACGGGTTATGCGATTAAAGTATTAGGGCTCAATACGGTACAAAACCCAGATATTAGTAAGGATACCTCTAAAAATTCATTACTAGATGTAAAATAAGCCGAAATTCACACTAGCGAGAAGAGAGATGCAGCGCAGTTTTTTTGAATAATTGATATAAAAAGGTAGGCGAGCGAGATCCTTTGATCGGGCTTGAGAAGTTAATTGACTGGGAAGGGTTTCGGGAGATCTTGCCGCGATGCTGGGAGAAGCTTAGGAAGAATGCAGCAGGCAGGAAAGCCTTTGATGTGGTCCTGATGTTCAAGGCCTTAGTGCTGCAACATCTTAGCGATTGAGAATTGGAATATCAAATCCGTGAACGCTATAGTTTCTGCTGTTTTCTGGGGCTTATCTCGACTTTGTACATTTTTAACTGGAGAAAGGCATCGCGACCTTATCTAGTAAGATAAAAAGTGCAGGCCTTGCTTGTGACTGACGGGGCACGTAGCAGAGGAAGTAGGGCAGTGCATACATGCCTTTGTAGAGCAGCAGAAGGGGGAGGTGGTGGAGCTGAATGTCCAGTTCGATCACGTTCATTTGTTGATATTGATGCCCCCGAAGGTCTCGCTCTCGGATTTTGTGGGAACGGTGAAGGGACGCACGGCGATACGGGTATTCAACAAATTTCGAGAGCTAAAGCGCCGACCGTACTGGGGTAATCGGTTTTGGGCGCGAGGGTACTGTGTGAATACGGTGAGATTGGATGAGGCGAAGATCCGTGCGTATGTGCAGTACCAATAGAAACGCAAGCGCCGGGCAGAACAACAGGGCCTGGATGTCTAGTTGATTGACGAGTGAAAGAGGGCACTTAAGCCTTGCCTCCTCTGGGCTGAGGTACAGACGGATAAAAGGGAATTGTTTAATTAAGAAACAAGCGGTTGCAAGAATAGAAGGAGTAGACAGGCACGGAGACATCTGATCTCATACGGGTCACGATTAAAAACCGAAGAGAGGTTGTTCCCGTGCCTGTGAAAAAGATCTTACACCGGATGTTGTCGGAGATCATGCATTTAAAACGCTTGTGGACGTTGGTGTTGTTGGTGGAGACGGTCTTGGAGACGAAGCGGTTATCGGTAACCCAGCTGGGTCGGTCATTGAACTGACCGATTCAAGAGCTTAGCGGGATACGGTGGTCGGACCGGTTTATGGGGAATAAGTACGTCCAAGTCCAAAGCAAAGCGGTGTATGGGGAGCTAGTCAAGCGGTTAGTGGGAAGCAAACAACGGCCGTGGATACTGGTAGATTGGAGCCATCTACCGAATACGGAGTACTATGTGTTACGGGCCGCGTTGGTGGCACCGGGACGGGCGTTGCCCCTCTATGAGACGGTCCATGCGCAATCGCAGCAGGGGAATGAGCGCGTGCACCGAGCTTTTTTAAAGACGCTCAAGGCGTTGTTACCGGCGGCGAGTCGGCCCGTGATTATCACGGACGCCGGATTTTATAATCCCTGGTTTAAGCAAAGTGAAGGAGATCCCGCATGAGCTAATTCAGATTATTCGTCTATACCTCAGCTTTTAGAGGTAAATGCAAAACCCCCGATCTGCGGGTGGATTCTTTATTCGGGTAGTGTTCTAGATCTGGCAGATTCCAAGGTTTACACTTGCACTCCAAATTCATATCGATTAATAAAAGGTCCAATGACAATATTAGAAAAGCAAATCGTTTTGCGTGCCAATCGCTTAATGTGGGTGCGCAAGGTGAGATGTTTTCTTTCTATTTTTTGGGTATGTTGTATGCCGATTTGGTGTCTCTTACTGTCCAAATGGCGCTGATACGTGCCCCAATTATCGGTATAGAAACGAGTAATTCCAAAAGGCTCAAGAAGTCTTTTGAGTTTCAAAAAGACGGTGTCTTGATGGGTTCCCAAAACGTAGGTCAGCACCTGCCCACTGCGGTGGTCGATGGCATGCCACCACTAGCGTGGATGGGCTTTCTTTCCCACAAAATTCCACATTTCATCGACCTTCGCTTCCTTAACCCGCAACATCTCCATCTCTACCTGCTCTGCAGTCAAACGCTTCAACAGCGCGAGGTTGACCGACTCAAGGCCGGACTCTTTTTTTTTAGTTCCATGAATACCGTGCAGGGACTGATCTCTAAAACCCGCGCCATATCGCGTATACCACTGCCATTGAGCGCCATCTCGATGATCTGCTGCTTGACTTGAGGCAAGCGACCCTTTATACACACTAATCTAAGCAAAAGGAGCGATGGGCACAAGCTTCATTCTGACATAAATAACGCTGCCTGTTGAAAACAGTCATAAAGAAGTTGAGGTAAAGTAAGAACACAAAAACATTATGATATCCGTATCAGTCATCATTGTGAGTTACAATACACGGAATCTGCTTCAGGAGTGTCTCCGATCGGTAATTCGTAATACCAAAGATCTGGATTATGAGATCATTGTTGTTGATAATCAGTCTGCCGATGGCAGTATAGATATGATCCGGTCCGGATTTCCGAATGTTCATCTTATTGCTAATACTGCTAACCACGGCTTTGCCAAAGCCAACAACCAAGCTTTAGCCGTCGCGAAAGGGGAATACATCTTTTTTCTAAATCCGGACACCATCGTGCTAAATGACGCTTTAGCACAGCTATTTTCCTTCTGCCAATCTGATAGCCGTATTGCGGTAGTAGGACCGCGGCTCTATCAATGCTACGCCCGCGAGCATCATCCATCCATTAGAATGTTTTCGCAACCGATTTTGGTTATTCTATCATGGCTGCCATTTTCCCGCTGGATTCTCTATGTCCATCACTATTACATTATTCGTAGAAATCAGATCCAAGATGTAGATTGGTTAGTAGGTGCCGCATTCATGATGCCTCGGCGTATTCTGGATAAGATTGGCTATTTTGATGAACGGTATTTTGTTTATTCTGAGGAAGAGGATCTATGTCTCCGTGCTCATAAGGCTGGCTATCGGGTGGTGTATTACCCCCCTGCTGAGGTCGTTCATTTGAAAGGCAAGTCAAGCGAACAGGAGCCGATCCAGGCTAGCCGGTATTTTTGGGAAAGCAAACTGGCCTTTTTCTACAAGTACTATTCTTCTTCGCGGGTGAAAGCATTTCGCTGGGGTTTTATTAAATTAATTCAGTTCAAGAAACTGTATTCATCCTCTCATCAACGGCAGAAATATGATCAGGTGATCAAAATCATAAGTGAGTATAAGAAAAAGAATAATGGAGAGTAATCATGCTAGTTCAGAGGTGCTTTCTTTATTGTATATGGCTCGCTCAGCAGCAGAAGAATTAGCTTTTTGTATTACATTCTAATATTGGCAGATCTTTAGTGCCATATTTTTGCTTAACTTGCGAGCAGATCTATTTTGACTTCTAAGTTGTCGAACTATAAATATCCTGTTTAGTTAATAAGCGAGTTCCGTGTTGGAGGATTGGATATGGACCATATTGCTGTTTGTATCGCGACGTTTAAACGTCCTCAACTACTAGAGAATCTTCTGAATTCGATAGCAAATCAGGTGACCAAAAGTAAATTTTTAATATCAGTGATTATAGTGGACAATGATGCTAAAGCTTCTGGGCAGACCATTGCCAAGAACTACACCAACTATTACTTTATTGAGACCGAAAAAAACATCGCATTAGTGCGGAATAGGGCAGTCACTGAGGCGGTAACATTAGGTGCTAATTTTGTTGCTTTCATTGACGATGATGAGGTAGCTTCTTTTGATTGGTTGTTTAGACTTTATGAAGCTGTACAGAATGTAGATATCGTTCATGGGCCAATCTGTCGGGATGTTCCGGACACGCCCTTCTTTAGGGTATTTTTTAAGCGGCGTCGGGGTGACCCGCCAAGTAGTTGGAAAAGGGCAAAACCGAGCACGGGTAACTGTTTGATCCGAGTTGAAGTATTTCAGAAAATACAATTCGATCCGGCCTTTGGAATATCTGGCGGAGAAGATTCTGATTTTTTTTATCGAGCTTTGCAGGCAGGATTCCGCTTTAGATGGGTGCTGGATGCCGTGGCAACGGAAACAGTACTTCCGAATAGAATGGCTATTCGATGGGTATTAGCAAGATCCTTTCGAGAGGGGAATTCCTTTATTCGACTTCATAGAAAAAATAGTAATTGGCAGAAACAATTAATTTTGTTTGGGATGCTGTGGATCAAGTTGTTTATTGATTTAATATGCATTCCCATAATGCCTGTAATGGCTGTTGTCTCGCAACTTTGTTTTTGGCGGCAGGTGCGGAAATCGGCTGGCCATCTAGGACAGTTAGCTGCTTTTCTTAATTATGTTCATCTGGAGTATAGATAGAGTAAACAAGAGCAAAAAACAAGGCTCTTTATGGATTCCAGGGAATTAGTTCAGAGCTGATACCCAGTGCCGAAAGCCATATAGTGATTGGATGATGCGCTGCAGAGCCAATACTCCCGGATGATCCACATCCAAGCATTGATTGACGACGTCAAATGAGACTGTTTGGCAATTGCGCTGGCTCGAAGAGACTACCTATTCCCACTCACTACTGTCCCATAAATTTTCATAGAAGCCGGAGTTGCGCTTGATGCGGTCTATCCGGTGGTTGCGGTAGATCGCCTCTGAGCAGTGATGGGAGGTTGCAACGCTCGAATAAATTGAGTTGTAGCAAGCGAATCATTTGCTGAAGGCTACGGTTGATGCGGCTGCTGAACTTAATCCAAGCCAGCAGCAAATAGACACACATGGCTATCCAGATTTGCGTCAGCACCGCATTCTTGGATGTGCCGACGAAGGACTTGATCTTGAGGTTCTGCTTGATGCATTTAAAGAACCGTTCTATCCGCCAGCGCGCTTTGTAGATATCAGCGATGGTCTTGGCCGCCAAGTGAAAGTGGTTAGTCAGAAAGACGTAGTGCTTGCCAGTTTTAGGATCGCGGTAGCCAATACGGCGTAAGGGGATGGGGCAGGCACTGGCCTTGGAACCGGTGATGAGAATATTCTGGTCGCAGGTCAGACCCTTGGCTTTGTGGACATCGCGCCGTTCAATGACGCGGTAAGTGGCATTGCGCTTTTGCCGGATGACAAAGAATATTCCCTTGTCATTTAAGGCGTTAAACCAGCTATAGTCGGTGTAGGCGCGATCCATGACGACGATGCTCTCTGCCGGTAAGTCCAGGGTACGCCCAAGGGTGATATCGGGGGTCTTGCCGTCGGTGACGGTGACAAAGCTGGGCAGCAGGCCATCGTGATCGAGACCGACGTGGAGTTTAACGGCGCCTTGGGTGCTGCGGAATTTCGCCCAAGGAAATAGGGACAGGCACAGATCAAGGGTTGAGGCATCGAGAGAGTACAGCTTGTTTTTGAACCGAAAGCCATGTCTCGGCGTTAGCCCTTGGCAACGGGCTAACAGTTTATGAAACAGCACTTCGTAGAGAGTATAGGGTTGGCTTTCGTTGACGCGGGCGAGCGAGGAGCGCGTTACCCGAGCGCTGCCGAGGGGGTAAAGCTTGGCTGCTTGGGCCGATAAATTGCTGACAATATCGCGCAGGCTGGAGCGGCCTGCAAACTGCGCCAGGCTCAGAGCGAGGAACTGCGATCAGCGCGACATCTTACGCAATTTCTGGCCCTCGTGGTGCTGATTGGCGAGGGTCTCAAACTCATGTCTCGAGACAAACTTTAGCAATTGAGCAAAAACCGTATTATGATGTGCCAAGGCCTGAATCTCCCTGTTTTTGCAGTGTTTGGTGGCACTTTCATTGTATCAACTTGTTGGGATTCAGGCCTTTCTTATGCCCAATCTATGGGACAGCAATGATTCCCACTATGACACTCAACCCGAACGTCAGCGCTACTGCTGCAAGGGCTGTGGCCGGCAGCGAGACGGCGTTTGTCGCTCATCACCCGCCGCTGCAGGTCTGGAGAGTGTGCCTGTACGTGAGGGGATTCAATATGTCGAACCCAAACCGGCAGATTGCCTAGGAACTGAACCTGAACAAGGCTGAGGTGCGGCAAATGGCCGAGGACATGGTGGCCAGAAAAGCCGAGGCGACCCTACAAGGAACGTGGAGTGCGATGAGGTCTACGTGACGGCTTGGACATAAAGGCCATCCCGAAGCAGTTTTAAAAAAGGACACCGAGGGGGGGTGACGACGGCGGCTGAAAGATGCGCCTGGGCGTGGCACCCTGGACAAAACAAACCACCGATCGGGGGGATGCTGCAGTGAGGTGGGCAAGTGGTGGTCTGGGTGCGGGACAATGTCCGTTAGGCCACGCTTGCTCCGTTGATACCGCGTACCGATCGCCCCCGGGAAGCAGGTCTACACCAACGAGTATATTATCTACGAGCGTGTGGAGCAGTGGGGTTATGAGCAATGTGCCATGGCAAGGGGGAGTATGCCCGGGATGAGGACAATGATGGTTTTCACGAGGTCCATGCCCATAGCATCGAGGATTTCAGGCGCTGTTGCGTTCATAGTTGCGGCCCTATCGGGCGTTGTCCCAGGAAAAACGGTGCCTCTATCCGGGCTTCTTTGAGTTCTTTCACAACATCAGATGTCGGGGAAAATCATTATAAGTGGCCAACTTTTGCTAATGTCTGTAAATTTTTTAGACATTTAGTTCTCTGACAAAGTAGCTACGGCCCCTTTTGGAGTACTGTGACCCATCTTCCCCCTGCTGCCTAATAAAAGCAACAAGCTAACGTATTTATACCCCTGTAATTGTTCTAGCATAATCAAACGCTTATGCAGCGCTGGAGGAAGAGGGGTATAAAAGACTAGTTTGTCTTTTCCTGAGAAAACTATATGGCATATCACTATTCTTACTGCTATATAAAAAAAGTGGGTCTACGCGGATTAGTGTGGGTCATTTTTGGTGAATTTCGGCAACGGTGGGAGGAAGGCGGCGATGATTTTCAGCTTCAGATACTCCTCATCGCGATAGCCGTAGGCCCGTCGCTGCAGGACACGGATCTTGTTGTTAAGGCCCTCGACTAAACCGAGACTGACCTTTGTCAGGATCACAGTAGGAGACGATACCATCCCAATGCCGCTCGATCATGCGTGCAAACTTGCGGTAGGGTTCCAGCCGCTGCCACTTGAGGGCGTCCTGCCAACGCTCGAAGAAGGCCCGCGCCCCGCGTTCGCTGCTATAGTCCCAGAGCTGGCCGAAGGACTCCTTGAGCAGGTAGGCGGTGTTGAGCCGCTTGTTGGCGGCGAGCAGCTTCTTGAGCGCGTGGCGGCCATCCAAGGAGAGGTTTTCTCGGTTGGAGAGCAGCACATAGCGGTTGCCCTTGATGTAGCTGCGCTCCTTGCTCACCAAGCGCCGGTATTCGTTTCGGCGCACCTCGTCGAGGGCATCGGCCAAGTGGCGCATGATGTGGAACTTGTCGAAGATGATGCGAGCCTCCGGGACGTTGCGGGTAACGGAGTGGCGAAACGGCTTCCACATATCCATCACGGCCAGCTCGATGTGGACGGCCTTTTTCGGTTCCAGGGCAGCGAAAAAGCGATCAAGGTCGGCCTCCTTGCGCCCCTCACCGCCGACCCAGATGGGGCGGCCCCGCTCAAGGTCGCTGACGATGACCCGGTAATTGTGGCCTTTGCGGATGGAGATCTCATCGATACCGATGGCGCGCGGGGCAGGCATGCCGGCACGGGCCACCTGCTGTTGCATGTAGAGCTTGTCGAGATCCTTCACCGTGCCATGGTGCAGGCGCTCCATTTCGGCAACCGCCTTGTTCGGCATGTCGCGGCACAGCTTGCCCACATGCAGGGCAAAGCGCTGGGTATAGCGCGGGTTCTTTGCCAGCCAATCGAGGTGCTCTACATGCACGCCGCCACACCTCAGACAGTTGACGCGCCAGCGCTCGAACTCCAGGTAAATCCGCCAGTCGGCCACCGAGAGATCGCGTACCCGCTGAGTCCGCTTGTCGTAACGGCCGCGGCAACGATGGCCGCAGCCGGAACAGATGGCCGTTTTTTTCGCCGTTCGAGCGTGACCACCCGTGCGTAGCGATCGCCAAAAACGCCACCGAGTGTCGCGCGGGCCACAAAGCCAGGCAGCGAAAACAGCTCACGCACCGTGCTGGGAGATTTCATATGACTACCCTGCTACTTGGACGAAACACGTTTCTTGCCACTCACAAAATGAGAAAACACTGGAATTATAGGACTGGACAGCCATGAAATCCCATTTTGGCACTCACACTAATCCGCGTAGACCCAAAAAAGTTTCATGCTATATAGTGGGTAACGGCTTTCTTTTAACCAAGGGGGAGAAATTAATGTCATTGCCTCATCCTCAGACTGATAACTCGCAAGGCCCCATCGATCCAGCAAGCGACATGGAGCTTACAGCTCAAATGGAGCCTTTTGACTCTTTTTGGGAAGGGCCTGAGGAGCCCGAGGAGGTGGAAAAGGGTTATGGGAAATTCTATCAATTCTATCACCATAATTACCTCAAGCATTTACCGGCTGACCATAATGCCCGCATCTTGGTGATTAGTTGTGGGCCGGGTTACTTTGTTAATACATTGAACAAGCAGGGCTACAAGAACGTAATAGGCATCGATTCCTTTGAGAGCAAGGTAAAGTATGGTCAACAGCACAACCTCGACTGCCGAGCAGAGCGGGCTTTTCCCTTTTTAGCCTCTCACAAAAATACCTTCAATGTTATCTTCTGCGAACAGGAGTTAAACCATCTCACTAAGAAGGAGATGCTTATATTTCTACGCCTGGCTCGGGAGAGTCTGATTTCAGGAGGCACATTGATTGTTCATGGGCTGAATGGAGCTAATCCGATCACTGGGTCTGAAGCTCTCGCACAGAACTTCGACCATTATAATACTTTTACCGAATATACTTTGCGCCAGGTGCTGCAGCACTCAGAGTTTAAAGATATCCATGTGTTTCCGCTTCACCTGTATGTATTTTACAAAAATCCCTTTAACTATGTGGCATGGGGGGCGTCAGCCTTGCTCAGCTTATTTTTCCGAGTATGCTTTATCCTCTACGGAAAGTCTAACAAGCTTTTTACAAAGAAAATCGCGGCCACCTGTCAAAAGCCAAAATAATATACTAGTGTAAATTGTTATGAAGTCGATAGTGTCCTATTTTAATTCCAAGTGGTACTAGGGATTAAAGGAATGAAAAGAAATCTTTCGGAATTGGCAGGAAAAGAATACGATTTAGTTATCATTGGTGGCGGTATTTTCGGTGCCTGTGCTGCATGGGATGCAGTACTGCGTGGATTTTCTGTAGCCTTAGTCGAGAGAGGAGATTTCTCTAGCGGAACTTCAGCAAATTCTTTCAAAATAGTTCATGGTGGCATTCGTTATATACAGCATGGTGACATCATGCGAATTCGAGAGTCCTGCCGTGAGCGCAGCGCCCTACTGCGGGTGGCACCCCATTTAGTACAACCGTTACCAACGGTGATCCCTACCTATGGCCATGGCAAAAACGGAAAATTTTTGCTGGCAGCTGGATTGCTGGCCTATGACCTACTCACTCTGGATCGGAACCGGCATATCCAAGATCCTGATAGACGAATTCCCAGGGGACGCCTACTGTCGCCTGGCGAAGTAGTTGAATTATTCCCAGGATTAAAGCGGAATGGTTTGACTGGCGCAGCCATGTTTTCAGATGGGCAGATGTATAATCCAACCCGTTTAGTGCTGTCATTTTTACTTTCTTCCGCTGCTGCTGGAGCGGAGATAGCAAATTATGTAGAAGCTATTAATTTTATCCGTTCTAAGGGACGGGTTACAGGTATTAAAGCACAAGATAAGCTTACTGGCGAGCAATTCCAAATTCGAGGTAAAGTGGTGCTCAACGCCGCTGGCCCATGGGCGGAGCACCTGCTCAACAAGCAATTGGGATTTAAGCTAGAGCGCAAAGGAACTTACTCTAGAGATGCTTGTTTTGTTATCCCGCGTCAACTCGATAACCGGCATGCCTTAGCCGTACTGGGGCGTACACGTGATCCGGATGCTCTCCTAAGCAGGAACGCGCGTCACTTGTTTATTGTGCCTTGGCGGGATTATTCCCTCATTGGTGTCTGGCATGTTGTTTACGATGGCAATCCGGATGGGTTTGCCGTTACGAAGCAAGAACTAAAAGCCTTTGTCGAGGAGATCAACGCAGCTTATCCAGCTTTGGATTTAAGTGTGGAAGAAATCTCCATGTGGAATGCCGGCCTATTGCCCTTTGGGGAAAACCAGGACAACGCGACCAATTTAAGCTATGGAAAGCGATCCTTGGTTGTTGATCATGCCAGGCAGCATCAGGTTGAAGGGCTGGTGACTCTCCTGGGAGTTCGCTATACCATGGCTCGAGGGGAGGCGGCGAAGGCGATTGATCTAGTAGCAAGAAAATTAAACCGCCGTGTGCCCAGACCGGCTACTGCTAAAATCCCTATCTACGGTGGACGGATCGAACACTTTGAAGTATTCGTTCAACAAGTTACTCAGCAAAGTAAAGCGCCCCTGTCTGCTAAAGTGCTACGTGCCTTATTGCATAACCATGGTTCGGAATATGACCGCATCCTGCGCTATGGTGAGGAGAATTCTGCTTGGGTTGAAACCATCGCTGATTCAACCGTAATTAAAGCTGAAGTTATCCATGCTGTGCGCGAGGAAATGGCTTTGAAGCTTTCAGATATTATCTTCCGCCGAACTGATCTCGCTACTGGACAATATCCCGGCAATGAAGCACTACAAACCTGCGCACAGCTGATGGCTGCGGAGTTGGGTTGGACAGCTAAGCATCAGCAGCAGGAGATTGAGGAAGTTAAGCGAATCTTTCCAATATGTGGGCAAATAGTCAAGGAAGATTCGCCTACCCAAGTAGATGTCGCTATATAAGATAAATAATTTGGTGTAGATCTTTGGATTGTTCTAGGGGAAGTAGGATGAAAGTATTGATTACGGGAGGTACTGGCTTTATTGGCACGCGATTAGCGCTCAAGTGCTTGGAGAAAGGAGATAAAGTCAGGCTCTTAGGTCAAGTGAACAACGCAGCCGAAGAGGGAAACCGTGATCTCGTAGAGCGTCAAGGCGGAGAAAGTGTCATTGGATCGGTGACGGATAAAGACATTATCGATAAAGCAATCGAGGAAGTAGAAATCGTTTATCATCTCGCTGCTGCACAACATGAAGCCAATGTGCCGGACCAGCATTTCTGGGATGTAAATGTAGCAGGTACGAGAAATCTTCTTGAGGCCAGTAGGAAGGCCGGCGTCAAGCGTTTTGTTCATGGGAGCACAATTGGTGTCTATGGCGCTGCGATGGAGGGGGAGATTGATGAAGATACCCCTCTGCAACCGGATAATATCTACGGGATTACCAAGCGGGAAGGGGAAAAGTTGGTGTTATCTTATAAAGATAAACTGCCTGTAGTTATTATTCGGATTTCTGAGACATATGGACCAGGCGATCGCCGTTTGTTAAAGCTATTCAAAGCCATTGACAAAAAAATGTTCTTTATGATTGGAAAGGGAGATAATAAGCATCAACTCATATTTGTAGGCGATTTAATAGAAGGGCTTTGGCTTGCTACCAAAAATGATGAAGCTTTAGGTCAGGTCTTTGTGTTAGCGGGCAAGGAAATTTTAACCACCAATCAAATGGTAGCAACTATTGCCAAAGTGCTTGGCGTTCGCCAGAGAAGGTTGCGAGCCCCCTTATGGCCATTTTTAATCACGGCAGTAGTAATGGAGACTCTTTTACGGCCGCTTCACATTCAGTCACCACTACACCGGCGTAGAATGGATTTTTTTAGAAAGAGTTTTTTCTTCTCTCAAGATAAGTCCAGCAGCATTTTAAAGTTTGAGCCTAGAACTAGCTTTGAAGACGGCATTATAGCAACGGCTCAGTGGTATAAGGAACATAACTATTTGTAATCTTTTATCTGTCAGTAGAGCAATAGAAGATTTCTAGAAAGAACGGCTATGCGAATTTTATTCTGCAATTATGAATATCCTCCACTGGGTGGTGGCGGTGGTGTAGTTAATGCGCATCTTGCAGAAGAGCTTGCTAAACGCCATGATGTGGTTGTGCTGACATCCCGGGGCCCAGCACTATCCAAAGATTATGTTGAGAAGGGGGTGCGGATTATAAGGGTACCGGTCTTAATGCGTCGCCAGAAAGCCGCTGCTAGCATGATTTCTATGCTATCTTATCTTCCAATGGGTATATTGCAAGGGCGGAAACTGCTTAAACAGGAACGTTTTGATATCATTAACACACATTTTGTTATTCCTACAGGGCCTGTTGGACATGCTTTGTCACGCTTCGGGCCGATCCCCAACGTTTTATCGGTACATGGCGGTGATCTCTACGATCCAAGTAAATGGACATCACCGCACCGCCATGCGTTATTGCGAATCTCCATACAGAGGCTGCTGCGACAAGCCAACCGGGTCGTAGGACAATCGCTAAATACGGTAAATAACGTAGCGACTTATTACACCTCAGAAGTTAAGCCTACGCGTATACCCCTTGGTATTCCTCGCCCACTACTAGGTCAGGCAAACCGTCACGAGTACGGTTTCAAGAACGAAGATATTCTGCTAGTCACAGTGGGCAGGTTAGTGGCCAGAAAGGCTGTAGATCAGCTTATCGAGTTGGTTAGAAATCTTCACAACGATCGAGTTCATCTAGTCATTCTAGGCTCTGGCCCACTGGATGATGAACTCAGAAATTTAGCAGCTCAGCAAGCAGTGGTAGATCGAGTCCATTTTTATGGGCATGTGGATGAACAGGAAAAATTCCGGATTCTTCGTATGGCAGACATTTTTGTGTCAACGAGCCAGCATGAGGGGTTTGGGCTCGTTTTTTTGGAAGCGATGGCATGCGGTCTTCCGGTAGTTTGTTATGACTACGGCGGGCAGACGGATTTTCTTGTAAGTGGTAAGACTGGATATCTAGTGCGGCTCAATGATCGTGCGGCTTTAATCGCTTCTATCCGTTGTCTGATAGATAACCCGGCGAATCGACAGACTATGGGTAAGGATAATCAAAGTTTGGTCGAGAGCTATTACATTGACCAGTGTGCTTCCTGTTATGAAGAGCTCTTCAAAGAGGTGATTGCAGAAAAGGAGTCTGTCATTGGCTTCGCCCATCGGTCATAGCCTTGCTGGTATTGTTTGTGCGTTAGCGGGTAGCCCCCGAAGTGGCGGTTTTTGGCGCTGGATTTGCTTTGGGATTTTTGCGGGCATTGCAGCTGATCTCGATTTTATTCCTGGTCTACTTGTCGGTGATGTCAATAAATATCATCATGGCCTCAGTCACTCGATAACAGCGGCGTTGATTTTTGGTTTGATGGCATCCTATTTGTCGCGCTGGTTACAAGCATCTGCCTTTCGCATAGGCCTAGTGGGGATGCTAGGTTATGGTTCTCATTTATTACTCGATTACCTTACTTATGATGGACGAGCTCCTTATGGAATACCCTTGTTTTGGCCACTTGATGACCATTACTGGAGTTCACCCTATCCAATCTTTGTGGGGATTAAACATGGAGTGCCTGGAGATGCGCTCACAGAGTCTGTGATACAGGGGTTATCATGGCATAACCTTTATGCAATCGGAGTCGAGTTGGCTTTGGTTCCTGTTGTGTTGCTTGTTTGGTATCTCAGATATTTCAAAAAACCCAGGCTCCGTTAAAGTAGATTCCTACAGGGAGTATAATTTTGCGAGAAAGTAACAAAAAATTAATGGTTCGGGAAAAATTGTCGCAAGCTCAAGCTTCTCCATTCAGGACCTATGTGGATTTGACTGTTGGGTCAGCTTCATTACGTTATTTTTTGTTATATGAGATATTAACTTTTTTCCTGGGTTCACTATCAGGGGGGATTGGCTTTCTGCTACGGAAGAAATTTTATCCTTTTTTATTCAAAAATAGTGGGCGTGGCCTCATTATAGGGCGTAATGTGGTGCTCCGGCATCCTGCTCAAATTGCGTTAGGAGACAATGTAACCGTTGACGATAACTCGGTCATTGATGGACGTGGTGCAGGAAGCGAAGAGGTCACTTTGGAAAATCACGTTATTATCAACCGAAATTGCATGCTTTTGGCTAAAGCGGGTCCGATTCGGTTGGGTTCAAGAACGAGTATTGGTAGCAATTCGGTGATTGTTTCCATGTCTGGAGTGGAGTTTGGAGAAGCCGTACTTGTTGCAGGGGGCTGCTATTTCAGTGCTGGTGCTTACCATATGGAGGATAGTTCGCGAGCGATTATGGATCAGGGTACCTATTCTAAGGGCCCTATACGCGTTGGTGATAATGCCTGGATTGGGACAGGGGCAATAATCCTAGATGGGATTACTATAGGACCCAATGCCATAGTAGGTGCCGGTGCAGTAGTCACCAAAGATGTTCCTGAAAAGGCTATAGTTGCTGGTATACCAGCAACTATAATTCGCATGCGTAAATAAAGGAAGAGCGGTTGCTTAGGCAGGATAAAAAAGAAAGCCATGTGTGGAATTGTAGGAATCATTAGCTCCCGCGCCCCTGTTTTGGAGAAGCTTCAGTCGATGCTTAGTGCCATCCAACATCGTGGGCCAGATGATGAGGGCGTTTATGTTGGGAAAGGGGTTATCCTTGGTCAGCGTCGATTGTCTATTATTGATCTGGATGGAGGTCGGCAACCTATACCGAATGAAGATAATACTCTCTGGATAGTTTGCAACGGAGAAATCTATAATTATCGAGAGTTGCGCGAGGAGCTAAAAGCTAAAGGCCATCGTTTTTCCACCCATTCAGATTCAGAGGTTATTTTGCACCTATACGAGGAAATGGGTGAACGCTGCGTTGAGCGTCTGCGTGGCATGTTTGCCTTCGTGCTGTGGGATGAAAAACAAAAAACACTGTTTGCTGCCCGGGACCGCCTTGGACAAAAACCTTTTTATTTTGTGCAGTGTAATCAGGAGCTTTTTTTTGCTTCTGAAATCAAAGCACTGCTAGCACTGGATTCCAGCCTAGCAGAAATGGATCTAGAGGCATTAGACCAATACATGACGCTCCGCCTCATTGCCCCTCCACGCAGTATGTTTCGTCGGATTAAAAAGCTTGCGCCTGCCCATTCCTTGCGATTTAGTATTGATAAGGGCCTCAATATTCATCGTTACTGGGATCTTCACTACGAGCCTAAATTGGTCGGAACAGATGAGGCATTAGTCGATGAGTTAGAGGAGAAGCTAATTGACTGTCTGAAGCTGCATATGGTTAGCGACGTCCCCGTGGGCGCCTTTATGAGTGGTGGTCTGGATTCTACCTTAGTGGTAGCTATGTTAATGAAACATGTGGTTTCAGAACCGATTCATACCTTCTCTATGGGGCTTCCGTATAAAAAATTCGATGAAGCACCCTATGCCCGCCTGGTGGCGCAGCAGTATGGTACTTGCCATCATGAGAAGGTAGTTGTCCCTTCTCTCTTAGAGATACTGCCATGCTTAGTCTGGCACTTGGATGAGCCTTCTGATCCCCTTTCTTTATGCTCCTACTTGATCGCGCAGATGGCATCGGAACACGTTAAAGTGGTCCTTGGTGGTGATGGCGGTGATGAACTTTTTGGCGGTTACGATAGATATTACGGAAACCGTTATGCGGGCTACTATAGTTTGCTGCCATGGTTTTTACGCAGGCATGTAGTGGGTTCACTATTTAAAATTATACCTGAAGGACGCTGGTACAAGAGCCGTGCTCATCAACTCAAGTGGCTGCATCGGTTGTCTTTTGCAAAGGGTGGTGCGCGCTACGCAATGAGTTTAGATTATTTCTATTTTTCAGATAAGGAACGACAGGAACTCTATGGTCCATCTATGTCGATAGAAGGGAAATCTTTTGATCCCCATGCTGGAATACGGGACTACTATGATCAAGCCAATGCAGTTAACTCGGTCGACCGGATGCTATACGCGGACAGTCAGATACGTTTGCCGGACCATCCTGTGATGATACTTGACCGAATGACCATGGCTCATGGTCTAGAAGCCCGCGCACCGTTTATGGACCATACGCTTGCTGAGTTTGCTGCCAAGTTACCCTCACGGCTTAAGGTTCGAGGGCGCTCACTTCGCTATATCCAGATGCGCCTTGCGGAACGTTATTTACCTCGGGAGGTGCTTAATCGGCCCAAACAAGGATTCTCCGTAGCTTTACCCTATATGTTAGATACAGAGTATCGGCTGCTGTTCAAACTGTTTTTACAACAATCAGAGCTTGCCCAAAATGGGTTTTTTCGGCAAATAAAGATTAATAAGTTGCTTTCAGAACACGAAAGAAAAAGTAATGATCATGGTAGCCGGCTCTGGTTGCTATTAAACGCGGAAGTTTGGTATCGCATGTTTATTCAAGGCAACTCAAAAGAAAACCTTTTAGAAGAGATACGCAATGCGACATCCGATGTTGTGAAAGAAAAAGCTTACGCTTAAGAGGGGCTTATGCGGAGGTTGTTACAATGAATGGATGAAAGCAGATGTAGGTAATCCATTTGATTACTACAGGCAGGGTCAGTGCTGCAATCAAATGAGACTTTGGTCGGAAAGCTATAAATAAAAAGCTAATATGTGGCATCGGAATTTAGTACATAATCTGGATGCTTTGAATGCATACGAACCTTTTTATAGCGGATTTTTTGAGGGTGTCTTGGTCCACTCGTGCCACAGATAAAGATGCATGAAGCAATGGTTTCATAGCAGTGAAAAGAATTAATCGGCGTGAACAATGGTGGCTTAAAGTCGTAACAACGTTTCTATTGGTAATCCTTCTAATATCATTCATAGACTGGCAGGAGAGCCTAAACCTTTTAATGAAAGCAGATTGGTCCATAGGGATCTGGTGTGTTCTCACCCTCCTAATTAATATAAAAATTTCTGTACTAAAATGGAAATTTCTGTTAAAAGCACAAGCTCTTGATATCACTTTTGGGAAGCTAATTCGATATTACTGGATTGGGATATTTTTTAATAACTTCCTTCCATCTACTGTAGGAGGAGATGCCGTACGGGTAGCTCTTTTACAATGGACCAGAAGAACTGCACAGGTGGTGTCAAGTATTATCGTTGAACGGGCAACGGGACTTATAATTGTGGTTGCGTGGGGAGGGGTAAGCCTTCTGATATGGTCTAAATATTTTACGAAGGAGTTCCTGATTTTTTCATCGTGGGAAGCAGTTGGAGCTTTAATATTATTTGGGTTTTTAATATTGATAGCTCTAAAAGTTTTCATTAGGAAATTACAAATAAAAAAGGAATTAGATGGGAAAATACAACTGATACTGAGTAAGGTATCTAAAATTTTAGATGCGATAAGACTGTATCGTAAAGAAAAATTAATAATAGCAGTTAGTTTGCTGCTCTCAATATTATTTTACTTGTTGATGGTGATTTTTCAGTATTTGTGTTTTGTTATGCTAGATATAAGCATCACTATTAATGATGTGCTTATTATCGCGTCCTTAATTATATTAGCCTCTATGGTACCCATAACAATTAACGGCATTGGTATAACGGAGTCGGTGTTTATTCTTCTTTATGTGCAAGCAGGAATATCTGCGGAAGAGGCATTCGCTGCTGCACTTCTTAGACGTATGCTAAACTTAATTATTTCCTTAGTTGGAGGCATTTTTTGGTTAGCTAATAGCCAGGAGCAATCAAAGTCCACAAATGTTAACCAGTTTAAAGTATAAGAAACCGTCGTGTGGGTGATAGCTTCTTCTGTTTTACGATCACTGTCCTTGGGCGCTAGGTTGCTGAAAAGATGAAGAGCAAAGTGGATATTAAAGAAGAGTGAGTATATGGCAGATTCTAAAATTTTTGAACAACTAAAAGCTTTAGGCAAACTTCCGAATTTTGTGATCGTCGGTGCTCCAAAATCTGGTACTACTTCGCTTTACTATTATTTATCTCAGCACTTCGATATTTATCTGCCAGTAAAGAAAGAATTGCATTCTTTCTCATCTCACCAGATCATATAATTGACCCAGGGGCCATCCGACCGGTATGCGGTAAAAACCATTTGTAAGACGCCGGATGCCTATGCTGCTTGTTATGAGGCTGTCGGTTGCCAGAAGGCAATTGGATATATTTCCCCATTTTACCTTTATCATGAAGGCTGTGCCGAACGCATTTACAAGGAACTAGGGGCAGAAACACGAATTATTATTCTTCTGCGCTATCCGGTAGAAAAGGCTTATTCACAATATATGCACCTGGTAGCTGAAGGTAGGGAGACTCTTTCCTTTGAAGCGGCGATTGAACAGGAAGCCCAACGTAAGTCGAAGAAGTGGTTGGATCTGTGGCTCTATACGCAAAGTACATTTTATTCTCCGCAGGTGGAGCGTTTCTTGAGCGTATTTCCAAGGGAACAAATATTCATTCGCCTGCTGGAAGATATGCAACGCGATCCAAAACAATTTTTGCAGGAGATATGTGCATCTTTAGGTATCCTACCCTTGGAAAGCAGTAACTTGAGTGCAGTTTACAACCGTTCTAGTGCTCCGCGGTCGCGATGGGTGGCGCGTTGCCTTATTGCTCCTGGTTCGTTATACGTGCTAGCGAGTAAAATGCGCCGGACGCGGCTGCGTAGATTAGGCGGACTCATCTTTGCTATGCGTGGGCGACTGAAAGCGTGGAATGCTTGCCAGAAGGAACCGCTTTCTCCGGCAACACGTGAACGGTTGGAACAACTTTTCCAGCCAGATATCGATGCCCTTTTTAGAACGTAAGCTGTGGCAGAAGTGAATGCGATTACCTTGTCTTATAAGTAGCATCATTCCGGCCGTTCTCTCTGCACTACTTCCCGGTAGTCGTTGTTTGTAGCGATGGCGATAACTCAATTGGCGATATGAATAGCCTTCTTGATATTGTGGAAAATGCAAGGCTACCGCTTCTATACTCCAATCTACCCGCATCAATAAAGATAAACTCTGTATTTTGCGCTAGGCGAGGCTCTGCTGGTGATAATACTTAATTTAAGGAGCGTGTCTAATGAGAAACATAAAAAAACCCAAGGTAGAGCGATTCCCGCTGATTAGTAAGTATGTATTTTTGATACTCTCTGTTATACCTGACAGATGGTTTATTACTATTAGGTACGCTTTTAACCTAAAACGGCTACCAAATCTTAAAAATCCAATAAAATTTAATGAGAAATTACAATGGATTAAGTTAAATTGGCATGATCCAGTGGCTGTCATGTGTTCTGATAAAGTTGGCGTTCGGGAATTTGTTCGTTCGCGGGGGTGTGGTGAAATATTGAATGAGTTGTATGGAGTTTACGATAAAGCAGAAGATATAGATTTTTCAATGCTGCCTAAATCGTTCGTGTTGAAGGCAACTCATGGTTCAGGATGGAATATTGTATGTCAAGATAAATCAAAAATCGACGTAGAGGAAACAATTAACAAAATTAAGCTGTGGTTAAATAGTAGCTATTACAATCATGCTCGTGAATGGGTGTACAGGGACATTAAACCACGAATAGTGTGTGAAAAGTACCTAAGTGATGGTGAAGATGAATGTTTGAAAGATTTCAAATTCTACTGTTTTCACGGAAGACCTTTATATTGCCAAGTAATTGGAGACAGGCATAAAGGTAAGGTCGTTGATTTTTATGACAAAAATTGGAATTTAATGCCATTTACGGGTTCGCATTTACCTGGCAAATCATCCCCTCATTTTGATTACCCTTTATCCAAACCTAAAAAGTATGAGTATATGCTCGAGATTGCTGAAAAACTTTCCCGAGATTTTGCATTTGTCAGGGTAGATTTGTATTGTTTGCAAGACAAGGTATATTTTGGAGAATTAACCTTTTTCCCATTTGGTGGCCTAGGTGAATTTGAACCTTATGAATGGAATTATAAGCTTGGAGGCCTGATTGACTTAAATGCCTTTCACAAACTTTCAGCCAAGGACAATGTTATGGGGGCGTAGTCGGCGCAGAGGTTAAGCAAATGGCCTCAGGTAGGGTCGAGGGCTGGCGCGGTAATCCATTAGGTGAACCCTTGTCTGTATCCGGCGTTTCCACCTTCGTGCCCGATTAGGGTTCCCCGTGATCCCGTTTCCAGCCCTCGACCTTACCTGAGCCTCACTCGCTAGGCCTTAGGGCAGATATTGCACTTCGTGCAAACCCTCTTCGCGCAGGGGCAATCTCAGGAACAGATGTTGGGCAACTAATGCCCCCTTAACTCTACTCCTATCTCCGCATTTAGAGGTTAACTTTCCAAGTCGTGTATAACCGCCAAAGGCATCACTCTGCGATTGGCTATCAGACCCAGTGGGCTATGAGAAACAATACCGAAAATTAGGTATCCTCTGTCCGGAAAACCCTTGCCACATCATCGGAGAAGAAATTTTATTCCCGATTTATGGGACAGCATTGATATAGAGGAAAAAAAATGAGAAGTATTACTTTTCTCTTTACTGGTGATTTTGCTCCTGTTAGGCGTTATGAGAAATTAGTTCTTAAGAAAGGAAGAGATATCTTTGGTGATCTCCAAGAGGATATATTTGATGCAGATGTATCTTTTGTAAATCTTGAATCGCCTCTTTGTCTCTCTGACAAGGCTATAAAGAAAAGTGGACCCAATCTAAAAGCACATCCCAACTGCATTGAGGCAATTAAAGGTGCAGGTTTTGATGTGGTTGGGCTGGCTAATAACCATATTATGGATTATGGAAAAGAAGGGTTGGACGAAACTTTTGAAGCTTGTCAACAATTCAAATTGGATTATAGCGGAGCTGGAGAAAATCTCAAAGAATCCCAGAAGCCACTTATTTTGGAACGAGGTGGTAAAAAAATTGCTATAATAGCCGTAGCAGAGCATGAATTTAGCATAGCAGAAGTAGGTAAACCTGGTGTAGCTCCGCTTGATCCTATCGATAACACTATACAAATAGAGAAAGCACGTAGAGAAGCTGACTTTGTGTTTATTACTATCCATGGAGGTAATGAATATTTTCCTTATCCTAGACCAGGATTAAAAAAGTTATGCAGATATTTTATTGATCGGGGAGTTGATGCGGTTATTTGTCATCATCCCCATATCCCAGGTGCTTATGAATTTTACCAAAGCAAACCTATTGTTTATAGCTTAGGAAATATTCTATTTGATTCGAAAAAGCCTATAAAAGATTGGAATAATGGGTATGCTTTTCGTTTGGTTTATTCCATGGAAAAGAAAACACTGGTTTCTTATGAATTTATACCTTATTACCAATCGGTAGAAAATATGGGGATTAGAAAACTGCATAGCGTAGAAAAAAATAAGTTTTTAAAAAGACTTGATTTTTTTAATAAAATTCTCCTGGATGAGGCTAGCTATAGCTTTGAGTGGAAAAATTTTTGTCAAAGGAAAGAATCAAATGAGATACTGCGACAGTATTCTCCAGTTTTATTCAAGGGTATTGGTAGATTGACAAAGGTTATTTCGCCAAAACGCTTTTTTTTAACCAAAACAACAATAAGGTCAAAGCTTAATATGATCAGATGTGAATCTCATCTTGAGTTATTACAGACAATTTTGGAGGAAGAGCATAATAAAAAATGACATTCAGTGCATTACACTATATCAATATTTATAGGTAGTCCCAAAACTTAAGTGATTCTACGGGTCTTGCTCTAAGCCTCTGCAATGGCAGCGTTGTAATGGTGTACAAAGTTCCAGATAGCGTCGATATGATTTTCAAGTTTCTTAGAAAAGGAGAGCGTATTTCTCACTAAACGAGAAACCCGTTGTCTTAAGGTGCAATTGAAACGTTCCACCTTGCTCGTTTTCCTCGTCTCCTTACCGACCGGGCGATGTCGGGTAGCCGGTAAGAGGGCGTTATAGGCTTGCCAAAAATCCATATAACTGACCGCGCATTGACGATACACCGCCGGGAGTAAATCCCATAGACCTCGGGCGCCGGCCTCGCTCCGATCCCCTATATATAAAGGCCCACAATTTCCCCTGTATCCACGTCTATGGCGATCCAAACCCACTGTTTAGCCGACTTTTTTCCAACAAATCTCCAGAACTCATCACATTGGATCGTAAGACGCCCTTTCTCTTTTTTTTACCTCGACCTGTCGATGAATGGTTTTGTATTTCTGGTTCACCTATACGGCTCCGACACACCTGTTACACGAGCAATACCCGCTAAGGGCATATTCATCCAGTAACCGCTTGTCAATCACCGCTTTGGTCTCGTCGGAAATCCTTTGCTTTCTTGGGTTTTCCACAAACTGTCGACCACAGCGCTTGCTTGGGCTTTCCATTACCCAATCTGCCATTCTTGACCACTACAGGTAGAGGCATCAAGCGAGTAGAGCTTGTTCTTGAACCGGAAGCCATGGCGAGGGGCGCGCCCTTGGCATTGGATAAGGAGCTTTCCGGCCAACTGTTCGTACAGTGTGTAGGGCTGCTTCTCATTGACTCTAGCCAGAGAGGAGCGGCTGACGATTGCGGCACCCAGATGGTAGAGCTTGGCGGTCTGGGCGGATAGATTGCTGACGACATCGCGCAGACTGGAAAGGCCCGACAACTGTGCCAGCGTCATGGCAACGAACTGCGACCACCGGGTCATCTTGCGCAGTTTCCGGCCATCGTGGTGCCGGTTTGCCAGGGTCTCGAATTCATGTCTCGGGACCAGTTTGAGTCACTGAGAAAACACGGTATTATGATGAGCCAAGGCCTGAGCTCCTTCTTGTTTTTCAATGACTTTTGGCGACTTCATTGTATCAAAACAAGTCGGTTTTCAGGCCTTTTTCGTTGTGCCTTTATGGGACAGCAGTGATTTTAACCCATCAGGAGTGTCCATTTTTTTCAGGATACCTCAAACCGCCGTGTACGGTCCCGTACGCACGGTGGTGTGGGCGGACGATAGGGGCAACTCTCCCTCCGACCCGATAACTACCGACCGCTCGACGCCGCCTCTGTAACCTTTTACTGTTTCAGCCCGCTTTAAATACCACAGCGTGTATTGCCCGTTGGCTCATTCTTGAGACTCTGACCACACCTGCTGGGCGTAAATCCCTTGCAGCGTTTTATTTGAACTGAGAAACAATCCGGCATAAGTAGACTTCGGGCTATTGAATACTTAGATGTGCTCTAAAGTTAAAGCCCTCATGGACGAAATAAGAAAAAAACTATTATTGCATTGTTATGCCTCTTAGGAACATTTCCTAAGAGTGCGACCTATAGGTAATATTAGTATAACGACAGGAGTTTTTAGAGCTATGAAACGATTAAGATTTAAAAGCTTTTTGTTTAAAATTTTCTTCTTCTCTGTTGTTCTATTTGTATCCTCGGCATCAGCAGCAACGATAGAGTACTCCAATAATTTTGAATCGGGGTTTGGAGATATTGTATTTCACTATAAATGTCGAGATGAACAATATAAGAGGGTAACTAATATAAGCCGGGAAGGCAGTTATTCGTTGCGCACTTTCCAAAGAGGTGACGAGGGTTGTATCAAAGACGGTGATAAAATGCACAGAAGGCGAACACAAGTGACTTTAGGAGATGATCCTCGGTTTCGGTATTTGCGGGATACAACGTATTGGATTGGGTTTAGTGTTTACGTGCCTCACGATTACCCAATACACAGAAAGGATGGTATTTTTGTATATGGCTCAATTTATGGAAGTCAGCCAGGTGAGCCCGCGATATATTTAAGAAATGGCAAATGGCAGATTGACAACAGATGGTATGATGGGATCAGTATAAAGCGCAAGCGGATCTTCGAGGGGAAGGTCAATGTTGGCCAATGGACAGACTTTGTGCTTGAGTTAAGGCGCTCGCCGACAAAGGGCAATGGTGTTTTAAGAGGTTGGATAAATGGAAAACTAGTTGGCGAGACAGCTGGAGTGATAGTGGGCACAGACTATTCAACTCCACCGGCGGCTAAATTAGGAATTTATTTTGGGGGCGACCAGAACGACGACTATACGCTTTATTTTGACGCTGTAAAAATAGCCAAAGGTGCTGATGGCTATGCACTTGTTGCGCCAGGAAGTTCCAGCAGGAGGTTAGAACCGCCGGCTAATTTAGCAGTAATTAATACAATCCCTTAAATAAGGTAGTGAACTCTAACATATATATTGTTTTATCGAGCCGCTATAGCCGGCTCGACTCTTTAATATTGCTCTAAAAACGCGCGGAATCTATTGCTATCATATCTTTTGTCCGCAACAAGCACAGAGAGATTTCCGGGAATGCTGGAGTAGATTTTTTGAGCGAGCCTCACTTCCACCGGCGAAGCCGGCTCCGGGGGGGTTACCAAGACCAGTACTATCCATTTTGTACTTTTTCCTTTCTTGGCTTTTCCGACTCTTGTGCCTTTTTTAGAAGGGAGTAGTAGTCCAAGAATTTCTTCTACGAGTAGGTGAAATAAAGAGAGGCTAAGAGACTATACGTGGAGTTATAGTGGATAAGCAAAGAAGAAACTGGAACACTGAGCAAAAGCTGACGATTGTGCTGTTCGCTGAGCAACCAGCAGGGCCCCGCGAAGGTGCATCGTGAATACGAGGGGCGGATCTCGCTCAAAGGCTTTATGGGAGTAGCGGAACAGCTCTGCTGGCGGTTGCAAAATTTTCTTCATGGCGAGACTGATGTGGCAAGGGTTTTCCGGACACATAATCACGCTATTTTTCGGTATTGCTTTTCATAGCCCACTGGAGTCTGATAGCCAATCGCTGAATGGCGTCTTTGGCGGTTATAAAACACTTCAAGATATTCAAAAATCTCTTGCTGGGCTTCTGTTCGGGTCAGGTAACGCCGGTGATGGGTGAGTTCGGTTTTGAGGGTATTAAAAAAGCTGATAGTGCTCAAAAAGTAAAACGCCTCTCACGAATTTTCAGCCTAGGATAACGGCACCGGAGCATGATCGAGGCAGAGGTTGAGTAACCAGGAAGGAAGTTGGGGTTCTTAAAATCGGCGGTTAAAACGGTAACAAAACTCATTGAGATACGCTTGTAAATAAGCTTTGGAGACGCCATGGTCAGTCCCGAGGAGAAATCGCTTAAGGTTGGCGATAGCCACATGGACCCAAGGCAGCCACTGACTGGCCTGCTCGGGCGGGGTGACCCGTGGGCAGTGAATGTGGCAGTCCTGCAAGCTGCCAAGGGCCGGCAAGGCATCGGTAAAGACGGTGTGTTGTGGCCTCAACTGACGTTGGGCAAAATCAGCCACGTGAGTGTGGTCCACCTGGTTCACCGCCTCCAGGGCCAGAAAGCCCGCTCGTTCGTCCCGGTCCTCACAGGCCACCCAAATGGGGGTTTTTCCTTCGGCGCCCCGGCCGCGCTTTCCCGAACATTGGCCCCCATCATCGAGTTCCCACCATTCGCCCAACCGATAAAGGCTATCGTGATGTCCCATGGCGATGCGCAGTTTGCGCAGCATCCGGTGGGCCGTGGGCCAGGAGATAGCCAGCAGCTTGGACAAACGCAAGGCCGAAATCCTCCCTTTGTCCGAACTTACCCAGTCAATCGCCCAAAACCATTTCCTCAAGGGAATCTTCGTGGAATGAAAAATTGTTCCGGCGGTCACCGACACCTGGTGGCGGCAGCTCGCACATGGATACAACGGGCGGGTCGTTATCAGGTGTGCCTTATCATGGCCGCATTGCGGGCAAATAAACCCGTTTGGCCATCGTCGTTCGGCCAGAAATTGTGCGCACGCTTCATCGTTGGGAAAACGGGTTTGCCGCTCAAAAAAACTCATGGCCTCAGCCTTCATCACTGTCTCCGCTTTTTGCCATTGTCTCAACTCATTAGACAGAGAGGGCTGAGAATTGTTTAGAAGCATTTAAGGTAATGATGTCCTTATTAGCTAAAAAAATGTACAGATTCGAGCTAAAATTACTCCAATGTAGAGATTATTACAATACTATCGCATCTCGGAGGAGAATAAAAATTGAACCGTCTGAAGAAATTTTTAAAGGGGCGGCCTTTGCGCTGGGTTTTTTGGCATCCTCACCAGGGTCTTTGGAATTGGGATTTAGTTCGAATAGTCAGCAAGGTTCTACCGATAGATCTTATACGCAAATTTATTATTGGATCGATAATCTTTCTTGATACAAGTGTTCTCTGGATAAGAGCATTTGCAAGAAGAATAAGAAAATTAGGTCTTGCAAGCTTATTTATAAAAGAAAAATTGCCGACGAATATTCCTATTTTGTATCTAGATGTGGGTACGCATAAAGAAGCAAAAGAATTATCTTTAATGGTGAACAAAATATTGCCACGTTTCTCCAATAACTTCCAAGCATATGGTTTTGAGGCTAGTAAGGAGTTATTTAACTTTGCTAAAGAGAAGTTTAAAAACAAAAAAAATATTACTTTGATTCAGGCTGCTCTGTGCCAAACGCCACCAAAAGATGGCAAAATATGCCTTTATAAGGATTCTAGGGAAGGATTTGCCAATTCCCTATTTAGGGAACAATATAGCGAACATGAATACGTAAAAGCGTTACGGCTTTCAGATTGGTTAAAAGAAGAAGACATTAAACTATCAAGGAAAATTTCTCTTTTGAGGATGAACATAGAAGGAGCAGAATACGATGTGGTGTTAGACCTCGTAAATAATGGAGTTGCAAAGCATATAGATGGATACTATGGAATGTGGGACGATGTATCAAAAAATAGCGTAGAGCTAGACAAGAAATTTAGAACATTTCTGCGAAACAATGGCGTCTTCCCATTCACATTTAATGGAAGAGACTTTGTATCCTGTCTTCGGCTAAAGTGCATAGAATACGATATTAGCACCACGATCCGAGACGGTTTTAGAAGACTATTACTAAACGGATCTCATCTCAACTTTGAGAATGATTGAGGACAAACCAGAGGGCAGTTAGGCTGTCATCTCTTTTATCAGGAGAAGATGACGATGATTCATTCACCCGCCGAGTTTACCTTGCTAGTTAAATCCGGATAGGGGGACGCCTCATGGCGCCGCCCATCCGATATCACCGGGCATACGGGTCCGTACACGGCGGTTCGATAAAATTAAATATTCACGCGCGGATCCAAGCGCGGAAGGCTCAGCGCATCGAAATATCCAATCATGTGCTTTACAGCGCGCGGCACTAGCGGCTGTCCGATCAGACCCCAGGTCCGCCTGGAGCGGGTTTGGGGCTTGACCCCGGCTTCATCCTCAAAGCCGATCTCGGCCCCCAGCTTTCCCGCCAAGCGCTGGATCTGGGGGAATTTGATCTGGAGATAAAGAGGCGAGCTCGTCCTCACCGCGCCCGATCTCCTAGTACTGGGGTTTCTGATAGCTTAGCCCGAGTTTTCTCAGAGGCTGAGGTCACCCCGTGCACCATGGTTCCAAACTGGCGCTGCAGCAACTCGGCCAGGATATCGCGGTTCCACAGTAAGGTGTCATCGCCATGATGCATCGGAGTAGAACTTAAGACCGTCTCTTTGAGCCAAGCGTCGATCTGCTCGGTGATCACCGCTTCGGCCCCCGGCGCAGGGCGGCTGTCCACGGCCTCATCACCATCTCGGTCATAGCGCTCGAGCTATTCATAGACACTGTTTCGGCTGAACCCAAAGATCTCGGCCACCACTTCCGGGCTGTGTCCCTTTTCTCGAATAGCATGCACCGCACGACGGCGAAGATGCTCCATCACCTCATCAGGAAGCTTGCCGTCTGTCTTTCAGTCCTTCATCTTTACATGGCCCGTCTCCAGGTTTAGGTGTCTTGGGGTATCACATTGGGGGATTATTCATAAAAATTAGACAATTTTTGTCGGCTTATTAAATAATTAATTGATATGTCCAGTAACAACAAAGCACAGATACTCACCACAAGGCACCAGGATCTCAGAACAGGGCTTGTAAGTTTCTCAAAGACCCCATGTTCCTGGCGGTCACCTTCTTTCTCAAAAAGATCGAGCGCCGGAACACCGTATCCGCACCACCCTCGCCGCTCATCAGGCCAGTGTGCCCGATCAAAAGGGCAAACCCACCGCCCGGTGGGTCTTTGAACTCTTTTTGGATGTGCATCTGCTCTTGATCACCCGAGAGAGCACCCAAGTCTTGATCGTCAATCTCAAAGAAGAACTCAGAACACTGCTGGCCTTGCTGGGTTCATCTTATCAGGAGACTTATCCGTGAAAACCGTGAAAATCTTACAGAGGGGGTAGGAAAGCCGGATAACGGGCTAGAAAGGCTGCATTTCCGCCCGTAAGTCTCCCAAGAATCGAGTCCATATTCTTAGATATCAAGGAAACGATCAAAAAGTCTTGCTAAAATTATCAGGTATGGGTAACGTTTGTCCGGCGATAGGTGGGAAAGTGGCGTTGAAATTCCTATTCATTCCTCTTCTCTCTTTTTGGAGGTATGCCTTAGCTGCTCCATTTCAGGGTCGGGGGAGAGGCAAGACAAGTGTCCGCACTGGGCCGAACGTCGGAAACGGGGGAGTTAGACAGGTCTCTTTAGTTTGAAGTAGAAACCCACGTTCTAAGGATGTGGTCAGTGGTCATGAGTGGCAGGCTCTGCCTATCACGAAAAAAAAGGCTCATATTAAAACCGAGGTTGAGTTGTCCCCACAACATCAATCTTGAAGAAGGAAGTAACATGAGCCGTTTTGAAAGGCAATTCCGCGTGCTAAGAATGCGGATGTTTACTGGTTGCAGAACTCGGCAACAGCAAAAAAAGGGAATGGGAAGCTTCGAAGCGATGATCGGGGATGCGCAACGATGGTGGGAGAATGAACTCCGAAGCCGTTTTGGGCGATTCTTTGATGTGCGTGTTTGTGAGACGGCGATTGGGAGGTTCCAGTTGTTGGAAGGCGTGAGGAACGGGGTTTTGCAGTAATGTTGCGGGACGATGAGTTCCTGGATTTTGTGTATGTTGGAGCCCCCAGGGCAGGGTCGACGTGGCTTGCAGCTGCGCTGAACGAACATCCCGACATCTGGATCCCAAATCACAAGGAGATCCACTTTTTCAATGACAGACTCGTCTACCCGTTCGAGTACAAGTACCCGCGTGGGGTCGCGCATCTCAGAAGTTACTTTGAACGAGCACCCGAGAACGCAATACTGGGTGAACTCTCCCCCTTCTACTATTACGATCCCAACGCGGCCTATAGGATCTACAAGCACTTTCCGAACGCTCGAATTATCGCATTTGTGCGAAACCCGGTGGACATGATCTATTCGCTCTACCTGCTGTTGCGAGAGAGGGAAAGGCGGGAAGCGACGTTTGAGCGTGAGCTGGCGAAGAATCCGTACCTGCTGGACCTGGGTTTCTTCCATCGACTACTGACGCCATATTTTGACTGGTTCCCGCAAGATAGAATCTTCGTCGCAGTGTTCGAGGACTTTTTCAAAGATGAGAGTGAGGGGGCCAAGCGGTTGTTTCGGTTCCTCGGAGTGAGAGCAGATTTCGAGCCGAAGGTAGTAGGGCTTCGTGTTAACGCGGCGACCGAGAAGCCGCCCGGCCTCAAATCTCACATCAGGGGGCGCGCCCTACGGTTATTGAACACGGCGTCATTCACCATAGTGAAGCGAGCCCTCCACACTGTGCGAGACAACCGTCTACAAGGTCACGTTCGAAAGGCGAGTGAGAAAATTAAGGAGGGATCGTTGGCCCGGCGCGGAATAGCGACAGAAACGCGCAAGGAACTCCTTGCGCGTTTTGAGCCGGATATCGCCAGACTAGAATCGCTTCTGGGCTGTAGTTTGGCTGCGTGGAGAGAGCCGTAATCACGGTGACAGGCGATTTCTGCTGTCGACTATATAACGTCGTGCAGGCGCCACCCAAATTCTCCCGCTCTCCACCTGTAGCTGCGGGAGGGACTACCCGTTTCAGGAGATCCAGCTAGCTCACATTTTGCCGAAGGACGTGAGACAGACGAATCTACTCCGTTACCGAGTTCGCACTCGTTCCGTTCCATGGGCCGAGGCTTACGGGTGTTGAGACGGTGAAGGAGCCATCCACCGTGTTCCAGGAGTCATTCTGGTTGATGCCGCTGAAGACGAGTGTGAAATCCCTCCCGCCGTTTCGGAACCAGCGGGGTCCGAGCGTCCAGTAGAATGTCGATGCCTCGACCTGTCCCCATCCGGATTCCCTGAGTACCTCCGTCCATGGTCCCCAGGGCTCGGGTGCCTCGTGGATCTGGATGTTACCCGCTCTGCTCGCGGTGTGTTCGGTGATCAGCACGTATCGACCGAGACCGGGAACATGAGTAACGCTACCGGTGGTCCAGCTCACCCCGGCTGCATCTTCAAAAACCGGAACACGGTCGGCGAAAGCTCCCCAAGAGGGCGACTGTGGCGTACCGGTGAAGAACTCGTAGGCTTCCTGGTTTTCGATGTCGCTCACCGGGACGCGCATGAGATAGATCGCGCCGGGATCTTGTATCCGCATCGGCGGGCCTGAGCTGTCCTTAATGTCGGCAGCATAACTATAGACGAAAGTGTCGCGAGCGCCTGCGTAGTCTTGCCCGAAGTTAAGGAAAACACCATGTGCGAGGTTGAAGGTGGCTCCGTCCCAGACAACAGGAGACTCGGCGGGGTCGGTCCAGCTACAGCCCTTGTCGGTGCTCTTGATGAGTGCGAATTCCTGGAAGCCCTCAGCGTTCGAGCCGGGTGAGCGCCAGGCGTACAACACGCCCTCTATGCTCAATATCCCGTAGGCCTTACCATCGAATGTCGCGGGGCACTCGGGATCGTTACCACCCCACCGGTTGAATCCCTGATAGCTGCGGTGATCGGCCTCGACCCGGGCGAAGCCGAAACTGACCCGGCCGTCGGTATTCGTGCCTCCGAAGCCGCCTCCATCCCCCCACGATGTGTATTGGTGGTCGTCATCGGACCACGTCATTGGCCAGTTGTCCGAACCGGGCGCGAGTCTCGTGTGGGTACCCCATTCGAAGCTGACACCGATGATCATGGCGTCCGACCCGTCGCCCGTGCTGGTGCATGAGATATCGAAGTTGGTCGAAGCCGTGCCGTCCGCCGGTACGTTGACAGTGCGGGGATTCGAGCCGCTGACCATGCAGTTGCTCGCGATCCCGGTGAGCGCGACGGTGTGGTCGCCCTCCAACAGGCCGCTGAACGTGATTGTAGCATTGACACCGATCGACCGGCTCTGCTGGCCGTCGACCGTCACTGTGTAGCTGCTCAACCCAATGCTGTGCCCCGTCTTGGAGGCCGTAACCTGGAGGATCCCGGAGCTTCCCTCGGTGATCTGCTCGCACGAAGGGCAGGATCCAACGGCTAGTACAACCACCAGGGATTGTATGACAAGGCGGGTTGACATAAATGTGCGGGTCTCCAGCTGTTTGAGTTTTTGGCTTTCGCCGATTCTTCCGATCCTCCCCCTTCTCACGTACCGCCGCACACATCTCCAACCGGCCCAACAGCCCCACATCTTCTAATCAATCCGAGACCTCTCAATCAATTCGTCATACTCTTCGGTGAGCGGATGCCCGATTGATCCTCAATTATAGCGGTTCTCACTTAAGTTAGGGACAGAGTCCGCAATGTTTAAAATAGGCTTGACAGTATTGGGGGGAAATCAGCGTGAGCGCTTCGCTGAGGGCGTGATAAAGTGGCCCTTTTGTCCGGGTGGCTTTTTTCTTTAGGAAATGTTTTAGCTTAGACCAGGCATACTCAATAGAATTGAGTTCAGGGTGATAAGGGGGTAAAAAGACCCCCCTGGCGCCGGTCTGCTCGATTCGCTCAATCACCTCTTCCTATCGGTGAGCGGCGGCATTATCTAAAATCACCACTTTTCCTGCCCGCAGATGGGGCAGCAGAAACTGTTCGACATAATAAAGGAAAACGGGACCATTGAGCGTGCCTTCAAAACACATCGCAGGCAGTACTCCGTCCCTGTGTCAACACCGATTGAAAATTGACCCACTTTGAGTGGAATCCACCGATTGAAATTTGACCCACCTGCTTTATTAATCGTCTCTGGTTTTGGAGGCCGGAGACACACCGGCCTGACGTTTCTCCCTCAGTCGATAACTTTCCCCCTGAATCGGCACCACATGGGAGTGATGTAACAGGCGGTCGAGAAGTGCGGCGGTCAACACAGTGTCTCCTGCGAAGGCTTGATCCCACTGTCCGAAGGACAGGTTAGAGGTGAGGATGATCGAGCCTTTCTCATAGCGTTTGGCCACCACCTGGAAGAAGTGATTGGCTTGCTCACGGGAGAGGGGCAGGTAGCCGATCTCATCGATGATCAGTAGCCGGTGGTGACTGACGCTGCGGCGCATCACCTCCTGATAGCGCCCCTGGCGCTGGGCGGTCTCCAGTTGCAGGACCAAGTCCGCGGCACTGAGAAAGCGCGTTTTGATGCCCGCCTGAGTGGCGAGATAACCGAGGGCAATGGCCAGGTGGGTCTTGCCTACACCACTGGGACCGAGCAGGAGAACGTTCTCGGCCCGTTCAATGAAGGCGAGTGACGCCAGCTCCAGGAGCTGCGCCCGGGGTGCTCCGGTGGCGAACTCAAAATCGTAGTCCTGGAGCGTCTTGAGCACGGGAAAACCGGCCGTGCGGGTCATCATATACTGGGTGCGGGCCTGGCGGGCCGCCAGTTCCGCCTTGAGTAGCGCCTCCAGAAAATCCCCGTAGCCCCACTTCTCCCGGGCGGCCTGCTGCGCCAGGGGGCTATACTGCGCGGCCACGGTCGTCAAGGCCAATGGGGCACAGGCTGCCTCAATACGCTCTTGTTGCAGATTCATACCGAGACCTCCTGCACCAGCGCTTCATAGACACTCAGCGGATGCTGTAAGATAACTGCTTCAGCCAGCAGTGGCCGGGAAAGGGTGGATGTGGTCCCCAGCACCTGTCCTAGGTAGGGCCGAGGTAAAGGCTGAAGGTGTTCACGCTCCTCGATGAGCACCTCGACCGGTCTCCGCCCGGTGGTGGCATGGACCCGGCGGTTGGCCACTTCCCCCAGCCAGCGGTGCACCTCCAGATTGGCGGTGGCCTTGTCCAGGACCAATCTGGCTTGTTTCAGGCGGCTAGCCAGCGGGTTATAGAAACTGTGGCGCAGATAATGGTTAAATCGTTCCACTTTGCCCTTGGTCTTGGCCCGATAGGGCCGACATAGCTTGGGGACAAACCCATAATGATGGGCAAAATCCCACAGCCCGGCCTGAAAACGGTGCTGACCTTCGGCATAGTAGTCCCGTTGCAAGACGACCGTTTTCATGTTGTCGTAGAGCACCCGCAGCGGGACTCCCCCAAAGGCTTCGAAAGCCTGCTCATGACAGCTCAGCAAGGTCTCCAATCGTTCATCGGTGACAAATTCAACATAGCTCGCCCGACTGTAGCCCAATGTGGCCACAAAGGCCGAGAGCCGATCTCGACCCCGGCGAAATACGATCCAATCGACCTGCATCTGCTCCCCTGGCGCAGTTTCAAAGCGAACTACCGGCTCGGGTGCCGTCCGCGCTTTAAGTGTCCTCAGCCAATCCCGCAAAATCGAGATCTCCCCTCGATAGCCTCGCTCAGTAATCTCCCGGTACAACACCGTGGCCGGCAGCCAGGCCGGCTTAGCTGCCTCAACCCGAGCCCGTAAGTAATCCTTGTACGGATCCAGCTTGCTGGCCCTGACCCTACGCCGGTAGCGCGGGGGCTCCTCCCCGCGTAAGGCCTTACGCACCGTGTTGCGGGAAACCCCCAACCGCCGCGCAATCGCCCGTATACCCAACCCCTGTCGATGCAAAATCCTGATCTCCATCCATCCCTCCAATTTCAACATCGGACCCTCTCAAAAGGGCCTATTTTAGAAAAGGGGGGCCAATTTTTATTCGGTGACGTGGGTCAGTTTTACATCGTTGCTGACACCTGGACAGGGCCCCAAGGGTGGCCTTGGGTTGTCGGTTTTTCCCCGTAGGCTCTCTGCCCTTGAGGGGCTCGTCCTCCCCGCTGACCTTGACGCCGAGCGGCCTCAAGCCCCACCTGGACCCGTTCCCGAATCAGGGCCCGTTCATATTGGGCCAGGGCGCCGAAAAGATTGAAGATCCATTTCCTATGGGGTGGGTTTGTATCCATTGCTTTGGTGAGGGAGGCGAAATTGCACCCCCCGGGTTTTGAGATTGGTGACGATTTCCAAGAGAGGGGGCAGGGAGCGTCCTAACTGGTCCAGCTTCCAGACTACTAAGGTATCCCCGGGATGAATGAATTCCAGTGCCCGGGCCAGCCCAGGCCGCTCGGCGCTGGCTCCTGAGAGGCGATCTTGGGGGTTGAAGCCCAACGGCACGAAAGCGTACGCTAAGCCCCTTTATCGCTACAATCGAACCGTGTTTTGGAAAAGCAAATCGGTTGCATGCCAATCGCTTGATGCAGGTGCATAAGGTGTTGGAAGCCGGGGGTTACCACAGCCATGTTTCCAGGAAAAACTATTGAATGGCTAACTACATTAGCACTTATTGCAATAATCCTATTGGTTATGGTGGGCAGCCTACTTCCCTTGCAGTTTGCTGGTTCTTGGACAGCAATTAAAGCTGATTTGCAGGCGGGATGGATTTTATTGACCCTATTCGATTTAGAATTAGATTTTACGACGGTTATACAGCGTTTACTCGGTTTTATTCCTCTGGGCTTTTTAGTTCATCAAAAACTCATATACCATCGATATCAGCACGCAAAAGCTGTATCCATTGGTTTAGTCACGCTAATCGCTCTAGTAATCGAGCTTGCCCAGGCAGTAGTGTCGTCAAGGCATTCCCGAATTGTGGACTTTATGTTAGCGATAACTGCCGGCGCAATTGGCATAAAATTCAGTATTCCAATCCTAATTCATCAGATTTTTATCTATCCGGTTCTTGATACGATACGTCGGATGCTACCTGGTTTTTTGTGGCTCGGAAATTATATCGTCGCTTGTATCTGCATCGCAGCAATTATTCCTGCGAGTACTAATCTTAGTGGATGGAATTGCCATTACCCCTTGCTTGTTGGTAATGAATTAACCTATGACCGCCCGTGGCAGGGCAAAATCCGGGGATTTTCTCTTTATCCGAGAGAATTGACCGCTGATGAAATTGAGCATTTATCGCGCCTAGCCATGACATTAGAGAATGCAGAGCCTCGTAATGCAGCAGGAGCCCTTGCCTTATACTCCTTTGAAACGATCGCACATAACCGAGTTTCGTCACTCAGCCGCGAGAAATCTCCCTTAGATCTTCTAATTGGGAAAACAAAACCAGAGAAATGGCAGCTTCAAGAGGATGTACTTCATATCCGTGAACCGATGCTTATTAAGAGTGCGGTATCTGCATATGCTATCTGTAAGTCTATTATGGCCTCCCAGGCTTTTACTATAGAGGCCGAAATTGCAAGTGATGATCTTATGCAAAGTGGACCGGCAAGAATTATCTCGAACTCTATAGATACTCATCACCGAAATTTTACCCTGGGTGAGAAAAAAGGTGATCTGGTACTGCGAGTCAGGACCCCTCAGAATGGTGATAATGGGAGTGACGTTGAGCTTCAATCCAATGGCTACATCTTAGCGGGGGGATGGCATCATGTGATTGCGAGTTATGCCTCTGGGGTAGCAAAATTGTTTGTAGATGGCAAAGAAGCAACACTACCTCTACATTATGATGAAGCTTTGTTTTTGGGCACCACCATGTCAGCCAGCACTGCGCTTATGACTAGCTTTCTATTATTGGGGATGGGAATAGTGGCAAGAATTGTGTTTCGCCTTCACTCGACACTAAAGGCAGCAGTAGTGAGTGTTTTCTCAACTAGTTTTTTCCCCATATTAATTTCACTTGCCATTGTGATCTGGTTAGAACGTCATCCGAGCCCCATTTTTTGGAGCGCCGCTATCATTATGCCGCTTTTAGGTTTTGTGTTATGCTGGGTATTACAACGTCGTTTAGCATATAGCATTTGAAGAGGTACTTAGGATATACTGGAGGAGCACGTGATGTCCGTTCCCTACAGCGATGATCTACGCCTCAAAGCCCTTGCTTGCGTTGACCGCAGGGTTCCTAAAAGTCAGGTCAGCCGCTTGTGATGTGGCAAGGGTTTTCCGGACACATGGTTACGCTATTTGTCGGTATTGTTTTTCATAGCCCACGGGGGTCTGATAGCCAATGGCGGAGTGACGCCTTTGACGGTTATAAAACACTTCAAGATATTAAAAAAGCGCTCTGCGGGGGCATTATCGTAGCAGCAGCCCTGACGGCTCATGCTACATATAAAGCCATAATCCTTGAGAGTGTAAAGCACACGATTTGATCTGACATTTTGCTGAAAAAAAGTCTAACTGCCTCTGAAGAATGCTCAGCATATTTTTGCTGGCAAATGGGTAGCACAGAGGCCAAGAAGTCTTGCTGGAATTTCAGCTTCCCACTGCCGGCGGTTAAATCGGTAACAAAATTCGTTGAGGTACTCCTGTAAATATTTACCGGAGACCCCGTGAAAGGTCCCGAGTATGAATTGTTTGAAGTTGCTGATGGCAATGTGGACCCACGGAAGCCATTCGTCGACTTTTTCCGGAGGCGTTTTACTCGCCATGTGGAGATTGTTTTCTTCCAGACTATTCAAAGCGGTCAGGGCGTCGGTAAAGACGGCTTCACCCTCTTTGAGCCGTCTGCGGGCAAAGCCTCGGATCATTTTGCGGTGAACACTTTCAACGACTTCCATCGTCACAAACCCGGCATGTTCACCGCGGTTGTCGCAGGCCACTACGACGGGCTTTTTTTCCTCTGCACCTCGCCCCCGTTTGTCTTTGCGTTTGCCCCCTACCAGCGTATCGTCGAGTTCGATTAGAGTTTCTAGCCGATAGGGGCCCTCTCTGTGGCCCATCGCTGTGCGTAGCTTATGCCACATCGAGCGTGCTGTCGGCCAGGAGACCTCGATGACCTTGGAGAGGCGTACAGCTGATATTCCATCTTTGTCTGAGGCAATCCAATATATCGCCCAGAACCATTTCTGCAATGGCAGTTTGGTGGAATGAAATATCGTTCCCGATAATCGAATGCTGCTTATGGCAGCCACTACATTGGTACAGCCCTCGGTTAGGCAGAGAGTGGGCCTGATCGTGACCGCACGCCGGGCATTAGAAGCCATTCGGCCAACGTTCCTTGAACAAATGCGCTTGGCAAGCTTCTTCACTGTCGAAGCGCTGCTGCCACTGAAGATAAAGTGATCGCTTCTTTTTTCATAGGGAGTTCTCTAACTATTTTTTTGTACAACCATTATATATGATTTGCTGAGTTTTATTTAGAGGCATATTTTGTAATGGTGTATTCTGGGCCTGGAAGCGATAACTGGGGAACAGTTGAAGGTTTTTTCGTAACTAGCGATTAAATACTTACATTTTCTTTTTATTTAGGAGCGCCGATCAAGTGCAGCTTGATCGGCGCTAGCACATAAGTTATAAGCGGTCTGCTATAAAGCTATGGTAGTAAGTCGATAATTTTTAATCCAGTTGGAGAGGGAAGGGTAGTGGAAGACTCCAATGACTTTGAGGAATTCGCCGGATAAACTAGGTCGAAGCCATCAGCACCTTTGGCTATTTTTACAGCGTCAAAATAAAGCGTATAGTCGTCGTTCTGGTCGCCCCCAAAATAAATTCCTAATTTAGCCGCCGGTGGAGTTGAATAGTCTGTGCCCACTATCACTCCAGCTGTCTCGCCAACTAGTTTTCCATTTATCCAACCTCTTAAAACACCATTGCCCTTTGTCGGCGAGCGCCTTAACTCAAGCACAAAGTCTGTCCATTGGCCAACATTGACCTTCCCCTCGAAGATCCGCTTGCGCTTTATACTGATCCCATCATACCATCTGTTGTCAATCTGCCATTTGCCATTTCTTAAATATATCGCGGGCTCACCTGGCTGACTTCCATAAATTGAGCCATATACAAAAATACCATCCTTTCTGTGTATTGGGTAATCGTGAGGCACGTAAACACTAAACCCAATCCAATACGTTGTATCCCGCAAATACCGAAACCGAGGATCATCTCCTAAAGTCACTTGTGTTCGCCTTCTGTGCATTTTACCACCGTCTTTGATACAACCCTCGTCACCTCTTTGGAAAGTGCGCAACGAATAACTGCCTTCCCGGCTTATATTAGTTACCCTCTTATATTGTTCATCTCGACATTTATAGTGAAATACAATATCTCCAAACCCCGATTCAAAATTATTGGAGTACTCTATCGTTGCTGCTGATGCCGAGGATACAAATAGAACAACAGAGAAGAAGAAAATTTTAAACAAAAAGCTTTTAAATCTTAATCGTTTCATAGCTCTAAAAAATTCTAGTGTTATTGTGTAAGTTATATTATCTTTAATTAGACAAGGATTACTTCTTAATAATATAAGAGTCTATTTCTTTTAATTATCATGGGTTAGCAAGGCCAAAGATGATATATCCAACCACTTCGGAAGTATGATAAGTTTCATCACCCATTGACTGTTCTTCGTCTACTTTTACTGTGACAGAATTAGAGGTTAAGTTATCCCATCTTAGGCTAGCTGTATCCATTCCATCACTTGTTTGGAGATCTAAAATAGCGATTGGATTATTAGCGTATGAATTAAGGAATGAAACTAGGCGGAATTTATGGTCCATGTTGTCTTCAGTTCTACCTATTTCAAAGGGGATGGCGCCAGCCATTCCAACAGAGGGTTCTGCGGCAATATAGTCTACGGATTCATAAGCATGGCCGTCGCTATTTGCTTCTTGTTCTTGCAACAATAGCTTAAACATTTCTTTGCTAATGTCCTTTTTCCTGGCAGTAACTCCATCTGGTTCATTATCGCTGGTGACGGATGTAAGCACGACAGGAGAAACATTGAACGGCTGCTGAAAGTTTACGGTGTCAAATGAAGAGGTGGTATTTGTCCAGGTACTGCCGGCTTCTATTTTTGTCCCATCTGGTAATATATAGTGGCCTTTCTCCATGGCGATAAAGTGGATTTTCTCTTGTGTATGCCAGCCATCACGATAGTCCCATTCCTGGACACGGATATCGAATCCGTCACTGGTGATGTTGCGGATTCTAACAATACTTGGATCACCTCCTGAATAACTCATAGACGGCGCAATTACGACTGGATCAATAAAGCTCTCTTTGAAATTTACCCGCACCCACTTATGATCCGCTATAACTTCTCCAACCTCTATTGGTGGTACGGTATCTTCATTAATGTTTGGCTCTGATGAGGTTGTGCTAGAGGGAAGCGTAGCGGTTATTTCATTAGAAAAGTCGCTGTATTTTGATTTATCCTGATTGTAAGCTTTTGCGGCGATATAATAAGTTTTTTCTGATTCTAATCCTGTGAGGGTATATGACGTTTGGTTTCCAACATCTATACTATGGTTGTAATTACCGCGAGATGAGCCATAGTAAAGTTTATAACCTGAAACGCTCGGTTCGCTAATATCATCCCATGCAAGTACAGCCTGCGCTGCGTTGACGTTAAGGCTGTAGGCAAGAAGGACTATACTTGTGATTGTGGTTTTTATGGCTATATTTGTAAAGGAGGGTTTCTTTTTTATAAGACGTAATAGTTTTAACCATGTAGGCATAATTTATTATCTCCCTGGGAATAAATGTCATCCAAAAAAACACCGTCGACAGCTTGGTATTGGAAATAACAAGCTGCGCGATTCGGTAGTTGTAAGTTTTGATTTTTAAATTGACACGAACTAGAAATGGTTTTGTTTTTATTTTGGCTCAAGGGATAGCATATTTTGTGCCAAAAAATAAATTTGCAGTTAAAATAAACGGCTTATATTTTTTTTTGCTTAGTAGGCTACTTATCGGGTGGTATAATTTCTGTCGTTTTCTAGAGACGTTCTTAATTGATTTTTCCCGATTTCTCTCTGTCATTAGTAAGCTTAAGATTTTTAATAAATCGATTTTGCAAAAGATGACAAATTTAGAAATCAGCGATGATATCTAGCTCAAAATCCACTAGATTATGGTTAGAAGTAAGTTAAGTAAATTTTTCCTATAGGGCGATAAAGGGCTTTAAATAAGGTGTCGCTAATTGGTGACAAAATGTGGATAACTAGTTTTTAGAAGAGTGGCCGGTCAGTGGTGAGTAAGAAAAAGCAGGTGCGAGTCGCTGGGGTAGCAGAAAATTGATCATGGTGCGCTTAATTTTTATGATGTGGTGAGGTGAGTAGCTATCCCTTGTCTGAGTGTAGAAAAGATGATACCGGGGTGATATTAGCAGCCGAGTTTGTTAAAGTAAGGCCGCTTGGAGGGATTTACAAAAAGGAACCCTGGAGTTTTTACGCAGGGGTGGATTTATGGTCTGGGGGTTATTAAACATCCTTGTTTAATAACTCAATCCTTAATAATTCTCGTAAACGCTCTAATCTACCTTAGATGAGGATTACTTAATCTCTTATTTCAACTATTTTACCTTCATGAAATAATATAAGAGTCTATTTCTTTTAATTATCATGGGTTAGCAAGGCCAAAGATGATATATCCAACCACTTCGGAAGTATGATAAGTTTCATCACCCATTGACTGTTCTTCGTCTACTTTTACTGTGACAGAATTAGAGGTTAAGTTATCCCATCTTAGGCTAGCTGTATCCATTCCATCACTTGTTTGGAGATCTAAAATAGCGATTGGATTATTAGCGTATGAATTAAGGAATGAAACTAGGCGGAATTTATGGTCCATGTTGTCTTCAGTTCTACCTATTTCAAAGGGGATGGCGCCAGCCATTCCAACAGAGGGTTCTGCGGCAATATAGTCTACGGATTCATAAGCATGGCCGTCGCTATTTGCTTCTTGTTCTTGCAACAATAGCTTAAACATTTCTTTGCTAATGTCCTTTTTCCTGGCAGTAACTCCATCTGGTTCATTATCGCTGGTGACGGATGTAAGCACGACAGGAGAAACATTGAACGGCTGCTGAAAGTTTACGGTGTCAAATGAAGAGGTGGTATTTGTCCAGGTACTGCCGGCTTCTATTTTTGTCCCATCTGGTAATATATAGTGGCCTTTCTCCATGGCGATAAAGTGGATTTTCTCTTGTGTATGCCAGCCATCACGATAGTCCCATTCCTGGACACGGATATCGAATCCGTCACTGGTGATGTTGCGGATTCTAACAATACTTGGATCACCTCCTGAATAACTCATAGACGGCGCAATTACGACTGGATCAATAAAGCTCTCTTTGAAATTTACCCGCACCCACTTATGATCCGCTATAACTTCTCCAACCTCTATTGGTGGTAAAATTAAATCGGTATCATCGGTGTTTTCAGGGATTGCTACTACTAATTCTTCAGAAAAATCGCTTTCTTGGACATTATCGCAATTACAATAAGAGGTAGCTGAGATGTAGTATTTTTCCCCAGCTAAAAAGCCATCTAAGGCATAGCTTGTCTTATTACCTACATCAACACTGCTTGTATATTGTCCGCTAACTTTTCCATAATGAAGTTTATAGCCGGAGACCTCAGGACTAGTGCTGGGATCCCAGGCAATAGTAATAGTGGCGGCATTAACAATTGAGGGGGTAGTGAGTACAATTATTCTACAAAGGAGGACTTTAATTTTGTGAATGAAATGAAACGTAGCATATTCTTCTGCAATATACATTGTAGAGCATCTCCTCTAAATCTGAATGCCGTTTACACAGCATCTAGAAGATGCACGTGTTACGGTAGCCTTGCTACCTTATCCTTAATATAATGGACTTAGGCCGGAGGCTTTGCGTCCCATCCTTTCGGATAGTTTGCCTTTTTCGGTTTTTAGAAATTTGCTATTTAAGAAAAATTATTATCCGTCTTACTTTGGATGTTTTCTTGGTTATCATATCGGTAAAGCCTCATCCTTTTTTGGTAGGAATGTGTAAAAATGAGAATTAGTTCACATTATGAAGGCATAACAGAGTGGTACCGGCTCAGTTGATATCACTTTGATAAGCTATGGCTGGGATACAGAATGGTACCTGCCAGAGCGTACTGTCCAGATAGGCATTGGTGATACTGAAGTGAAGGTGTCCAAGGTGTGCGAGCGCAGTGGATCGAGTATCTGTTTCAACAGCACCTGCCTGCCACCCTATCTGAAGCGAGCCCGTAGTATTGATGAGTGGCTAACCCACCTATATCTAAAAGGGGTTTTAACGGATGACTATCAGAAAGTATTGGCCGCTCTGCTGGGCGAGCAGGCCAAAGAACTCTCGGCCGATACTCTCAAATCGTCTGAAGAGCCATTGTGGAGGCAGCATGATCTGAGCCAGACTAGGCCATGTGTATTGGTGGGCTGGTGGCACCTACAGCAACTTGCAGATAGATGACTGTCTTTGTCTGCTGGTTATATATTGGAGTGACTGAACATGGCCGCAAAGAACTGGTGGCAGCCGAAGAGAGGGCTACCGGGAGTCAGGGGCTAGCGGGTCAGAGCTGATCTATGGGTTCCGCGCTCGAGGTTTGCAGAGTAGTTCGAAGCTGGCGATCGGCGATGGTGCACTGAGTTTCTGGAAAGAGTCTGTCGAAATGCTATCCGGCCATACCTCATCTGGCGCTATTGGATGATTCATTAATGGATTTAAGTTAGCTTTTGTATATGGTTGATAGCTTCGGGTAGGGAAGAATAGCGTAATTCCCAGCACTCAATATTAGAGATCCAATTTACTAGTTCTGAAATAGTAGTTGAATTTAAACGGCTGTTAACATCATAACCCCCTTCCGCAATTCGGTTAAGTGCTTCAGCGCGACCGATAGGCTGTACATAGGTTGTTATACCAGCAATGTAGCAGGGAAATATTATTTGCCTAACTGGGTAGCTAATTGTTACTTGGTTTGAAATGTCATGCGGAGCAAGGTAACGTATTTTTTTACCATCCTGCCGGTGATAAATAGGCAATTTTTCTATGATAGGATGAAAGGGAGAGAGCACAGGCCAAGCGCCCTCCTTGAGGCCGATACTAAGGGATATAGGGAGAACATGGTATGGGTGAGAAGTAAGCAGCACGATTTCATCGCTGAGATATCTATAGCCAGCTGCGATCATACCCGCTGCCAATGTTGATTTACCACTCCCTGAATCTCCTGGGAATAAGATGGCATAATTGCCCTTTGCCATTGCGGCTGCATGGATGATAGCTAGGCATTCAGAAGATTTGCAAGCCGTTACAAGCAACTCGCCATGAACTAACGGGCCAACTTCTCTCAGGTCCTGGCAGGTAGCTAATGGGATAAAGTTGCGCGATAGCAAATAACCTTCAGATTCTTTGGTAATATCAAAGACGCTGTTACAGGGGGTATTAGAAGCAATTTCTAAGTGGGCGATTATAGGATGTACAATTTGTTTTGTCTCTAGATTCGCAAAACGTACTTGGAAACATACGCTGCCAAAGCGGTAGCAGTGTTTATAAGCATGGGTTAATGTAAGCCGTTGTGGATGGTGTCCGACACCGGCTGGTTTGGAGTTCTCCATCCTAGGAAGAAAATTTTCCGTCGCTGGTACAGTGTTGTGGTCATATAGTAGTCCGAGGTGACGCCATTCGGAAAGGCTTGCTCGCACATCAGATTGGGCTTTCTCGGCTGAAATCCCAAAGGTATCGACCATAGCATGGATAATCTCTTGGGTAGAAAACCCCTCGGCCTGGTGGCACCAAATAAAAGCTGCACTGGTATTGAGGCGGTACAGATTGCCGTTCAGGTCAGAAAATAAAAGCAACTCTTTATCCAGGAAAAACTCATGTATGCCAACATAAGATTTATGTTGATTATTTGGTTTCATATTGCGTTTTAGGGCACTAAAGATATAAAAGCCATTTAAGGGTACCACCCAGGCTCATCTCGTTCATCATAAATATAGCATTTGCACTGCTTTTTTCAGTGCGGGTTTGGTAGTATGCTCAAGTAGGATATGAGTAAGTCATAGATAAGGTTATTAGATCAAGAACTAGCGTGCCTACAACGAAGCACTAAGGTCTACGGCGGGTGGTAAGTACCTCAGCAAAAGTTTTGTGGTGTTTAATTTACCCAAGCCTCTAATATATCGAGGTAATTACTATCAGAGTATATGCATAGGTACTTAACCCTGTTAGCACGGGGCCGGAAAACACGGGGTATGGTGTAAGCTTGAACACGTGATTGGCTCCCACTTTTATTCAAAGCCCAAACCTAATTTGACAGAAGAGGGTTAATAAGCTTTAGTATTTTTGAAGAACAACACAAAAAATGTTTTTATAAAAATTTTAAAATCTAAAGTAAGCGACCAATTACGCATGTACTCAATATCTGATTCTACCCGAGCCTTCATTTCTTCTAAGATTTTTGTCTCTCCTCTAAAGCCACGAACTTGTGCCAATCCAGTAATACCAGGTTTCACCTTATGTCTAATCATATATCCTTTGATTATTCTGCGGTATTGTTCATTATGAGTAACAGCATGGGGTCTTGGGCCGATAACACTCATCGATCCTTGAAGCACGTTGATAAATTGTGGCAATTCATCCAAAGAGGTATGTCTGAGGAAGTGCCCCAAAGGGGTGGTTCGTGGATCATTACGGGTAGCCTGAGTGACCGTCTCTCCATCTTCACAAACCGTCATAGAACGAAATTTGTAAACCATGATTTTTTGTCCATCGAGGCCATATCGGCGTTGTTTGAATAAAATGGGACCGGGAGAGCTTAATTTGATGCCTATTGCGATTAGTAGCATGAGTGGAGATAGCAATAACAGTGCAAAGGTAGCTATAATAATATCGCTTAGACGTTTAATGAACCCCTGCATTCCACAGAATGGGGTTTCGCATAGTGCTACCACGGGAACACCATCGATATCATCTAGGCGTGCTTGTATTAAGTTTAGGTCAAAAAGCAACACATTAGGCACATAATAAATGGAAGCAGTGGTATCTCGAAGATTATCAATAAGATCAACAATACGTTGTTGCTGCGTCAATGGTAAAGCTATAAATACAATGTCGATTTTTCTCTGCCTTGTGAGGACTGGTAACTCTGATAATCTTCCCAAAAAATCTCCCTCTATCAGATCCCCCGTACGATCTCTTGCTCGATCATCGAGAAATCCGTCTATTTCTATTCCCAAACGTTTATTATGCTTTGTCGTTTCTAAAAGTTGTCTGCTTAATTCATTAATACCTATGATAATTGCATGGCGTATCTTATATTTGATGTTAAATATCCGGTAGCAAAGAAAACGAACAGTTTCATGTGCCAATACAGTGAGAATAGGCGTAACTATAAACCAAGTTAATAATACCTTCCGGGAATAGATCTCTGATAGCTTGAGGGCATAGCCTAGAAATAAAAGCTCACAAACGACGACTATCCAGGCTAGCGTAAAGCTGTGAAAAAGCGACTGCAGGGATGGCCTAGTCTTGGTTTGATAGATACCGACAGCCTCAAACATGCCGAGGGCAAGCATAAGCGTTACCATGAATAGGCCTAAATAATAGGGGTTTTCTAGGTCAACGCCATAGATTAATCCGATGGGGTAGAGGGAGGCACTCGCAATAGCCGTGTTTGTTAATCGTTGTAGAAAAATAACTCCTGTATGCTCTCCATAATAAGTGCGCGATACAGTAACTTTTTTTGGAGTGGGTTGATTTTTCATAATTAATTTAGTACTATAATTACGTCATGGCATTGAGCCGTATCTCAATCGTTGCCGTAGTTTCCTTTTCGGCAGGCGCCTGATGACACCCCAACTCCCTATTCCCTGGTTATGCTCCGACCGTTTGGGATTTTCTTTACCCTGAGCCGCTGAGGGCAGCGTGACAGATTTTCCTAATTTTCCTCTTCCTCCTTTTGACTTTTTGCTCCCACCTCCTACTGAGCCATTTCCTCCAAGTTGCAAGGGTAAATCTATTATCGATTTACGCGTTTATGCGGTTCTTCAGGAGTGGCTTTCCCTAAATCAAAATTAACTATCACATTATTAAAAAATAGGAGGTGATATCGTCTTGTCAAGCTGTTAATTAAATGTTAGTTCGATATAAGCTGAAGGTCATTTGTATCGCTCTTATAAGGATAAGTACCTGGTATATATTCTGAGAATAATTACCTCGCTACATCAGAGGCTTGGGTAGATCAAATACTGTAAAATTTGTTGGAAATAAAGGGCATTAGCTTATGGCTATTGCCAGGGTGCACGAGCGATTAGGGGTCAAATACATTCAGATCGGGCGAGAGTATGTCTACCGGCTGATGGGGCGACTGGGGGTTACGGCCACTATTACCTAAGAAAAAGGAGCTGCAAGGGATAGCTGCTGGTCGAGGATTGACCAGCGGGCTGGCGGTTATTCATTGATGGTGATTCAGGTTTTACATCAGTGCACACCATAGAAGAAAGTGGGGGAATTAAAATTTGCGCTAGGGGGTTAATTTTAGTTATCTTTGTAGGGTTATTTTAGGCGATTATTAATAGAGCGTGAACAGGCCGTGATTGATCGAGACGGCTTTAGGGCGAATGTGGGGCTTATCCTTTGCAATGAGGATGCTAGGGTATTATGGGCGCGGCGAGCCAGGGAGGAGGCTTGGCAGTTTCCCCAGGGCGGGATCAAGGGGAATGAGACAGCTGAGGAGGCTGTCTACCGGGAACTAGCAGAGGAAGTGGGGCTAGGCCCGGAGCATGTCAGCATTGTAGGCTGCACCCGAGGTTGGTTGCGGTATCGTTTGCCTAGTCGTTATATCCGCTATGGCAGTAAGCCCCTGTGTATCGGCCAAAAGCAGATCTGGTATTTACTTCGTTTTGTGGGTGAGGAGCAAGATGTCCGGCTTGATGTGATGGATAGGCCGGAATTTGATTATTGGCGTTGGGTCAACTACTGGTATCCGCTGCGAGAAATTGTGTATTTCAAGCGCAAGGTGTATCAGCGGGCGTTGAATGAGTTGGCGCCTTTGATATTTCCGGGCTATCGACCGCCCTCTGCGGCCCGTTCGAGCTATGGGAAACGGCGCCGTTCTCAGAGGACAAGGCCTTGCTATTAGGAGAGACGTGCTCTGAAACGCAGCCTAGCATCTGTTGGGGCTCATCAAAGTGCGCCGTAAGATCCCTCTTTTTATAACCACTTTCTTGAGGAGCGCAAGTCTGCTTGGGAAGAAGGTCAGGAATCGGTGAACTATCATGCGCAAGCGGTTTCGATTCCCAAACTCTAGCAGGAACGTTCTTCTTTGGAGAATGCTGGTTTTCTAAAGCCGGGAAGGGAACGCCTAAACGGGCCCAACACCGAAAAGTGGAAGCCCGGATTCACGAACGCATCAAAAACCGGCGAGAGTACTGTTCCTGCTGTGGTTTGGAAATGTATCGCGATCAAAATAGTACTCTCAATATTTTGGGACTGGGGCTACAGTCCCTGGGGTTTGTCCTTAGAAGCTGCTACTAACAATCTATGAAAACCTCATAGGTTCGTTCGCGCCGTCTCTGCCATTGCCAGGCTTGAAAACTGTGGTCTTATATAGCTCTTGCGCGCATTTAACGTCTCGCCGTAGCCTGTCGGGACGGTGCTTAAGAGCACGGAGACATGATAAACGCGAGGATTTAGACATGTCAAGGGCGCGGCAAAAATGGATATTTTTAGGGAAAATCATAAACTTAATCTAACAGTTAAGAACCCTTGCCTGAAGGCAGGGGAGTAGTCACGCTCTTGGATTCGCCGCTCCATGTACCCCTTAGAATAACAGTGTCCATGATCCCCAACAGATGCTAGAGCTGCGTTTCAGAGCACGTCTCTCCTAATAACAAGGCCTTGTCCTCTGAGAACGGCGCCGCTTCCCGTAGCTCGAACGGGCCGCAGAGGGCGGTCGATAGCCCGGAAATATCAAAGGCGCCAACTCATTCAACGCCCGCTGATACACCTTGCGCTTGAAATACACAATTTCTCGCAGCGGGTACCAGTAGTTGACCCAACGCCAATAATCAAATTCCGGCCTATCCGTCACATCAAGCCGGACATCTTGCTCTTCACCCACAAAACGAAGTAAATACCAGATCTGCTTTTGGCCGATACACAGGGGCTTACTGCCATAGCGGATATAACGACTAGGCAAACGATACCGCAACCAACCTCGGGTGCAGCCTACAATGCTGACATGCTCCGGGCCTAGCCCCACTTCCTCTGCTAGTTCCCGGTAGACAGCCTCCTCAGCTGTCTCATTCCCCTTGATCCCGCCCTGGGGAAACTGCCAGGCCTCCTCCCTGGCTCGCCGCGCCCATAATACCCTGCCATCCTCATTGCAAAGGATAAGCCCCACATTCGCCCTAAAGCCGTCTTTATCAATCACGGCCTGTTCACGCTCTATTAGTAATCGTTTAAAATAACCCTACAAAGATACCTAAAATTAACCCCTTAGCGCAAACTTTAATTCCCTCACTTTCTTCTATGGTATGCTTAAAAGTTTTAAGGGGTAGAGAAATACTCAAAATATGGGGCTAGCTATATTTGATTTGGATAATACGCTACTCGCTGGGGACTCTGACTACTTATGGGGGCAATTCCTGGTGGAGCAGGGGATTGTCAATAGCGAAGCCTATGAACGGGCTAATGAAGCTTTTTATCGGCAATACCAAGAGGGTACGCTAAATATTTATCAATTCTTAGCATTTCAACTAGCGCCCCTTAAGCAACATTCCCTTCGCCAACTAGAGATCTGGCGTTCACAATATCTGGAAGAAAAAATCCGCCCCATTATCTTACTTCAGGCTCAGGAACTGCTTGCTTCGCACCGATCCCGGGGCCACAAATTGCTCATCATCACGGCGACCAACCGTTTCATTACTGGGCCTATCGCCGAAATACTCGGAGTTGATGGCCTCATTGCGACTGAACCTGAAATCCGGGGCGGCCGTTACACCGGACAAGTTAGCGGTATTCCCTCCTACCGGGATGGCAAGGTGACTCGATTAAAAGCATGGCTCAAAGAGCAGGCCTTAACCCTAGAAACAAGCTGGTTTTATAGCGATTCCCATAATGATATACCACTCCTAGAGCAGGTCACTCATCCGGTAGCTGTGGATCCTGATGAGACGCTAAATGCCCATGCCCGCACCAACGGCTGGACCGTGATCAGTCTTCGAGAAAAAACCAGCTAAAAATTTAATTTTCCTTACCTGGGGAGATTTGTCGCAGCCTCGAAGGGGGCAAATCAGGCTGAACTTCTTCATCAGAGAGACTGCCTACTGCTTTCCCCAATGCGGCGACCGTTTCCTCTAACCGGGTAAGGCGCTCTTCGAAGTCATGGCTTTTTTCCATTGCTACTTTTTCTCCCGCCTTAGAGCGCATACCTTCCACGTCCATTTCTTTAGTAACTACATTGACTTCCTGCTCATCAATGGTATGCCTTTCCTCAACATAAGAGTATAATAATAGGCGGTCGCAAAGAGAATTGATCCGCCGAGGTAGGCCTCCGGTATGGTCATGGATCGCATCATAAGCCTCGTCCGTGATCAGCGGATCAGCATCCCATCCAACCAGATTGAGGCGATGTTCAATGTAGCCCTGTGTTTCATCCTTGTCTAGCGGAGTGAGATGATAAGCCGCAATAATCCGCTGCCGCAGTTGTTCCATATCTCCCAGGGCTAAGGTCTGTCGAAACTCCTCTTGCCCTAGCAGGAAACACTGCAGCAATGCTCTCTCTCCCACTTGGAAATTAGAAAGCATACGCAGCTCTTCAATAGAGTCAGGGGGTAGGTTCTGGGCTTCATCCACCAGCAACAGGACTCGTTTACCCTCCCGCGCCCGCGTTATTAGAAAGGATTCAATGGCTTTTAGTAAGGTCGCTTTAGCCACGCCTTCATGGGTAAGTCCATAGGAAGCGGCTATAAGACGCAGCATGTCATTGGCCTCTAACTGCGTAGTGACGACTTGGGCGGCTATGGTGCTATTCTCGGCAAGTTCAGAGACCAAGGTTCGGGCCAGCATTGTTTTACCGGCGCCAATAGGACCTGTAATGACAATAAAACCTTCTCCTTGCATGAGACCATAACGTAAATAAGATAAGGCCCGCTTGTGAACCGTACTGCCATAAAAAAAGCAAGGATCAGCACTAAGTTGAAACGGTTTTCCTGTCAATTTGTAAAATTTTTGATACATTGCGGTTATCTTTAAATGTTAAATTTGCTCTCTCTGGGCCGGCCTCGACTTGATGACTGATTAAATTTTACTTTCTATATCGGCACGAATACTTCTAAATACAATAGCAAATAAATTAATCTTTATTGAAAAACACCAGCCAATATTTTTATAAAAACAACATCAGTATCATCGCCTAGGCATAGTGCAAGGTAGGAGTTTATTCATTTCCGATATATGCTTTATTGGGAATAGGCCGATCCGTTTATAGGGAAAATTGCAGGGAGAAAAAACCAATGAAAATCACCATCTTTGGTTCGGGCTATGTGGGCCTTGTGACCGGCACTTGTCTGGCAGAGGTCGGCAATGAAGTACTTTGCGTCGATATCGACGAGCAAAAGATTGCCATGCTCAAGCAAGGGAAAGTGCCTATCTATGAACCGGGACTTAACGCTTTAGTGCAAAAGAATATAGAGGGTAAACGGCTTAACTTCACCACCGATGTCACCCAAGGGGTAGCCCATGGCCTATTTCAGTTTATCGCGGTAGGCACCCCCCCTGATGAAGATGGTTCTGCAGATCTCCAGTATGTATTGGCGGTAGCGCGCAGTATTGGAGAGCATATGAAGGACTATCGTATTGTAGTCAATAAGTCTACCGTGCCTGTGGGAACCGCCGATAAGGTTAGAGAGGCCCTCTGCAAAACGTTGCAAAAACGAGGGGTAGATCTGGAATTCGACGTTGTCTCTAACCCCGAATTTCTCAAAGAGGGGGCGGCTGTTGAAGATTTTATGAAACCTGATCGGGTTATCATTGGTACGGATAACCCTCGTACCACTGAACTGCTGCGGGTGTTATATGCGCCTTTCAACCGAAATCATGACCGCCTAGTGGCGATGGATATCCGCTCAGCAGAACTCACCAAGTATGCAGCTAATGCTATGCTAGCGACTAAAATCAGTTTTATGAACGAAATGGCCAATCTAGCTGAAAAGCTTGGGGCTGATATCGAACAAGTACGCTTGGGGATAGGTGCCGATCCACGAATTGGCTATCATTTTATCTATCCCGGGTGCGGTTACGGGGGATCCTGTTTTCCTAAGGATGTTAAAGCCTTAGAGCGAATTGCCCGGGAAGTAGATTATAATGCTGAGCTACTTAATGCGGTAGAAACGGTAAATAACCGACAGAAACAAAGCCTTTTCCACAAAATCCAGCATCATTTTGAGGGACAGCTATCGGGGCGCACTATCGCCCTCTGGGGATTGGCCTTCAAGCCCAATACCGACGATATGCGCGAGGCGCCTAGCCGTACCTTGATGGAAGCACTCTGGCAGGCCGGAGCTCGAATCCAGGCCTATGACCCAGTGGCTAAGGAGGAAACGCGGCGTATTTATGGCAACCGGCAGGAATTGATACTCTGTGAGACACCCGAAGCAGCCTTACAAGGCGCTGATGCGCTAGCCGTGGTCACAGAATGGAACGTATTTCGCAGCTTGGATTTTGAAATGGTTAAAACCTCGCTCAAAGCGCCAGTCGTATTCGATGGCCGCAACCTTTATGATCCTGTTCTCATGGCTAGCCAGGGTATTATCCATTATTCAATTGGTCGACCGGTGGTGACGGCTAAATCCCGCGCTGAGATCTCAGCAGCCCACCCCACCTTATCGGATGTCTCTAACATATGATTTTGATCTCACATTAATCGGGGCTTACACATGCAGTGGGAACCAGTAATTGGGTTGGAAATTCATGCCCAACTAGCAACAAAATCTAAGATCTTTTCAGGGGCGCCGACTGCCTACGGGGCGCCACCTAACACCCAGGCTTGCGCCATTGACCTGGGGCTACCTGGAGTATTGCCAGTACTCAATGAAGTAGCCGTACGCATGGCGGTCAAATTTGGGCTAGCTATCCAAGCCAAAATTGCTGAGCGCTCCATCTTTGCCCGCAAAAACTATTTTTATCCCGATCTACCCAAAGGCTATCAGATTAGCCAGTATGAACTCCCGATTGTCGCCAATGGCCACACAATCATTGAGCTAGAAGAGGGGGTTGAAAAACATATCACTATTATTCGAGCCCACTTGGAAGAAGATGCGGGGAAATCTTTACATGAGGACTTCCATGGCATGAGTGGTATTGACCTCAACCGGGCCGGTACCCCTTTGCTAGAAATTGTCTCTGGGCCGGACTTACGCTCGACCAAGGAAGCCGTAGCGTACATGAAAAAGATCCATACTTTGGTGCGCTATCTCGGCATTTGCGATGGCAACATGCAGGAAGGATCTTTCCGTTGCGATGCTAATATCTCCGTCCGCCCCCAGGGGCAGGAAACCTTCGGTACCCGCACGGAACTTAAGAATATAAATTCCTTCCGCTTTGTAGAACGGGCACTCCAATATGAAATCGAACGGCAAATCGAAGTGCTGGAGTCAGGCGGCCATGTCATCCAGGAAACCCGCCTTTTTGATCCAAACAAAAATGAAACCCGCCCCATGCGCACCAAAGAGGAAGCGACCGATTATCGCTACTTCCCAGATCCGGACTTACTGCCGTTGGTGCTAGAGGATAGCTTTATCGAAGAGGTTCAAGCCACTTTGCCGGAGCTTCCGGATGCCAAGCGTAAGCGGTTCATGGCAGAGTATAACCTTTCCGCCTATGACGCCAGTGTGCTGACCACTAGCCGGGAGTTAGCTGATTACTATGAGGCGGTGGTCAAAACTGCTGGTGGAGAAGCAAAGCTGTGTGCTAACTGGGTCATGGGCGATTTGGCAGGGGCTCTTAACAAGGAAGGGAAAAGCATTGAAAGTAGTCCTGTTACTCCAGAGCAGCTTGGCCAATTGATTAAACGGATGGCTGATAAAACCATCTCCGGCAAGATTGCCAAGACCGTGTTTGAAACAATATATACCCAAGGAGGCAGTGCCGATGAGATAATCGAGCGTCAAGGCTTAAAGCAGGTAACGGATACTGCAAGCATTGAAAAGCTCATTGACGAAGTATTAGCAGCTCATCCCCAGCAGTTGGCACAGTACCAAGCGGGTAAGGACAAACTCTTTGGTTTCTTTGTCGGCCAAGTGATGAAGGTTTCTAAGGGTAAGGCCAATCCTGAGCAGGTCAATGACCTATTGAAAAAGAAGCTGAGTGGTGAGTGACGCACCTAGCAGGCCTTTTTGCAACAACAAAAGATTTTCCCGGATGCTTAAGTTAGAGGCGTTTTATAAAAACTTTGCTATTACGCTGGTAATTGTAGAGCGCTCGTTTGTTTTCCGGCAAAGCTTCGAGGGGGGAGGGCTCAAATCCCCGTTCCCGAAACCAGTGAGCGGTTTGAGTGGTCAGGACGCACAGGCGGCTAAGCCCCTGTTGTTTGGCTACCTTTTCTATGTCTGAAAGAAGGGCCGTAGCCCGTCCAGATTGGCGATAATCGGGATGAACCACAAGGCAAGCGAGTTCACCAATTTTTTCTTCTGGAAAAGGATATAATGCCGCGCAGCCAATGATAGCCCCATCCCGTTCCATGACTGTAAAGTGGTGGATTTCCATTTCTAACCGCTCCCGTGACCGCCGCACCAGGAAGCCTCTTTCTTCTAAAGGAGCAATCAGCTCCAGAATGCCGCCAACATCCTCAATGGTTGCCCCCCGGATGTCCTCGAAGGCAAGGGCTGTTACCAATGTGCCGATACCATCGCGGCTAAATAGCTCCATTAATAGGGCACCATCCAGATGTTGGTCGATAATATGGACCCGAGGGACTCTAGAGCGGCAGGCATGAATAGCGCTTTGAAGGTGGCAGATGAGCTCATCGGGCAACTTGGATGTTGACCCTAGTAGCTGTTCCGCCTCTTGGGGAGTCAGTTCCCGGGGCAGGGGAGAAGGCGTTGCTGCGGGTAGGCCCGTGCCAATAAAGATGAGTTTATCCGCCCCAAGGGCGATAGCCGAAACAGTGGCCACTTCTTCTGCACTGAGATTGAAGACCTCGCCGGTAAGAGAGTAACCCAGGGGAGAGAGCAGGACAATAGCGCCGCTGTTAAGGCGCTGTCGTATTGCTTCGATATCCACCTTGCGGACCTCGCCGGTATGGCAATAATCGATTCCTGCCCTCACGCCCAGGGGCCGGGCCGTAATGAAGTTACCAGCGGCAACTCGAACTTGGGCCCCTGCCATAGGGGAATTGGGCAAGCCCATGGAAAGCAAGGCTTCAATCTCAACCCGGACTGCACCTACGGCTTCTTTAACGCAGAATAGGGCGGCATCATCGGTGACTCGGAGGCCATTGACATAACGTAGGTTTAGCCCCCTCTGCGCAAGGGTAGTTTCAATCTGGGGACGGGCACCATGCACTAATACCAGCTGGATTCCAAGACTGCCTAACAGCGCGATGTCATGAATAAGGTGAGGAAAAGTAGGCCCTTGTATAGTTTCTCCCGTGAAAGCGATGACAAATGTTCGGCCACGATGGGCGTGAATATAGGGGGCGGCATTCCTGAACCAATGGACTTCAGGTAAGGGGTAGTCTGTATTCAAGTGGTTGTAAAACTCTAGACTTAATCTGACAGACACACTATCAGACGACGAAAATTTTGTTGTCCGATAATTCTGGTGCGAGGGAGGTGTTTTCCTCTCCCTTTTCTCCCCTATGATGATAAGAGAGACACTTTTTTTTGGCCACATGCACGGTTTCCCTGAAGGTTTGCATGGGTGTTTTACCATAGCAATACCGGCCCGAGTGCGGTCTTTGTTCATTATAGTTCATGAGCCAGTGCTCCAGATCCGTTTGTAGCTCCTCCAGTGAGCGGTAAAGCTTTTTGCGAAAGGCGATGTCGTAGAATTCATGCTTGATGGTTCTGTGGAAGCGCTCGCAAATCCCATGGGTCTGCGGGCCGCGCCTTGGTTTTGCTGTGGTCGATGTTTTCTACGGCTAGATAGAGTTGATAAGCATGGCTTTCGACACGTCCGCAGTACTCGGCGCGCCGGTCGGTGAGCACCCGCAACAGAGGAATATCCTGTTCGGCAAAGAAGGGCAGGACCTGGTCGTTGAGCATATCGGCTGCGGTGAGGGCGCTTTTTTCTGTGTAGAGCTTGCACAGGGCCACGCGGGAATAGGTCTCCACGATGGTAGATGCGCCCCACGCCTTTCATCGTCCCCACAGAGTAGGTGTCCTGTGAGCCCAGATAACCGGGATGCTCCGATTCGATCTCCCCTTTGGTCTCGCGTTGGTCTTTGGCCTTCTCCAGCGCGGCCAGTTGCGCTTCAGTCAGCACCAGCCCCTCCTGGGCCGAGCGGACCTCCAGCGCCTTGAGACGCTTTTTCAGGGTCTCCAGATCATGGCGCAACCCGATGGAGCGCACCCCTGAGGAAGAGACGATAATTCCCCGCTGCTGCAATTGGGCCGAGGCCCGCCGCTGGCCTAGCGCCGGGTTTTCGATGGCTAAATCCACCACCGCCTGCTCTATAGGCTCCGGCACACGGTTTTTGATCATCGGCTTCTGGCGGCTGATCTCCACCAACGCCTGTTCCCCGCCGGTCTCATACCGTTCTTTAAACCGGTAAAAGCTGTCAGCCCATCACCTTGCAGGCCTGCGAGACATTCCCCAGTTGCTTGGCTAGCTCCAACACGTCCAATTTCGGTTTGATGAGCTTTTCTTGATAGGTGCTCATCTTCTGACACTCCTCTTTTTCGTTTTAAGTCTATTCTGGGGGCATGCCCCCAGAATAGACTTTTTTCAGCAAAATGTCAGATCAAATCGTGTGTTTTACAATCCCCCCCGTCGAACATCTTTAGGGAAGAGCTACGGGAGAAAGTATTATCTAACACTTCCTTGGCCTCGCTCGAGGATCTAGAAAACACACTCTGCACCAGCCTCAATCAACTCGTGGATGAACCCCACCGCCTCCGTTCCCTCATTGACTTCCCCTATATGAAAATTACTCCTTATAATGCAAATTAGTATTAATTATGCACCAGAGCCAGACCTACGTCCTCAATCTCCACGACCACCACCGACACCTCTTGGCGCTCTTAGGACCCTCTTATGAAACCCTTTATTCTTATAAAATCCACCATAGGGGTGCGGAATATCGGCTTTATTGTAGCGACCAACGAACTCGACACTGAGAAGTTGCCTCCTGCGGAGCTTTTGGCAGCTTACAAGCAGCAAAGCCAAGTGGAGAAGGGCTTTCGGTGTCTCAAAGATCCGCTGTTCCTGGCTTCTTCCCTGTTTCTCAAGTCACCTCAGCGCATTATGGCACTTCTCATGGTCATGACCTTGTGCCTTTTGGTCTATTCCGCGCTGGAATACCGGATGCGCCAGGTCCTTTCCGCCCACCGCCAGAGTTTCCCGGACCAAAAGGGCAATCCTATCTCTAACCCCACCGCACGCTGGGTGTTTCAGTGCTTTGTCGGCATTCACGTGTTGATGGTAAATGAGCTCCAGGAACTCGTACTCAATCTCGATGAGCATCATCAACGCCTCTTGGCACTATTAGGAACAGCCTATGAAGCGATTTATTCCTAAAAAACGGCCAGAGGGGTGCGGAAAGTCGGATCATGGAATGAAGAAACTTGGCATTGCGATGAAACCGTCGGCTATGTAGTCTTTGGGCTATCGATTAGCCAAAAGCCTTTGCTTAAAAACCAGGCATTAATAGGGATGGGGATTGCACCCCATCCCAACCTGGCAACAATAAAGAAGACGGATTCCTCGAAACTGTCATTTTATTTTTTTAGTTAACCATTTCTACGCGAAGTCTCGACTACAAGCAACAAGAAGCACAGCGATGTCAGCAACTCCCGCAGCTCCGCGATACGCAAGCTCGATTGAGGCAAGATTTGATAGACCGTCCAGTCGTGCAGCATCAAGACTATCATGAAACCGACAGCTAAGCCGAGGCTAGCCACAGGGAGACCCAACCAGTCCATCGCCTTCCACAAGAAAGGAAAATAGTGACCAAGTAAAGGGAAGAGGGCCCCGTATACAAACACTCCCGCAATGAAGAGGTGGTCCGCAAAATAGCCCAACAGATTGTGCAGATTATTTTCATCCTGAACGTTAAGATCCTCCAGGAGATCTACGGTTTCGAAGCCCAAGAGGCGTTGTCCCCAGCTCACCTCTTCCCCCACACAGAGCAAGAAAAACAGCCCTAAGAGGGCATGCCAGACCGCGGAACGTCGCATGATCATACGCCTCGCCCCTGCATGACGAATGGCGTTACTGCGCTTTAAGACTGCCGTCCGGATAGCCACAATAGCAGCGGCAAGGAACAGAAGAGCAGTTCCATACTCGATAATACCATCCTCACCATTAATAAGGTATATTAAGTCAGATGAGAGGAGATTTTCACCAACCGCCACATACAGGAGACCGGTCAGGACCGCTGTGCAGGACATATAAAGGGAGGAATTACTAAGCTGCTGTAAACGGGCAGCAAGGCCATGCGGTAGCTCATGGTGTCGAATAGCTTGAAAAAGCCGATTCTCTCGGATACGTCGCCACCGAGCAATAACTCCAATGAGGACCCCCCCCCCCAGAGCGCAGAGCAGCCGTGTTATAAGGATCGTGGTCTCAGCCGTGTTTCGCGTCATTGGATTCGATGAAGTCAAACTTCTTCGCATCGGTCCAAGATCGATAAGCATATCCGGCGTCAGTCCAATAGCCAAAGCAAAGAGAATTGCAGCAATAAACCACAGTGTTTTTGGCGCTGGCATGGGGATCTTCGACTCATTCATAAACGCTGCTCCCACGGATGAAGAAATACATTTATATAGCCCTTAATCAATCATTTGTCGCTATCTAACGACAATTTTTTTAAGCCTCCTATTAACCTAAAAAAAACTAACCATTACCTTATCCTTGGTATCTCACATTTTTATTTATTGAGGAGTACCAATTAAAATAAACCAAACAAAAATGTTTCTAAAAAGAGACAAATTAATAAAAAATAATTTTTATTTAACTAAGTAATTGAAATCAGATATTTGTATATATTTTGGCGCAAATAATACCTAAGGAGACATGCTTACTTAATTTGGTAAAAGAATTTAACCACTCTTTTCTCGGTTGCTCGAACAGCATCCCTATAACACCTCTTAGCCTTTATCATTTTCCCTTTGCGCCTTTCCAGCGTTTTGTCAACGGCAATGATAATTGGAAAATTCGCAGGTAATAACGCTACCAATACGTTCAACCCCGCTCTCAGTCGCCGGCAGCGGGTACTTTCGCGGAGTTTGCCATTTTGGCGCACCAAGTTCAGTGCCATGCGTCGGATCAACGCCAGGTTCTCCGGGGCAGGGTCGATGCGGGTGCGGTTAGCGTCCTCACCAAAGTGTACATCCAGGAGCTAATGCTGTTGATTTTCAATGCACCAATGGGCGCGTACGCTGTGAGCAAAGCGCTCTAGGTCAGTGCCTGAACACAGAAAATAGCTGACCTTATCCCCCCCCTTTCACGTCGGCTCTCAACCAACCCCAATGCGCTTAAGCCCGCCCACTCCTGACGCCCCTCCAACCAATCGAGCTGATCGCTCAACGCATAACGGCGCGTCTCGATGCGACCGTGGTCTTTTTCCACCGTCTCTAGGGTCTGCAAATGCCCAGCGTCAAATTCGCTGCTCAACCACAGGCTCACGTCCTCATAAAGCTGGGGGTGATTTTCTTTGAGCGCCAGCACATAGTCCGCCCCACCCTCGATAATCTGTCCGGCGATCTTCTTCTGCCAGCCCGCCGCATCAATCGTTATTTTCGCCCCGCTCAGATCCAGCAGCGCGAGCAGCTGCGGAATCGCCGTGATTTCATTGGCCTTATCCGCCACCGGCAGCTGCGCCAATACCCACCGCGCCTGACTGGCAAAAGCACTCATCAGATGCACCGGGCCCTTCGCCCCGCATCGTCTTTCCATCTACCGCAATGTGCTCACCGCCAAGACTCGGCAGCGCCACCTCCACCCACCTCATGAACGCCTCACGAAACGCCCCCGGGTTAACTCGACCCATCACCTCGCTGAGCGTATCGTGCGAGGGAATGCCGTTGGGCAACTCCAGAAAACCCCTCAACCACGTTTCCCGTTCTTAGGCAAAAAGCTCCACCCCTACCCAGTCCTCGACCCCGCTGAGCTGCGCACAGAGCGTGATCATGACAATGTCCTGGAGCTTGTGCAGCTTGTTTTTCGTTTCTCGACGCGGGTCAGGCAAACTCTCAAAATAGGGCTGCGGGTTGGGAAGCATTGCGGTCACCTTCTAACGATCAAACAGGGAGAAAATAGTTTAACGCTTAAACCACATAGCGCGATTGCTCTGCTTTTAGCCAAGTCGTCATTCTCATAACCGATGCAAATGCCGATAAATTTGCTATAATTATAGCGCTCCAAGCGCAAAAACGCGCGCAAGCCCAACCCAATAGGATTGCGTTGGGCTTTGGCGGCCCGAGCTTGGCAACGCTCAATCCCGAAAATTGCTTGATCCCGCGGTGATATTCCTCAATTGTCCAGACGCGCTCAGCCAGCGACAGCCGTAGCAGGCCTGTCATCTGCAGGGCATGGGTTGCCCAGTGTGGCGTGTCACCGTCTGGGGTAACCCCCCGAAACACTTTAATTAACCCATAGCCCTTGAGATGGACAATGCTTCCGGCTTCATCCAGAGCCAAACGACTGACGGGGACTTTGCCTTGATAATTTTGACTGACCAAGCGATTGGCTTTCAGCTGGGTCAGCCAAATCCAGCCGTAGCCGCGAATCGCCTTCAGATTGGCCAGGCTGGGCATACCCGCTATAAACACAACGCCCTCAGGCTCAAAACCGCGCTCCCGCGCACTCTGGAGCAGCGCCAGGAAGTGATCGTTTTTGGTCAGGGCATCGTGAACCTTGTCATAGAGCCGATAATCGCAGGGTAGATGACTATCCCCTTCGGTCCACAGCAGACTTATCAGGTTGATGCCCTTCACCACGGCAGGGTGTTTGCCCGACCAGTGTCGGCTCACCAATCCCATTTTTTTAGCGTAGGGTTTATCCAACCTAGAGTCATCGAACCGACTTTCCGACCCCCCTTTGAGATTTTTCACGGATAAGCCTCCTGATAAGGCGAGCCGAGCAAGGACAGCAGTGTTCTGAGTTCTTCTTTGAGATTGATGGTCAAGAGTTGGGTGGTCTCTTGGGTGATCAAGAGTAGATGCACATCTAAAAAGAGTTCAAATACCCAGCGGGTAGTCGGCTTCTGGGTCGGTTTGCCCTTTTGATCGGGCACGCTGGCCTGATGAGCGGCGAGGGTGGTACGGATACGGCGTTCCAGGGCCGAGTAAACCAGGAGGCAAACCGTCATGACCATCAAAAGCGCCATGAGGCGCTCGACCTTTTTGAGAAAGAGGGTGGAGGCGAGGAACATGGGATCCTTGAGGAACTTAAAGCCGTTTTCTGCGATCGCCTGCGCCTTGTAAGTTGTGAGTATCTCCTGGTCACTGAGGGTTTTATTATCGAGCTCATTGGTCGCAAGGATGAATAAAGAAGCCCGGGTAAGACGTTCTTGGTAATAGGCGACAGGCGCCGCCAGACTCCCTTGGAGGCGGTAACGGGTTCTTTGGGAAGGGCTGTCTTTGGGGGGTCGCCCAGGCTGAGTGTAATGCACACGTTCCGTGACACTGGCCTCATGGACCTTCAGCACCTTCAGCCCCTTTTGGAAGGCCTCCAGAGCCTTTCTGGCATCCGGCTCACAAACAAAATCTCGACGACAAAGGCTTTCGAAGGCTTTGCGTTCGGCTTCCGTGGCCTTCATCAGTTGCCGGGTCAGCGTTTTGCCAGCCCGTAGCTCAGCTGCTTCAGAATGGATCAGTAACCAACGCTGCGGCACGCCGGCATACTCACTGCTCAGCGCGGCATATCGATAACCCTCAACGAGGGGAGATAACGCCTGGGGGTCGACTTCCTCCAAACGTTTTTTGACTTCCGTCAGCGTGGCCGGAACACGCATGACCCATTTGAGGCGGGCATGCTCATGGGCTTGTAAGGCCGGAGCGCTATACCCCGCGCTATCCTTAACCAGCGTTCCGATACCTACAGTGCACAGCTGCTCGATGGGGGTGTTCACCGAACGGCACAACGTCTGAGTATCGTTCTGGTTCCCATCAAGCACTTGCATCGCCACCGGCAGACAGCCCTGGTGCTCATGAATCAGCTCCAGTGCCACCTGAGTGAGATCCGGTTTACTGTCGCGGCTATATCCTCGAGTGATGTGCACGATCCCAGCCTCGGGTAAGGGCGGATTATCGCTATTAGATTCCCCATCCACATGAAAGCTCGTGATGTCCTGGTGCCCCACCTTGGGGGTCAGTCCCAAGCGCTTCACTGCCCGCGCGGCAATCAAGCTATACACTTCACTCACCCCAGCGTTATGGAGGGCATCCAGGGCTTTGCCCAACGTGTCGTCATTGAGTTGCTCAGCCCTCACCCCTTCTCCAATCAACCTCTCTGTGGGTTTGTTTCGAAAAAAGTGGGGCGTCAGGTAGAGCCGGCGGTTCGCAAATCCAAGACCATTGAGAACCATCGCTTTGACGGCTTGCCCTACGGTGACTTGGCGTTGCTCAAAATCTTGAGCAATGACTTGATCGAGCAGCTCGCCAATGCCGAGCTCATCAAACACCCCGGCCACCAAGCCCAAGTGCTCTATCGTTTTCGTTTCATAAGTCGTGCTCATGCTCTTAGCATGGCACTGAAACTTGAAATTCTCAAAGGGAGGGGTCGGAAAGTCGGATCGATGACTAATAACCCCCTCTTCAGTTGCACATGGGGCTTAACCTCCTTCCACAGTTGCTCGGGCGAGGGCTCCAAGCGATGCAGCAAGCGCGTCAACGCATCATGAGCCGGTCGATTGGTTTGCTCAGGTTGCACGCGAGCTGCCTCCGTGTATGTGTAGGTACGAGGGGTGGCTATCAGAAAATCGATGTAAGAATAATCGTCGCATTTGGCTGGATTCATTCGATAGTTTATCCTTAATCCATTTCAACTGCGTAACTCCTAACTATATGGCTCTATCTGCAGCAGAGTTGCTCGTCATCGCAGAGGCAAGCAGGACAAGGGGAAACCGGCCGCCTCTTTGAAAAAAATAGCAAAAATTTTGCCAGCATGCTTGCTATCAAAACGGAAGGGGCATTGTCGCCGGGTGGCGTTCAAGGAATTATTTGCCCACGTTCTGCGGAGGGAATCCTGCGTCAAGTTGAGGTCACTCAAACCGCTTTCGCTTTGCTTCAATGGCAAAGGAGTAAGGTGTTGAGGGCATAAGTCCAGGTGTTGATCTCAGCGAGGGACTAAAGAGTTACCCCAGCCCCTGAACTTACACCCTCTTCTCATCAACAGAGTCTCAGTGCCCCTAATTTCCTTTAGAAGTCCAATTTGATGCTAGCTTGGTAAAAATCGCCGGACACCTGATCTTTGAGATCGAACCCCCCGGCAAAGCGCAAGGCGATGTGCATGGGCAATGCAAATTCGATATAAGGGCCGATCCAATTGTAGACTGTCCCCGTGTCACCAGTGAGGCGATTCTTATGCTGCCGCAAATGCTCCCAGTGGACGCCCATGGAATTAACCGGGACATTGTCAAGCTGAAACAGGGCCGGTTTAACGCCGGCATTTACCCAGTTATGGATAAAGTCCCTCGGCCGATCGCCCCGGGTGGCCATATAGTAGGCAAAGTAAATCTGCCCGCTGAAAAAATCATCGTCATAGGTGGCGGTGATATTGGGCACCACGCCTTCCCCCGCCCGGATATTTTCGCCGACCACATTACTGGAGAGTAAGGCGCCGTTCAGCATACCAATTTGAGGGGCGATGCTGAGGGCATCATTAAGGAAGCGGAAATTCAGACCTGCGCCTACTTCGGTCCATAAGCCGGTGCCGCCTGCAGTGACTTGGGTTCCGTCTGGTCCTGCAACTACTGAGCTTTGGCCAAAATTGGGATTGGTCCAGAGCCAGGTATAGAAGGAAAAGTCGATGTTAGGGGCAATTTCATAGCCGGCATCGAGAATGGTTTGAAAACCAAAAAAGGTATCTTGTTTGAGGGTAACGCCGCCGTGGAACTTCTCCATTTCAAAACCGCCGCTTTTGCTTTCGTTTTGCTCTTCAAGGGCAGCGACTTTGGCTTCTAGCGCTTCTAATTGCGCCCGGGTGCGCCTTAGCTCTTCGCTGTCTGTTTGAGCGAAAGCTGTGGTTGAGATGCTGGTAATAGTGAGAAATGCAAAATATATTTTTAGTTTTCTCATGGCTTTTTATGCCTCTTTAAGCTTATATTTTAAATTTCGCTTGTTCCTAATAGTTCGGACAGTTTTTAAAAACATTCAATGAGCTATTATTCATGAACGAGTGAAATGCAGGTTAAGACTGCCCTTAAGCCACATTTTGTCCGGTAAGTCTATGATTGTTGGCAACAAGCTCGCCCAAAACAGTCCGAAGTATTGTGTTTCTAATTGATAATCTTTAAATTAATGATTTTAGATCTCCTCTGTATTTTTATTATCAAAATGCCTCACCGCCTTTCGAGACTGCGAGGCACTCCCCTGAAATATAAATTTATTCTCGATAGATTAAAACAGCGAAGACCCCTCTAGTTCTTTTGTTTTATCCTACTGCTGTCTCATAAATTTCCACGAAAGCTGCAAGGATGCCTGAAGAAGTAGAGCTTCCGGTTTTATTGCCTCGCTTCGTAGTAATGTTTGAAGTCGTGCTGCTCAAACCGATTACACGGGAGCAGTCGAATAATCTGAAGGCTGCGGTCTATGTCTTTGAATCCGGTGCGGCACAGAGCGACGAGGCGGTTTCGGCCCTTGGCGCTCGTCAGTTCGATGGTCTGAGCGCTGGTCAGACCCTTGGATTTATCGACTTTACGGCGTTCAACCACGCGATAGCAGGCCTTTTTACGTTGGCGTGTGATAAAGAAAGATGCCCGTGGTATTGAGTTGATGATACCAAGCGTAATCGGTATAGCTCCGATTGTTACATAGCTTCCGGCCCTCATGGTGCCGGTTTGCCAGAGCCTTGAATTCATGTCTCGGGACCCGTTTGAGTCACTGAGAAAATACGGTATATATGATGCGCCAAAGCTTGAACTCCTTCTTGTTCTTCAATGACTTGCCATGATTTCATTGCATCAAAACAAGTGGGTTTTCAGGCTTTTTTCGTTAATATCCTTAGTGGGACAGTAGTGATTTTATCCCTTTAGTTTAGGAGTTACGCAGGCTTCTAAACCATCAACAAGTTACAAATCCAACTGCGTAATTCTTATAATTTTTATTCCTGCTAATGGAACGAGCACTATAGATTCTAACTTTGTCCCCAGATTGGGGATAATAAGATAGCAGAAGCTGTCTATCAAGTATTTTTAAATGAATCAATTGCTTTAATTTGATAATTGAACTATGTTCTCATTTAAATAATTGTATTAAATGAAAGAATTCCTTCTTATATAATTCCATGTTTTGAGGAGAAGGGTTTTGTGATTTATCTGCCCCCCGCCGGATTTCTGGTGGCAGACGGAGTCGGAAAGCAAGGCAACTTACGGCATTTTTGGTAGGACTACTCAAAAAGTAATGCTGCTCAGGATTGTCGTATGATTTCTTGGTGGTAATGACAAATGAAAAATTTGCTTGCTCCGATAGGATTGGCTAGTTTTTTCGAAAACGAAAGGGTGGGACGAACCCAGCGCGAGACGCCTGGCGCGAGATACAGTTAAACTGTTCGATGGCATGAGTTTGCCCCGAGCCTTTGGGACAAATTTGATGCTGCGCCGGGGGAATAATGCCCCGCTAGACCTTCCAGTGGAAAAAGGGGCCTACTGGCGATGGCTTACCGGGAGGCGCTGCCATAGCTCACGGGTACTGCCCCGTGAGCGGTCGCCGATATAGAAGGCCAATACTTGGCATGAGCGTGGATAGAGCGCTAGCAAGAGCCTTTGCTTGTGCCCACAAAGCTCCACAATTCATTGGCTTGGGCTTCCAGACAAAGGAATTCAAGGACCTGATCAGGTGAGGTCGGTTTTTCTTAATGTGCGATAATCTGCAACGCGGGCAAGGCCATCAGAGCGACTCCTTATAAAAATGGAGCCGCTCTGTGTTCACAAAATCAAAGCTGCTAGCCTGCTTTAACTCCTATTGCATTTAGACCTAAGACTTATTGAGAGTGGAGAGGTACTCGAGCATTAACAGGTTGTTCTGGCCGGTTATTAGGATGGTGCATTACGGCTAGAAAAGCACTTACCTGCTGCGGAGAGATATGAACCGGCTGTTCGAGGATTACCCACCATACGCCTTCTGTGCAGGGGGGGGTGGTCAGAGATCCATTGTAGAGATAATAGCTCTTATCAGAGGGCAATAGCTCAGCGGCCGAGATATGGGCTTCTACCCGATGGTGCTCGCCCCTTCGCCGAGGCATAATTTCCCAGAGCTTAGCAAGAGCGGGGTTGGGGTCTTTTCCCTTGTAGAAGATGGAGATCACGGCTAAGTTGCCCTGCTCATCGGCATGGACCAAATGTCCCTCCATAGGAAATTCCTTTCCTTCCATGTGATGCTCGCTGGGTGCGTGGAAATGGACCTGTTTTAGTTCAAAGGTATGATTCCTCACTACCATGGTATTGCCAGGAGGGAAGGTAATTTGTATAGTATGGCCGTCGTTGATAATTTCGTTGGGTTCATTCGTGTAGTGGAAGCGTAGCGGGGGTAGCTGGGTCTCTGCGGCGGTGGTGCCGGTGATATTAATGGGGGATTGGTTTTTGCCCGATTGGCAAGGGGCGTATTCGGGATTTAGCTCTGCCCAGTGCGTCGGACCCGCATTCCCCACATAGTCCCAAAAAGGGGTATGTCCCGCCGCATAGGCAGTAGAAGTGGCTAATAGGCCGCCGGCCAACACAGCATACCATTGTTTTTTCATTCTTACCTCCTCATTGCTATATCTAGATTTCAGCAATTATTGTGGGGTTTTAAATATATATCTAATATACATGAATACAAAAAGCATTCTAGGAGCATATCCACTAAAGATCAACCATTGATTACTGCTGCTCCATAAAATTTCACGAAGAGGCTCAAAGGGCGATCCAGAGGGGGTTATGAGAGGATTTCTTATGTTGGTGCCTGACAAAGAAGATGTCTTTTGTATTGAGTTGGTGATACCAGGCAATAATTCGGTATAGCTCCGATGGAATACCGTGTGTGTAGTTTCCGCCCTCGTGGTGTTGATTTGCCAGAGCCTCGAATTCATGTCTCGGGACCCATTTGAGTCACTCAATAAATACTGTATTATGATGCGCCAAGGCCTGAGCTACTTCTTGTTATTCAATGACTTGACATGATTTTATTGTATCAAAAACAAGTCGGTTTTCAGGCCTTTTTCGTTGCTCCTTAGTGGGGCAGATAACGGCAGTAGTGATTTGATTTTAATCGAGCAGAAGTGAAAGATGATATGGAGTATACTTACCTTCCATATGTGTTGCACCAGGCCGGAGGGATAAGTCAATGATTGAACCAAAGCTTTTGGATGAGCTGGCCCGCAAGCTAGCAGGTGCCGTTCCCCCAAGTCTCCAGGATTTTCAAAAGGATCTGGAAAAGAATTTTCGTGCCGTTTTGACCAGCACGTTCGCTAAGCTTGACTTGGTTACCCGAGAAGAGTTCGATATTCAGCAAGCGGTGTTGGAGCGCACGCGGATGAAGCTAGAAGCCTTAGCGGAGCAGGTTGCTTTACTGGAAGCGCAAGCGGGTCTAAAGAAAGAACCACAAGAACAGCAGGAAGCGTTAGGGGAGAAATCGTCAGAGCCCGATGATACCGGGCCCCAGCCCTAGCTTGCTGGACATCATTAGATTTTCTTCATCTGTAGGAGTATCAAGCGGTTATGGTCCATGATGCCGAGAGGTGCTCCTCTTTGTCTGTTGGATGCCGGGGTATTGAGTTATTTAAGGACTAAAGCAGGGATTGGTTACATGGGTATAAGAAATATCTTGTAATAGATGTCGCTGGCGATTGCCTACAGTCGGGCTCAGGCAGGAGTTGATGCTTCCTTAGTGACCGTGGAGGTCCACCTCTCAAATGGTCTCCCTGCTTTTTCAATTGTGGGCCTGCCGGAAACTGCGGTTAAGGAAAGCAAAGACCGGGTACGCGGTGCATTGCTTAATTGTCATTTTGAGTTTCCAGCTCGTCGTATTACGGTAAACTTGGCGCCTGCAGATTTGCCCAAGGAAGGAGGGCGCTTTGATTTGGCTATCGCCTTAGGCATTTTAGCTGCCTCAGGGCAGATCTCACCACCGGTGTTAAAGGCCTATGAATTTGTCGGCGAGCTTGCTTTAAGCGGCGAGGTACGGGGCATTCGTGGAGTGCTGCCCGTCGCCTTGCAAGCAGCAAAAGCGGGGCACACCTTAGTTGTTGCAGAAGAAAATGCCCCCGAAGCGGCCCTAGTGTCTACGGTTGAGGTATTAGGGGCTTCCCACCTTTTAGCAGTCTGTCAGCATCTCCGGGGGGAATCCTTACTTGCCCCCTTTAGCGGAAATTCCCTCAAGACGGTTCCTGTAGAGGAGATGGATATTGCTGATGTTCGGGGTCAGTATCATGTCAAACGGGCGCTAGAGGTGGCAGCGGCTGGAGCTCATAACCTCTTAATGATCGGGCCCCCGGGAACGGGCAAGACGATGTTAGCCAGTCGTTTACCAGGCCTTTTGCCTGGAATGAGCGAAGCCGAAGCGCTAGAAAGTGCCACTGTGCAATCTATCAGCAGCCGAGGCTTTGATTTTAGCCGTTGGCGTCAGCGTCCTTTCCGAGCACCCCATCATACTGCCTCTGCGGTAGCCTTAGTGGGAGGAGGCGGCCAGCCCCGGCCCGGGGAGATCTCCCTGGCCCATCACGGGGTATTATTTCTTGATGAGTTGCCAGAATTTGAGCGTCGCGTATTGGAGGTTCTCAGAGAACCTTTGGAAGCGGGCCGTATTATGATTTCCCGGGCCGCCCAGCAGGTAGAGTTTCCCGCTTGTGTGCAATTAGTCGCGGCCATGAATCCCTGTCCCTGCGGCTATTTAGGAGATCCCAAGGGGCGTTGCCGGTGTACTATGGAACAAGTACAGCGTTATCGGGCGCGGATTTCCGGGCCTTTGTTAGACCGCATCGATATGCAAATCGAGGTACCGCCTGTGCCCCTGAAGCAGTTACGGACCGAACCTGAAGGAATTGTGGAAACCAGTCGCCAGATTCAAGCTCGGGTGGAAGCGGCGCGAAGGCGCCAATTAACCCGTTCGGGACAACCTAACAGTTGGTTAAGCAATCGGGAGATAGAGCGCACTTGCCGCCTTAGTGATAAGGATTACCGTTTACTGGACCAGGCCTTGGAGCAATTGGGGCTTTCGGCCCGAGCCTACCACCGGATATTGAAGGTAGCCCGGACTATTGCCGATTTGGAAGGAAGCGAGGCTATCCGTACTCCCCATCTTTCTGAGGCGATTGGTTATCGACGATTAGACCGTTCCCATGGCAAACCTTAACTCCCAACAGCGCCTGGCAGTACGCCATATTGACGGCCCCCTGTTGGTGTTGGCAGGCGCTGGCAGCGGAAAAACCCGGGTGATTACCCATAAGATTGCCTATCTTATCGATCAGTGCCACCTGCCGGCCCGCTCCATTGCCGCTGTGACCTTCACTAATAAAGCGGCCCGGGAAATGAAGACCCGCATTGGCCAGTTACTGCCCAAGGGTAGGGGGCGGGGCTTGGTAGTTTCCACTTTCCATACCCTTGGGCTCAATATCTTGCGCCGTGAGCGGGAAGTTCTCGGCCTCAAAGCGGGTTTTTCTTTATTGGATGCTCAAGATAGCCAAGCCCTGATCCGTGATCTCTGTCACCATGAATTCAGTGGTGGCGGTGAGGAGAGCAGTTTGCAGTGGCAGATTTCTGCCTGGAAAAGTTCTTTGGTGACCCCTGAAGAAGCCTTGAGCCGTGCGGGCAATGACCAGGAACTCCAAGCCGCCCAACTCTATGCCGCCTATAATCGGCGTCTGCGGGCCTATAATGGGGTCGACTTTGATGATCTTATCGGGTTGCCCGTGACCCTCTTTGCCCTGCACCCGGATATCCTCCACCGTTGGCAAACTCGTTTCCGCTATCTGCTGGTGGACGAGTATCAGGATACCAACGAGGCCCAATATCAGTTAGTTAAACATTTGGCCGGAGTGCGAGGTGCTGTTACGGTGGTAGGGGATGATGACCAGTCGGTCTATGCTTGGCGGGGGGCCCGACCGGAAAACCTACGCCATCTCAGAGAAGATTTCCCCCAGCTAACCGTCATCAAGTTAGAGCAAAACTACCGCTCTAATGGGCGTATTTTGCGGGTGGCTAACCGGCTTATCAGCCATAATCCCCATGTATTTGAAAAACGGCTTTGGAGCGCCTTAGGTGAAGGCGACCCCATACCTGTGCTGAGTTGCCGGGACGAACACCATGAAGCGGAGAGGGTCGTTGCCGAACTGATGTACCATCGCTTTAAATACCGCACAGCGTGTCGTGATTATGCCATCCTTTACCGGGGCAACCACCAATCTAGGCCCTTTGAGCGGGCTTTGCGGACCCACGGAATTCCTTATGTTTTGAGTGGGGGGACTTCGTTTTTCGAACGGGGCGAAGTCAAGGATATTATGGCTTACTTGCGTCTGTTGGCCAATGAGGATGATGATAATGCTTTTCTACGAGTGGCCAATACCCCGCGTCGGGGTATTGGTGCGGCAACCTTAGAAAAACTGGCGGGATATGCGGCTCGTCGGGGACAAAGCCTATTAGCCTCAAGTTTCGAGTTGGGTTTAGGCGAGTACCTCTCTGGTGAGGCCTTGGCCCGACTGCGCCGATTTTGCAAGTGGATAGTAGATTTGGCCGATCGGGGGCGGCGTGGTGATCCCATCGCGGTGATTAAAGATCTTATTGATGAAATGGATTATCGGGCCTGGCTTGACGAAATCTGTAACGATCGACGCACTACCGAAAGGCGAATGGCTAATGTGGAGGAGTTGGTGGGTTGGTTGGAACGCCTCTACCAGCGGGGAGATGAACGACGGATCCTCGGCGATCTGGTGGCGGAAATCAGCTTGCAAGATATTTTAGAGCGAACGCAAGAGAAAAAAGACCGGGACGCTGTTAACTTACTGACTCTCCACGCCGCCAAGGGGCTAGAGTTTCCCCATGTTTTCATAGTGGGTATGGAGGAAGAGTTGCTGCCTCACCGGACTAGCCTGGAACAGGGCGCCTTAGAGGAGGAACGGCGCTTGGCCTATGTGGGGATTACCCGGGCCCAAAGAAGCCTTTATTTGACCATGGCAGCAAAGCGCCAACAGTATGGGGAAGTTATCGCCTGTGAGCCTAGCCGATTTTTGTCAGAGTTGCCTGCTGCAGACCTTCAGTGGGAGCGGGAAGGGGCTCCCCGCGACCCCGCTGAGCGGATGGAAAGAGGTCAAGTCCATCTCGCCAATTTGCGGGAGATGCTCCGTTAGTAATCATTATTTGAGAGGAACCTCTCTTCAATATGAACGCCTAAGAAGAAAGAATAGGTTTGGACTTACGCAATTGGCTATTCCCACGTCGGTGGGAATCTAAATAACTGCCTGAAAAAATGATTAGCCGCCTTCGCGGGTATGGCAACACCGAGCTTTTTGCGTAAGTCCTAAGGTAATATTAAGGGCTAACCTGGAGTTTTTATCACTTCAGTTTTTGATTTCTGCTTGTCTTTGTGGTGATTTCATGAGTTATCCGGGTTAAGCTTTAGATTAAACTAATTTTGCTATTGGAGATATTAATGCCCCCTTATCGTTCCCGAACGACAACCCACGGCCGCAATATGGCCGGTGCCCGGGCTTTGTGGCGGGCTACCGGTATGAAAGAAGACGATTTTGGTAAGCCTATTATTGCTATTGCCAACTCTTTCACTCAGTTTGTGCCCGGCCATGTTCACCTCAAGGATCTCGGCCAGTTGGTGGCCCGAGAGATAGAGAAGGCAGGTGGGGTGGCCAAGGAGTTCCATACCATTGCCGTGGATGATGGAATTGCCATGGGCCACAGTGGAATGCTCTATTCCCTGCCTTCCCGGGAGATCATTGCCGATTCGGTAGAGTACATGGTCAATGCCCATTGTGCCGATGCATTGGTCTGTATTTCCAATTGTGACAAGATTACTCCTGGTATGTTGATGGCCGCCTTACGTTTGAATATTCCGGTGGTGTTTGTCTCAGGGGGTCCCATGGAGGCGGGTAAGGCTAAAATTCATGGCAAGAACTTAAGCTTAGATCTGGTGGATGCCATGGTGGCAGCAGCTAACCCCAGTGAAAGCGACTCTGATGTAATGGCCTACGAACGTTCGGCCTGTCCTACGTGCGGTTCTTGTTCTGGGATGTTTACTGCCAATTCCATGAACTGTCTGACCGAGGCCTTGGGATTGGCGTTGCCGGGTAATGGTTCCTTGCTGGCAACTCATGCCGATCGGAAAGAATTGTTTTTAGAAGCGGGTCGTTTGATTGTGACATTAGCGAAACGCTATTACGAGCAGGACGATGAGACCGTTTTACCTCGCTCAATTGCCACCTTCGAAGCCTTTGAGAATGCCATGAGCTTAGATATTGCCATGGGCGGTTCCACGAATACCGTGCTTCATTTACTGGCGGCAGCCCAGGAAGGAGCGGTGGATTTCACCATGGCCGATATCGATCGCTTGTCCCGTAAGATACCTAACTTATGTAAGGTGGCTCCAGCAACTCAGCAATACCATATGGAAGATGTTCACCGGGCAGGGGGAGTAATCGGTATCTTAGGAGAACTCGATCGGGCCGGGTTGATCCAACGCCAAGTTGCCACCGTTCATAGCCCGACCTTGGGGGCGGCCCTTGACCAATGGGACGTTATCCGTTCTGGCTATGAGGCCGCCCAGAATCGCTACCTCGCTGCTCCAGGTGGCATTCCTACTCAGATAGCTTTTAGTCAGGAGAGGCGCTGGGAGAGTCTGGATTTGGATCGGGCGCAAGGGTGCATCCGTGACATCGCCCATGCTTACAGTAAGGATGGGGGATTGGCGGTTCTTTATGGCAATCTTGCTGAGGAAGGTTGTATCGTCAAAACTGCCGGGGTAGACCCATCGATGTTGATGTTTTCCGGTCCGGCCCGGGTATTCGAGAGCCAGGAGGCAGCGGTGGAGGCTATTCTGGGTGACCACATCCAGCCGGGGGAAGTAGTGCTTATTCGCTACGAGGGTCCCAAGGGGGGGCCAGGAATGCAGGAGATGCTTTATCCCACTAGCTACCTGAAATCTAAAGGGTTAGGTAAGGTCTGTGCACTCATCACAGATGGCCGCTTCTCGGGGGGGACTTCGGGGCTTTCCATTGGCCACGTTTCTCCTGAGGCGGCTGAAGGAGGGACTATCGGTCTGGTAGAGGAAGGCGATAGGATTGAGATCGACATTCCCCATCGGCGTATTCATCTTGCGGTGAGCGAAGAGGAACTGGCGCGGCGCCGAATGGACATGGAGGCAAAGGCCCACCAGGCTTGGCAACCGGTCGACCGGAAACGCCCTGTTTCCCTGGCGCTCCAGGCCTATGCAGCACTCGCCACTTCGGCGGCAAAAGGGGCGGTACGTGACTTGGGACAGCTTGAACCTAGAAACAGCAGCTAGTAGGGGCGCGGCGCGGGGCGCCCCCTCAAAGTGAATCGCTCCAGGTAGAGCGCCGTTTCCAGCGAATCTTGGGAATAACGAGCCCAATAAGCATGCCGATCAGAATAACACCTGCCCCAAGCAAGAACCACTCGCGGGCAGTGCGATCTCTGAGGGCGACATTCTCCTGTTGCAACCCTTGAACAACACGCTCTAAGTTTATTAATTGATCCTTAAGGCGCTTATTCTCGCTGTCGATAGCCAGCGCACTAGCTGCGGTCTGCCGAATATACTCCAATTCCTTACCCAGACGTTGATTATCTTCTAAGAGGGTTTGAGATTTCTCCTGAGTGGTCTTTCTTTGTTGGGAAATTTTCTGAATTTCTTCCTTGAGCTGAGCAGTTTTTAACTCTAGGTTAGCGATCCGCTGCTTGGCTATACTCAGCTGTTCCTTGGCACTAGGGGTGCTCACCAAGTAGCGGCTCAAGACCCACCCTTCGACACCCTCTTCGGTCTGGATTCGTGAATAACCCTCGGAACGAGTCTCTAGCACTTTAACGGCCACGCCACTTTCCAGCGTCTGTAAAACCCGATGCTCAATCCCCTGTCCAGTACGTAGTGTGACCTCGATTTGGTCGGTAATATAACGGATTGTTTGGGCAGGAGTAGGGGTAAGCGCCAAGCAAGAGATCACAAATAGCACAATTCTCAAGAGGCTTGTTCCTACTCTATTAGCGTACTTGGGAAATGAGATAGGCGACAGCAGCGGCGATGTCTTCATCACTGAGATTGAAGTTACCGCCCTTGGGCGGCATAGCCTTATAACCTTGAATGGCATGTTGGATCAGAACCTCTTCACCCTGGACGAGGCGAGGTCTCCAGTCCTCCGCATTGCCAATCACTGGAGCCCCCGGTACTTTGCCGGTATGGCAAGCGGCGCAGCTATTTTCGACTACTGTTTTGCCATGGAGGAGTTGAGCTTCTTTTTCGCTGGCCAGGGGTGGTCCCTCCTCAGTGCCTGTATTCAGGGAGCTTTCCCCCGTGTCTGGCGCAGGTGCTTCTGGGGTTTCTTCCTCAACGCTCTCAGGAGTACCCACTGTTGCGCTGGCTTCTTCTGGTTGGATGATGTTTATCTTCCCTACGGGTTCAATACGCTTAGCCACGGCTTCCGGAGACATGGCCTCGCTGGTTTCCGTATTTTGTTCGGTGCATCCAGCCACTAGCATGGAAAAGGTCACTATCCCCATACTGGCAATAGAAGCTACAGGTTGGGAAAAAAGAAAGTTTATTCTACGGATCTGTTTACTCATGATTATCCTGGCTAATCTTCGCTTGTTTGCAGGTGTGATTTGGAATCGTATTAGTATACTTTAACAACTTAACAAGATTTTTTAGTATAGGCATGGACGCCCATGCAAGAAGCAGGTATGCTTTTACAGTTTAGGCGCCCGTAGCTCAGTTGGATAGAGCGTTGGCCTCCGGAGCCAAAGGTCAGAGGTTCGAATCCTCTCGGGCGCGCCAAGGTTCATTCGACGCAGGGGTTCTAAACCGTCCCTGGTGCGTAGTTCCAGCGCGGCCTCCCTGCCTTGCGCTCGCGGCTCCTATATCGCCGCTCACCCTCTCGGGCGCGCCACACAAAACAATGGCTTGCCTTAATTATCCGCAAGAGTAAATATCCACCACGTGACCGGATCGTGACTCCTCATCAAGCCGCGCCACGGCAGCTCGGACATTCTCTGGCGCTAGTTTGCGATCCGCCAAGAGCCGTCCGGTTGGCGGCAGGCGGTGCCATAGGTCTGGACGGTCTTGTCGCCGATGATGGATTTTGCCGTATACTCCCGACAATAGCGCCCATCGTTCGCTTGGAAGGTCTCGTGCGGAATCACCTGATGACGTTGGTTTTCCCCTGGGGTGCGCCATTCGATGGTCTTACCGTCAGGTGCATATTCTAGCGCTTGATCAACACAGAGATGGTCGGCCTCATCCATCGTACGTCCAATCTCGCCGCCGAGGAAGAAGCCAGCCAACGTACCCCCGATAATGGCAATGATTCGTCCGCGCCCATCGCCGATTTGCGACCCTACGGCCGCGCCGGTCGCACCGCCTAGGAGCTGGCCGATCAGCTCGCGATTACAGCGCCCAACATTCAAGTCTAGGGGCAGTTTCGGAACGCCGGTCGGATAGGTAGGCCCCCGATGTCCAGGTGGTACCCAGACAGGCGGGCCCGCATGGCGCCTTCTACCTTTGCATTTATACTCTTCCTTTAATCCACCCGGGCCGGCCTTGTATTCGTACTTGCAGTCATTGGACTTCCACTCGCGCTTCACATGGCCACCGGGCTCGTACTTTTTTTCGTACTTGTAGCCGCCCCTGTCGCGGCCATGACCCGATTCATCCTTCCAGGGATCGGCGGCTGTGAGCATCGGCAGGGTCGCCAACGCCACGGCAGAAAGAAGTGCCACGAGGTATCCAATTCGGACCATTTGGTTGTCTCCATTTTAAATGTGTAAGTACCATAGCATGGGGCGAAGACAGTTTTGAAGATACACCATTTCTGGGCCGGGGAAGGTACTTTGCCTTTCTGACCACACTCCCGATAGCCCTGCAAAGCACCACTGGAAAGAAAAGATTTGGCACTATACCCCCCAACGCTGGTTGCAAGTGTTGCGAGCAGGGATTGTTAACCGAGCGGTTGTAATTTGTATACCCTTCTCCGGACAGGGTTCGGTGTGAACCCGAGGAGCGTTTGACCACCCAACTAATGCGCGCTAATTCTAGCGAGTGAGCGGGTGGGGGTGGGGCAAATTTAAGAATTTGATAGACTAAAGGGCTACCCAATATAAAATAGCCTTCTGTTTTGGTGTTTACCCTTCAAAGCGATATTACTTCCTCGGAATCAAGGAGATAAGAAACTAAGCGGTCCAACGCTTGCTGGAAACGGGTAAATTCTGTTGATGAGTGATGAGTAAAGATAAGAAGAGTAATCAGAAGATAACGGCTCCGCCGCCTAGCGAGCAGTTACTCCACCATGTGACTGAAGCCCTCCCGGTGCTTATCGCTTATGTGGATCGGACTTTACGCTATCGATACGCCAGCCCCGCCTATGAAAAATGGTTTCATCGGCCGCTGGAGGCGATTCAAGATCGGCCCGTTTGGGAAGTGCTGGGGCAGACGACTTTTGCCGCTGCAAAGCCCTATATCCAACGGGTCCTGAGCGGAGAGACCGTGGTGTATGCCCAAGAGTTGCCTTTCCAGAGACTGGGTCCGCGCTATGTGCACGTTCAACTCATCCCCGACGCGGTGGCAGGACAGGTGCGAGGCTACTCCGTCGTGGCCACCGATCTGAGCGAATTCCAAGCACTTTCCAAGCGCCAAGCCCACTTCTCGGCCTTGGTGGAGTCCTCGGTGGATGCCATTATCAGTTATGATTTAGAGGAGATCGTGCAGATCTGGAACCAGGGAGCGGAGCGGTTGTATGGCTATCGGGCCGAGGAGATGGTGGGCCAGTCGATGGCCCGTCTCATTCCTGCCGCTTGCCGTGCGGAGACGGCACAGGTTCTGGCGCAGATTCGGCAGGGTCAGCCGGTGACCACCTACGAGACGACACGCCTCCATAAGAACGGCACGGCAGTGCCGGTGTCGTTGACGATCTCCCCGATTAAAGAGGCTCAAGGGCAGCTCACGGGTATTTCAGTAGTGGCCCGGGATATCACCGAGCGTCAACACGCCGAGGCGGCGCTGCGAGAGCAACAAGAGCGCTTAAACATGGCGCTGATGGTCTCTGGCACCACCACTTACCGCTGGGATGTTCTCGACAATACACTGCAATGGGATGAGAGCGTCGAGCCCTTCTTCAACCTTGCCCCTGGAGAAGGGGCGCGGCTGTCCACCCTCAAAGGCTTTATAGCGTGCATTCACCCCGAGGACCGCGCCGCTTTTCATCGCCATATTGAATACTGTGTCACCACCGGCGCCGATTTCAGCTTGGAGTACCGGATCATCGATCTGAAGGGGACGGTGCGCTGGTTGCTGGACCGGGGTAAGATGTTCCGTGATCAGGCTGGGCAGCCGCTTTACATGACCGGTGCCTGTATTGATATCACCCTCCACAAGCAGACCGAAGCGGCGCTACGGGAGAGCGAGAAGAAGCTGCAGGAGGCGAATCGGCACAAGGATGAATTTTTAGCGACCCTGGCCCATGAGCTTCGGAATCCGCTGACAGCGATCTCAACGGCCATAGAACTATGGCAGTCGGCGGGCGACGATCCGGCGATGATGGCCAAGGTGATGCCTGGGGCCAAGCGCCAGCTCCAGCAGCTCGTGCGGCTGGTGGATGATTTACTGGACGTGTCGCGGATTACGCGGGGGAAGATTCAACTGCATCGAGAGCGGCTGAGCGTAGAGGCGATGATACAAAGTGCGCTGGAGGCCAGCAACGCGATGATAGAAGCGGGGGCACATACGCTGAAGGTAGTGTGGCCCGAGGAGTGTTTATGGGTGGAGGGGGATTTAACCCGGCTGGCCCAAGTGCTGTCGAATTTGCTCATCAATGCCGCTAAATACACGCCGTTAGGGGGGGAGATTAAGCTGACGGCTCACCGGGCGGGAGAGGAAGTAGTGCTACGGGTACAAGACAACGGGATGGGAATGGCGGAGGAATTTCTTCCCCATCTATTCGAGATGTTTGCGCAGGCTACGCCGTCCCAAGGGCTGGGGATAGGTTTATCGTTAGTCAAGAAGTTGGTGGAGTTGCACGGCGGGCGGGTGGAGGTGGCAAGTGCGGGTCCCGGCCTAGGGAGTACCTTTACGGTAAGGCTTCCCTTAATAGATAAGCATGAGGGGGAAAGGGATTTTAACGGCGCAGAATCCTGGTAGCGGATGCTGGTGATCCGCTAGGGTGCTTCTCCTTGTTATGTTTGCAGAAGCTTCTACGCTTTAATGGTAAGGCGTAATTTACGTCATTTCCTGTAAGGTGATAATTGAAAGGAGGAACTTCAGGATGATTACGAAATACAAGGTGATGTGCCATTCCCTTTTGCTTGGCGGGGTCTTATCGCTGGTTTTAACCCCGGCCTTTGCAGGAAACCCTTATGGTAGTGAAGAAGAGGGAACAGCAGGAAAGCAGGAGATGCACAAGGAAATGCACAAAAAGATGTTCCAGAAGCTAGATGAAGATGGTGATGGAAAGATCAGTGAAGATGAATTTGAAGAAGCCATGGAAAAGAAGTTTGAACGCATGGATAAGGATGATGACGATTATGTAACTCAGGAAGAGTGGCAAGCCGCCGCTAAAGAGCATAAGAAGGAACATAAGAAAGAGTATCATCGAGGCGAAACACAGGAAGGCAGCGAGGGGCAGCAGAGGGAAGGAATGTAGCTGGCGAGAAGAAGGGGATGTCTGTGAAAAAGTCTTTTTTAAGCTGACAGGTATCCTCTTCTTTGTTTCCGATTGTAGAGAGCAGTTGATGAGCCGTGAAGCCCAACGACTCTCTACCCCCTGTAGATAGAGGCGCAATAAATAGGCAAAGGGATTAAAACCATAAAAATACTCGTCGATATGGAGGTCAACAAGTGCGGCTACTATACTTTTCGTTGTTAGGCCTGCTCATTATCTCGGTGAATTAAATTTTCCTCTATGGGGTGCAAAAAAGATGAAGCTATTGTCGAGATCCTATTTTGTTTTTAAGTGCGATAGCCAAAAATAAATACAGTAGACTATAACCATAATAGGGAGCACAAGTGGGCACCATTCGTTTCTTTAGCCATTATATTAAACGCGCTTTTCTGATTCTCGCTTTTTGTGAGGCGGTTATTTTGCTTTCCAGTGTCTGGCTAGCTGCGTTTATCCGTTTTACAGGAGATCGCCAGCTCATCCAGGAAGATCTGGGACTTTTATGGCCGAAGGCAATGGTTTATGCCATCGTCGTGGTAATGGCCCTTATTGCCGCCGGGCTTTATCGCCATCATCAGCGCTATGGGTTGTTCGGGATCTTCAACCGCTTAGTAGTGGCAATGGTAGTGGCGGGGCCAGTGATGGCCGTCATTTTCTACCTAGTGCCTGAACTCTATTTTGGGCGAGGCATTCTCGTTCTTAGCATCATTATTTCTTTTTTGGCACTACTACTTTCCAGAAGTTTTTTTCTTTACCTCATGGGGTTACAGGGTCTACAACGGCGGTTGCTCATATTTGGTGCTGGAAAATGGGCCACCTCAGTAAGCACTCTCCGGCGCCGATCTGACCGGCTCGGCATTGATATTGTGGGCTACGTTCCTTTGCCCGGTGAGGCTATTCAGATTCCCGAAGATCAATTAGTGGAGGTGGATGTTTCTCTTCAGGAGTATGTGGAGCGCGAAGGTGTTGACGAAATTGTGATTGCCGCCGATGAGCGACGGGGACGGCTTCCTTCCGATGAGTTACTGAATTGTCGCATGGCTGGGGTTGAAGTTACTGATTTGCTTGATTTTTTCGAGCAGACGACAGGTAAGCTTAAGATTGATGTCATGTATCCCAGTTGGCTCTTATTTTCCGTGGGTTTTCGCCGCCATTTCTTACGGCAGGTGGGCAAACGGGTCTTTGACGTTACCGTCAGCTTAGTGTTGCTTATTTTTTGTTCTCCGCTGATGTTATTTGCCGTGTTCGCCATTTTAAGTGAAAGTGGCCGTCCGGTGCTTTATCGCCAACGCCGAGTGGGCGCAAAAGGCAAGCCCTTTGATATCTTTAAATTCCGTACCATGCGCCAGGATGCTGAGGCGGATGGAAAGGCCCGTTGGGCGGCAAGCGGCGATCCCCGTATTACTGGGGTGGGACGATGGTTGCGGCGTACCCGGATTGATGAATTGCCACAAATTTTTAATATCCTTCAAGGCGATATGAGCTTTGTAGGGCCGCGCCCTGAACGGCCGGAATTCGTGGAAACCTTAGCTGAAAAGATTCCTTATTATGGTGAACGCCACCGAGTCAAACCAGGGCTAACAGGCTGGGCACAGATCTGCTATCCCTATGGCAGTACTGAAAGAGACGCTTTTGAAAAACTCCAGTATGACCTTTACTATATTAAAAACTATAGCCTTTTTTTAGATCTGATGATCCTGTTGCAAACAGTGGAAGTGGTGGTGCTCGGGAAAGGAGCCCGTTGACCCTCTTACTGATAAGCGCACCCTATGAATGATTTGGGGTTGATTAGCTATGGCACTGGTGCGGCCACCTTTTCAGCACTTCTCCTTGTACTCGCTATCGGTTACCGCAGCCGTCCCATGGGAGGGCTGTTGCTATTTGCGGTTGCGGTAAATGCAAGTTGGCTGGCTGTTTCTGCCTATGCGTTATACGTCGATAGTTTCCCGCTACTTGGAGTCCAGTTATCGGAAACCCTTCGAAACGGGGTTTGGTATGCCTTCCTCCTTCAGATATTAGGCTTTAATCTTAAGGCTCAAGGTCTTATTCGCAGACTGGCCTTGCTAATTTTTACCTTAGTACTTTTGCAGGGAGGGTTACTACTCGGATTTTCCTGGCTAGAAGCAGTGCTTGGTGCCAAACCAAGCCGTGAGATTATGTTGGCAGGACAAGTCCTACTGGCGGTTATTGGCTTGATGCTGGTGGAACAGCTACTGCGCTCCGTTCCTCAGGAAAAACGGTGGGCCATTAAGTACCTCTGTCTCGGGCTTGCCGGGCTGTTCATTTATGATTTTTTCCTCTACGCTGATGCTTTACTACTGCAAATGATCAATCCCGGAGTTTGGTCTGCCCGGGGTTTGGTTAATGCCATGGTGGTTCCCTTCATTGCCGTTTCAGCAGCACGGAATCCCCAATGGTCGCCAAATGTCTATGTCTCTCGGCGGATGGTGTTTCATACTGCCACTTTTTTGGGGACAGGACTGTATTTATTGGCCATGGCGGGTGCCGGCTATTACCTGCGCTATTTTGGCGGCTCATGGGGAATCATGGCCCAGGCTGTCTTTCTGTTTGCGGCGGGTTTACTGCTTCTATCACTTCTTTCCTCTGGCCAGCTAAAGGCTAAATTGCGGGTTTTTATAAGCAAGCATTTTTTTAATTATAAATATGACTATCGCGAACAATGGCTGCACTTTATTAGCATGCTTTCGGAGGATTCCTCGCTCCCTTTGAGAGAGCGGGTGACCCGGGCCATGGCTCAGCTTGTGGAGAGCCCCGCGGGCATGCTATGGCAACTAAAGGAAAAGCATTATGTGCCGACTTTTGCTTGGAATCTCCCTTTTCCGGAAGGGCTTGTAGAACCGAAGCAATCACCGTTTCTTCGTTTTCTGCAGGAACAAGAATGGATTGTGGAAGAAGGAGGGGAAGGAATGGCGGCTCATCCCATAACGGTGCCAGAATGGTTTGGTAAGCTCAAAGACCCTTGGCTTATCGTTCCTTTAGTTCACAGGGAAACATTAGTGGGTTTCCTCGTGTTGGCCCGTTCCCGGGTTGGGGTCACTTTGGACTGGGAAGATCGGGACCTACTGCGTACCACCGGCCGGCAGGCGGCAAGCTACTTGGCCTACCAAGAGGCGGCCGAACAACTGGTCCAGGCCCAGCAGTTTGCAGCGTTTCATCGGTTTTCTGCCTATGTAGTCCATGATCTGAAAAATCTCATCGCTCAGTTATCCTTGTTGGTGCGTAATGCAGCGCAGCATAAGCATAACCCGGAATTTATCGATGATGCCGTGCAGACCATCGATCATGCCGTCAAGCGTATGCAGCGGCTGATGGGGCAACTCCGCAGTGCCGGGGAGAGTGAACAGCGGGAGAGTTTTGAGGTGGTGACATTGGCCCACGAATTGGCAAAGCGCTATGCTGCCTACCAGCCACCGCCGGAGGTGGAGGGAAAGGATGAAGGTTCCATTAGGATATGGGCCAATCGAGAACGGTTTAGTACCGTTTTGGGGCATTTGATTCAAAACGCCCAGGAAGCCACCCCCCCTGAGGGGCGTGTTATTTTGCGAGTCAGCAGGGAACAGGGACTAGCCCGGATCGAGGTCGAGGACACCGGGCAGGGGATGGACCCTACCTTTGTCCGAGAACGGTTATTTCGCCCTTTTGATAGTACCAAAGGGCTTACGGGGATGGGGATTGGAGCTTTTGAAGTGCGGGAATATATCCAGACGATAGGTGGAGATATTGAAGTCCAAAGCGCGCCGGGGAAAGGAACCTGTTTCGTGTTGCGGATACCCCAGGGCGAAGTAGGTAGAACTCAGATAGAGGAGGTGAAAGAGGCGGTTTCATGAGCAGCAAGAAGAAGAATCTGTTGATCGTGGAAGATGATCTTGGCTTGCAAAGCCAACTGCGGTGGTCCTTTTGTGACTATGAAATTGGAACTGCCGAAGATCGCCAGGGAGCGATTGCTTTGGTGCGCCGTCATGAACCTCCGGTAGTGACTTTAGATCTCGGCCTGCCTCCCGATCCCGGTGGAGTTAGCGAAGGTATGGCCATTCTGCGGGAGGTTTTGGCCTTAGCGCCCCATACCAAGATTATTGTGATTACCGGAAATGATAGCCGGGAACATGCGGTGCAGGCGGTGGGAGAAGGTGCCTACGATTTTTATTCCAAGCCTATCGACCCTGACATTCTCAAGCTAACCATTGACCGGGCTTATCGGCTCTATGAGCTAGAGATGGAAAACCGGCGCTTACGGCAGGTCAACTCTTCCTCTTTGGAAGGAGTGATTGCGGTTAGCCCTGAGATGAGAAAGGTATGCCGTGCCGTTGAAAAGATTGCCCCTACGGATGTGACCACCCTTATTTTGGGTGAAAGTGGTACAGGAAAAGAAATCATTGCCCGGGCCTTACACCAGCTGAGCCAGCGCAGCAGTCAACCCTTCGTGGCTATTAACTGTGCCGCTATTCCGGAGAACCTCTTAGAGAGTGAGCTTTTCGGTTATGAAAAGGGTGCCTTTACCGGGGCTGTGCGGCAGACCCGGGGCAAAATTGAATATGCCAATAGGGGGACATTATTTCTGGACGAGATCGGGGATCTGCCTCTAGGCCTTCAAGCTAAGCTGCTACGTTTTCTCCAGGAACGGGTAATCGAACGGGTGGGTGGCCGTGAAGAAATCCCTGTAGATGTACGGGTGGTCTGTGCGACCAACCAGGATCTGAAGAAGCTCATTCTCCAGGGCCGCTTCCGGGAAGATCTTTATTATCGAATCGCTGAAGTCACGGTAACTCTTCCACCTCTACGTGAACGCCCAGGTGATGCGGCGGTTATTGGGCGGGCGTTGCTCGACCGTTTTGCCCAGGCCCATGGTAAAGCAGTTCGGGGTTTTTCGGACGATGCCCTTAGGGCTATCGAGGCCTATACGTGGCCCGGTAATGTCAGAGAACTGGAAAACTGCATAAAACGGGCGGTGGTTATGGCAGAGGAGAACCGTATCACTGTAGAAGATTTGGATCTCCCCACTCCTTCGGAAAAGAAGACTATGTCTCTAAACCTGCGCCAAATACGGGAGCATACTGAGCGCGAGGCACTAACCCGAGCCGTTACGCTCGTAAACGGCAATCTATCCCGTGCAGCTGAACTGCTGGGGGTGACCCGTCCTACCTTATATGCCTTACTCGATAAATATGAAATGCGTAATTGAGGATCCTTGATCTCCTCCGACATGTTTGATCCCTGAAGTCATGTTATGCTTTGAAGCTTATGGTTTTATGAGCGTTTATTAACGTGCATTTGCGGCTAAAAGCCGAATTTAAATTGACATTGCCATGACCCTGGCCCAGGAAGACATCGAATTCATTAAAGACCACCTGCGCGAGTGGCTGGATGAACTGGAACTTACCCCGCCCTCAGCGCCGCGGGACAAGGAACTGCTGGAGCGGATGGTACGGGTGGAGGAGGAACTCAAACACCAGCGAGCGCTTATTCAAACTGTGCTTGAGCAGATGGATAAGCGTTTTGAGACCCTTCAGACGCACATGGACAAGCGTTTTGAAGCCCAACAAGAGCAAATGGATAAGCGATTTGAGGCCTTCCAGGAGGCCATGAATATTGCTATGCGCGTTTAAGTTGACACGACAAAGGGGAGAGGTTAGCTTTTTATCTATTGAATACCCAGTGAGCTAGGAGGAAGTGAAAATGCCCGCCCCTTACTCGAATGATTTACGTCAAAAACTGATCACCTGCTATGAGCAGGGGGAACTGAGCCAGGAGGCGGTGGCGAAACGGTTTTTGGTTTCGGTGAGGACCTTCAAGCGGTGGTGGAAGCGCTACCAGGAACGTGAGCGCATTGCTCCGGAGCCGATGGGGGGCTGGGTGGAGCCGAAGGTCGATGAAGCCGGAGGGGCTCAAATCCGGGCGTGGCTCAAGGCGCGGCCGGAGTTAACGCTGGTGCAGCTGTGTGAACGCTATGAGCGCCACTTTGGGGTATCGATGAGCCGAAGTGCTATGGACCGCGCGTTGAAGCGGCTGAACCTCACGCGAAAAAAAAGACGTTCTATGAGCCCACGCGCGAGAGCGAGCCGGTCCAACGACAGCGGGCCGCCCATCAAGAACGCCTCTGCGCGTATGCCCCCGAAGAGCTGATTTTTCTCAATGAAATGGGGGCGGTGTTAAACCTGACTTTAGAATACGGTTGGGCTCCCAAAGGTCAGCGGGCCTATGGGGAAAAACCCACTTCTCGGGGGCAACGCATTAGCACCCTCGGGGCGCTTTCCTCCCCGGGGCTGGTCACGGCCATGTGCTTTGAGGGCACTTTAAACGGGGCCGTCTTTCTCTATTTCTTAGAGCATTTCTTGTGCCCCCAACTCAAACCAGGCCAGTGTGTGATTTTGGATAATGCCGCCGCCCATCACGTCGAGGGGGTCGCTGAACTCATTGAGCAAACCGGTGCTGACTCCTTTATTTACCTCCCTACTCCCCTGATCTTAACCCCATTGAAATGGCCTGGTCCCAGGTGAAACACCGGCTCCGAAAAGCCCAAGCGCGAACCAAAAAAGCCTTATATGAGGCCCTCGCTCAGGCCCTCCACACCCTTACGCCAGAGCAGGCCAAAGCCTATTTGGGGCATGTGGGCATCCGGGACTAACCTCATACGCAAAGGCGCGATGGGCTTCTTTATTCTCCAGACTAAAGTGTCGACATAAACGGGAAATGCTGTAAACGCTTTGAGCAAGTCGATCAGCGCCTAGAGGCACTGACCCGACGTATTGACCGTTTTATGATTTGGTCTTTTGGGCTTACGGTGACAGCAGTGGGGGTCGTGATCACGGTATTGAAAATATGGCCGCCGGCAGCACCTTAATCTGTATATTCTTCTGCATGATCTTTGTCTGTCTGCCACAGGAAACTTCCGGGTTTCAGGCTAAGGAGAATGTTAATCAACAGCCTCTGTACCACCTCGACTACTGATGACTGATTATCTAAAAATACGTATACAAAATATTAACTTACGTAATTATGGAGTTTTTTTAGCGGTTCTCATTTAGATGGAACTCCATTAAAATCTAAAAGCCCCTTTTCATGAGTTGCGCCATGATTAATAAAAGTTATCTTATGCGCTAGCAATTTGAGGTTGGGGCACCATAGTGAGCTTTCTTGCTACTTTCGTATATTCCTCGATGTAATTACGTTTAGACTCCGGCCAAATCGCTCCATGATTGGTTAAAATCTTCCAAGCATCAGGTTGGTTCTTATAGACCCTTCTTAACAGCGTTTCAAGATTATCGATACAAGGTAGTCGGATCCCGCGATGTTCGATTGCCGAACCAATCGGTGTCAAGCGAATTGCAAAGCGTCTCAAAGTTCTAAATAGAGCTGGCGAAGCCAAAGAATACCAGTGTGTAATTCCATGCTTATCGCTCAAATGCATTGCAGCGGCAACTAACTCTAGGGTGAGATGGGAATACAATAGGCGATCTAGGCGAGTGTTGTTGTACTTTTCTTCTTTGGAGTGTCCAGCTTTTGTTGCAGATGCCATTTTTATAACTCGCTGTCTAATATTCTTAGATATTGCAAATCGAGAAATTTCTGCAGGTGAATGATGTGATGAAATTTGCATTTCTCTAGGAATATTAGTAAGCAATGTGCTGCAGCAGGGTTCCATGGGAAATCCATTTCTATGGCCAGAAGAATTCGGCCGAACTAATCGGACAGTGCCTACCGCTTCTCCCGTATCGCGATAGCGGATGAGGGCATGGATAGAATATTGATCGTAGTGATCCATTTCCATTTTGTTTGGAAAACAGGATGCATTTTCGAACGGGTTTTCAAGGCAATAAACTTGATAGCGTAGATTAAAGGCCTGCTCAATAAGCTTTGGAGTGTCTGCTTCTAAAACTTCGAAGTATTTTTGAAAGAGCTTGTGGACATGAAGCAATTCGGATTCATTATCAAATTTTGGTTGATATGCACTTGGGCAGTAAGTAAAAAGTGACATTGGCATCCTTCCCCTTGAGGGTATGCGTGGCATGGAAACAATGGAACTCGCTGCTTATAGTCCGCAGGTATGCATAAAGATTGTTGATATGTAGTGCAGCTCTACTACTTTTATAAATATCCGGCTAAGCAAAGCAAATATAATGCCATTATTGATTAAGGTTAATAAAATTATTAAATTATATAATTAGGAAACAGGAATATTAAGTAATTTAAGTTTTATAGTCATAAAATATGTCTCTAAATGCAGACGTTATTTTTTTGTTAAAATATTAGGCTTATGTATTATTTATCCCACTTTCCGATGACCCCTTCGTAACCTTTTGAAAATTCCAAGTTAAAATTCGTGCCAGTTTTAAGGCAGGAATATAAAAACACTTAAAAATTAATAACTTAAAAATATGAGGCCAAAAAAAATCGGTTTATGTATTAAAAGCAATTTCATTGTCGGCATATAGAGACGAGTTTGAATGGCAAAAACTGTCTTAAGGACAGTTTTTGCCATTGTGAGTAATTAATTCCCAAACATCGGGACGTTCTTTGCGTGCCCTTTCCAGAAATTGATCCAGGTGAACATAACAAGGCTGACGCTTGCCGTGATAATCTATGGCTGGTCCATATGGCATTAGATATAAACTGTATCTTGATAAAAGACGTAGAAAAGAGCGCTCTACCACGCAAAACCAATGTTGTATTCCATTTTCAGCACTCATCTTTACTGCCCCGGCAACTAACCCTAGGGTAATATGCGGTATAATCCGACGCTCATCTATGTAAGTCTCATAGTAATCAGAAGCGGCACTTGGTGAAATAAATTCTCCAAAACGTTTCCTAAATTCTTTAGAAATCGCAAAGCGAGAAACTTCGGCTACTTTTGCCCGAGGAAACTGCTTATGATTAAGGAATAAGGGAAGAGAGCTTATCTCATGGACAGGAAAACATTTTTCGACGTCTTTTCGGGGCAGGATTAGGCGAACGGTACCCGCAAAGCTCCCTGTCCGCTGATGTCTGAGAAGGCTGTGGGCTGAGTATTTATCGAATTCATCATTCTCCAATCTATCCGGAAACTGCCAGGGGTTTTCAAATCCAGTTTCTACGCAATAAACTTGGTACCGTAAACGGTATACGGTTTCAAGAAGTTTAGATGTGTTTGCGGGGGTGACTTCAAAATAGTTCGAAAATACATCAACTAGCCTGCTTTCGGTGCTCGTGCTACCTGCGCAAGAAGAGTGCATAATAAATCCTCCAACTCCCTTTACTAAGAGGTCTCATTAAAATGGGCAATTTTCGGCGGTAATATTAAAGAACGCAGAAGTAGTTGGAAAAAACCCTTTATGGGTAGAGTGGCTTATTTTACAGTGCAACCAACCCCACTGCTATTCACTTATAATTTAGGCATTCCAATGGCGCGTTATAGAGAAGTGCAGCACGTTTTTGAAATCCAAAAGTGGTCAAAAAAATAGAATGAGCAAAAAGTCATATTTTTGTCGCTTATAGCGTTTCCTTTATATTGAGAATGCAAGGTTCTGCTAGATTGAATTCGTATCTCATTTGTTCGGGAAACGCTATAGGTTAAAAATTTCTTGGCTTGGCTTTTTCGTTATAAGATACCAAGGGCACGAAAGTGAAGGAATCTGAGTCCATGGAGAGAGGCTAATGGAGAGACTGATTGCTAATGAATCCGATTATTTTTATCTATTAAGTTTTTGATCCTTTAATGTATTCCTTGTTTTTGTGGTGATCTCATGAATTACCTGGGCTAGCCAGACCATCATAAGTTGGCAGATAACAAATATGGAAGAAGATGAAATTTTGACTGAAGTGGGCGGTAGAGATCAGGATAAAAGCTCCTCATTTGTGTTTGAAGAAGCCTTCAGCCGAAATATCGGTTGGCTAAGCGAATGGGAACAGCAGATACTCCGTACTAAGAAAGTAGCCATTGCGGGGATGGGAGGGGTGGGGGGCGCTCACCTATTAACCCTTGCGCGTTTAGGCATCGGTGCTTTCCATGTTGCTGATTTTGATACCTTTGAGCTTCCTAATTTCAATCGTCAAGTGGGTGCCACAGTAAGCACGATAGGCCAACCCAAGGTTGATGTAGTGGCTCAGCTGGCACGAGATATCAATCCAGAGTTAGATCTGGCCCTATTTCCTGCAGGCATTAATCAGGACAATATGGATGCCTTCCTCAAGGGTGTGGACCTTTTCGTCGATGGTTTTGATTTCTTTGTGCTGGATATGAGGGCTCTGGTTTTTGCTCGCTGTGCAGAGCTTGGCATACCAGCAATCACGGCGGCACCCATTGGAATGGGGACAGCCTATTTAGTGTTTATGCCGGGGCACATGACCTTTGAGGAATACTTTCGTTTAGAAGGCATACCCATTGAGCAGCAATATGTAAACTTCCTCGTTGGGTTAGCGCCCAAAGCATTCCATCGCTCTTATCTAGTGGATCCTTCACGACTTGACTTGGCTGCTCGTCGCGGTCCCTCGACAGCTATGGGCTGCCAACTATGTGCAGGAGTCACTGGAGCAGAAGCATTGAAGATCCTCCTTGGAAGAGGGCCTATACGGTCAGCTCCCCGCTATCATCAGTATGACGCCTATCGGGGTAAGTGGCATCTGGGATGGCTTCCTGCTGGCAATCGCAATCCGATCCAGGTCTTCAAGCGTAAAATGGGTTATCGAATGCTCACCCAGCTCTCTCATGAAATGCCAACTGCAGCGTCGCCTAAAAGCAACACTGAGATTGAAGCCATTTTGGATATGGCCCGGTGGGCACCCAGTGGCGATAACACCCAACCCTGGCGCTTTGAAATTAAAGATCCGCATCATGTCGTTATCCATGGCTTTGATACTCGGGATTACTGTGTGTATGACTTGGAAGGTCATGCCAGCCAGCTCTCCGTCGGCGCGTTGCTGGAGAGCATGGCTATTGCGGCGACCCGATATGGTTTTCGCACGGATATTCAACGGGAGCTTGAGGCTGCCGAAACCCATCCCAAGTTCGAGGTTCGTTTTGTTCCTGACGCTACCATTCGCCCGGATCCCCTGTGGCCCTATATTCCTGTCCGTGCTACCCAGCGCCGAGCCCTGTCCATGCGTTCCCTCACCCCTCGGGAGAAGAATGCCCTGGAGGACTCGGCGAAACCTGCGTTTTCCATTTACTGGCTTGGGGGCTTAGGAATCCGGCTGAAGGTCGCCCAGTTGCTGTTTATGAATGGGAAACTGCGGCTAACAACGCCCGAAGCTTATGAGGTCCATCGAAAGGTAATCGAATGGAATACCCAGTTCAGCGAGGACCGCATTCCAGACCAGGCCGTGGGCCTCGATCCCGTGGGGGTACAGCTTATGCGCTGGGCAATGAAAAGCTGGAGCCGTGTAAAGTTTTTAAACACTTATCTGGGAGGGACGCTATTGCCACGGGTACAGCTTGATTTTATTCCCAGTATTGCCTGCGCTGCCCATTTTCTGATTATTGCTAAAAAAACGCCCCAATCCATTGACGATTATATTGCCGCTGGAAGAGCCTGGCAGCGCTTTTGGCTTACAGCTACCCAGCTGAATTTACGGCTTCAGCCGGAGATGACACCGCTCATTTTTAGCACCTATATCCGAGATGGAGTGGAGTTTTCAAAAAATGAGTCTAGCCTACGCCTAGCTGAGAAGCTTTCGTCTCAATTGGAACAATTAATTTCACCGGAAATCAGTCAGCGGGCTATGGTGATGGGAAGGATAGGGGCAGGGTCTGCCCCCAAAGCCCGGTCGGTGCGGTTGCCTATTGAGCGGTTGATGGTGAGCTGAGGGTATGTTTCGGCGGCATTATACTTATACCAATTTCAGGAATTATAGCTCTTTTTCCCCTGGTGGGAGAAGGTGAGATTGAGGTCTAGATATTCTCAGGTACCAGCAACCGCTTTGCCTTTGTCCTTATTGGTCATAAACATTCGATATAACAGAGGAATTACAAAAAGAGTTAACAAGGTGGAGATTCCTAAGCCCCAGACGATAGCTGAGGCCATGGGCCCCCATAGCAATGATTGGCCACCTAGACCGATGGCGAGGGCAAACAAACCGGCGATGGTGCTAAGGCTAGTAATCAATATGGGAATCAGGCGCCGGCGGGCGGCATAAATTGCAGCATGCAATACGCTCATACCCTGATTTAAGCGGTCATTGGCCGCTACGATTAGCACGATCGCTGCATTTATGGCAATGCCGGTTAAAGCTACAGCGCCATAAAGAGTATAGAGGCTCAGCGGATTATTCGTCACTATTAACCCAAACAATACACCGGTAAAAGCCATAGGCACGGCGGCGAGAATCATCAGGGGTTGCCAGTAGCTGCGAAACTGGGTCCCTAGGATGATGTAAATCAACCCGATACCTAACAGGAACAGCAGGGCGAGAGCCTGTATACTTTCTTGAATATCTTCAAATGCTCCGGAGAAATCCAGGTCGATGCCGGGAAAACGGGCGCGCAGGTTTTCCCATTCTTGTTGAATATGGCGATTAACGGCCACTATATCCGTCACTTTCCGGTCAATGTCGGCTTCCAAGGTGATGGTGCGTCGAAAATTATAGTGCCGAATCGCTACCTGCCCTAGACCTTTATCCACCTTGACTAGCTGACCTAAGGCGATTTCGCCGCCATCGGGTAAGGCAATTGGTTGCCTGAGTACGGTATCGATATCGGGTACTGACGTTCGCTTGGCGCGCACGCGTACTTCCAGTTTTTCACCCTGTTTGCGGGTGCTGGCTACAATCTCCCCATCAAACAGTAGTCGGATAATATGGGTGACGGAAGCAGGGTCTAAACCGGAACGCTTGATAGCATCCCCATCCAGATGCAAGTTAAGTTGCAGCTTGCCAGGAATGTTATCGCTGGTGATGTCTTTCACTCCGGGGAGGTTACGCAAAATCGATTCCAAGGCAGCTACCGCTTGGTGAAGCCTCTCTAAATCATCACCGCGCACCTTAATGCTGATTGGTCTAGAAACTGGAGGCCCCTCGGAGATGCGGAGAAAGGAAACCCGCACCGGTCCCGGTGTATTAACGAGGTCTTTTCTCATGGTTTCAATCGTTTCGTCGACGCTGCGTAGTTGTCCCTCCTGTGGCTTTAAACTGACGACGACTTGGCCATACTGGTCGCCCGATAGGACTTCTGTGCCTGTGAACATCATGCCTGCATAGCCTACGGTTTGGCGCAATTCCTCTGGCTTGATATGTCTTCTCACCTTTGTATCTAATACTTCGATTAAACGAAGAGTCTCGTCCAAGGGAGTATTGGGTGCCATTTCCACGTTCACATAAAATAATCGAATGGGGTCGGCTGCAAAGAAATCAGCCCGTACCCAGTTGCTTGCCAATACACCGAAAGCGCCGATAAACAATAGTATGGCCAGCAGGGAACGCTTAGGTCGTCTTAGGAGGTGGATCAGGCCCTGAGTATACTTAACCCGCAAATAGTGAGTGAAACGTACCCGGTAATGTTGTAGAGGAGAAGGGTTGTGGGTACCGATTTTCGAGCCCATGATATGTACTGGTAACATCCAGAAGGCCTCAAGCAGACTGACGGCCAGGGCCACAGTCACTACCAGTGGAATGACAAACATAAATTTGCCTAGGAGCCCTGGGGTTAGCATAAGAGGGAGGAAAGCGGCGATGGTAGTCAATACCGAAGTCACCACGGGAGCGGTGACTTCCGAAAGCCCCTGGACCACCGCAGCCATATGGGCTGCCCCCCGCTGCAAACAATAATAAATAGCCTCGACTACCACCACCGCATCGTCCACCAGCATGCCGAGAGCAATGACTACCCCCAGAAATACAGAGATATTAAGGCTTTCTCCCAGAACATAAAGCACCAAAAAGGTCCCCGCCAGGGTAAAGGGAATGCCGATTCCGATGAAAAACGAGATGCGTGATCCGAAAAATACCCAGGTGGTTAGTGTTACGAGTACTAAGCCTAACGCCGCATTGTTCTCCATGATCCGCAATGCGGCCTCGGTGCGGGGCGTCTGATCATCCACCAAGACCAGTTTGACACCGCTCTCGCGGCTGATCTCATTATGGGAAGTAATGTAAGCTTTAAGGTTTTTAATGAATTCCAGAGAGCCAGTGCTGCTCTTCTTGTCTATGATTAGCAATACCCCCGGCTTGCCGTGATGGCGGACTAATTCTTCCGGTTTCTCCCGCCCCCGGCTCACAGTCGCGACGCTATCAATGGAAATCTGGCCATGAGCCGTTTTGAGAGGGAACTGACCTAAATCATGGGGATCACTGTGGGTGCCGACTACTCGCACTAGCCATTGCTGATTGGCTTGGCGGACGTTTCCTGCAGCAATGTCTTGAAAATAGGCAGCGACCGTCTCAGCTAAGTCGGCAGGGGTCACCCCCACGGCCCGTAGTCGCTCTGGCGAAAACTCCACCTGCAGTTCCGGTTCCCGCAGGCCTATTGTACCTACGTTTTCTATGCCAGGGATGCGCTCTAAGTCTTCGCGGATGATCCGGGCATTGCGCCGCAACACCTCATCATCAGCAGCTCCACTGACCAAGATCATGGCGGCAGGAAACATGTTGGCCGTGGTTAGCTCGAAGAATTCAGGTTCTTCAGCGGCTTTTGGCAGTTCTTGATCCGCCTTATTCTGCACTTCCCGGCGCAGGTCATTGAGGCGTTTATCATAGGTACGGTTATCGATGTCTTGAAATCGCACCAGGATAAGCGACAAACCTTCTCGGCTAGTACTGGAGGAAAACCGGATGTCTTGGACTTGGCGAAGCCCCTCTTCCAGCGGCTCGGTAATCAGTTTCTCCACATCTTCCGCGGAGGCCCCTGGGAAGGCTGTACTGATGTGTACCCAGTTAAAATTCACCGGCGGATTTTGTTCCTTAGGCAGGTGGATGTAGGCAAGGGCACCTGCAGTGAGTATTAGCGTAAAGGTCAGATTGGCCAATACATGATTATGGAAGAAACGGGCAAGCATTTTTGTCGAGAATATTCCTTGCTAAGCCAAGCTAGAGTCTATTTCAATCGGAAAGATTTTGGACTCGAACAGTATCGCCATCTTGGACAATAAAGCGACCATCTACGATGACAGGCGTATCCCTGGGCAGGTCGATCTTAGCGGGTTTGCCTTCCTGGGCACCAGGTAAAGCTACAAATTTTGCCCGTCCATTAGCTAATACGAAGATCCCCATCATGCCGCCGCGTCGAACTAGCAGATCGGCAGGTAGATGGGGAGCTTGAGGGCGCCAAATAAGATTCCCCGTCGTACCAATAAGGGCCGGCATATCGATGAAGCGTAGACGTACTTCCTGACTTCGCTGACGGAGGTCTAGGGCAGGTATCATCCTGTGGAGCTTAACTGGGTAGCGGTCATTCCCATTTACAAACTCCACGGTACCCGCATTGCGTAAGGAGAGAGTATCGCGGGGTTGTAGTTTAGCGGAGACCAAGATTCGTTCTGCATCTAGAATGCGGATAAGTGGAGTACCTGGCATCGCTAGCTCGCCTATTTGACTTAGCTGTTCCACAACGATGGCCTTGAACGGAGCGTGGATCACCGTCTTTTCAAGATCCAGCCGCAGCTGCTCTACAGTAATGCGCTGGACCGCCATTTCAGCTTTGCTAACCTTTAGCTCCGTTTGGCGCTGATTAAGCATTTCTTCCGTGATTAACTTTTGGTTGGCCAAGGATTGCGCGCGGGTTAGCTGGCGTTGGGCTAAAGCCTGTCTGGCCTCAAGTGATGCCAGCGTCGCCTCAGCCCGTTTGAGTGCGAGTTCTAGATCCGCTTTTTCAAGCTGTACTAAAGGGGTTCCTGGATCTACTATTTGGCCCACCTCAGCAGAAAAACCGACGATAACAGCGGTCACCTCAGCACTGATGCGGCTATCGTTTAGGGTAATAACTTCTGCTGGTGCGGTGACCTCAGGAAACTCTGTCAATTCTACTAAAGGTTTTACTGTGACCGACTCTCTGGTTGCTCCCTGTAATTCCGGCATATTGCCGAGCAATAGAGTTAATAGGAGCAGCAAATATTTAATAGGCATTTCGGATAGCCTTGCTTTCATGGGTTGATGTAAATGATGATATGTTGGTACACAGTAACTAATTTTTTTGAGAGTGGAAGTTCAATGCCAATCATTGCTGTGCTAGATTGGATATAAGGGTTTATCGTCCGCCATGATTGATAGGAATAGGATTGAAAAGGTGTTTATGTTCAAAAAACCTTTAAGGTGGGCTGCGGGGGTTGTTCCTAATTCTCAATTCGGTAGAAGAATAGATACTTAATCTTACTCCCGTGGGGGGAAAACGAAGGGATTGAAAACGTATTATTGAGTTTATAAGCTTTGAGGCAGCGGCCAGATGTCCGTACTTAAGGGCATGTTAAACGGTCGCTAAGGAGTTTGTCTATAACAGTGTACGTTGGGTTTTGCTGATAGGTGTGGTGGCGTAGCGCCTAATCCAAAAAACGTGGAATGGCAGCAGACTATAAGTGTCAAATTTTTTGATATTGCTGCATCAGCGAGTCCTGCCCGATTATTGAAAGATCAACTAGCGGGCCTTTTGTTGTCAGCGAGGACGGCTAAATACAGCGTGAAACATCACTTCCATCGCTAGGCAGTATGTTGGGCGCCTTCCTGATTTATCACTGCTTGGTTAAGAGAAACTAGAATAAATGTTTCTATCTTATATGCTGGAGGTATCAAACTTCTGTTGAGTACGTAGCCGTTTGGCGGGATTACCCCCCCAGAGCTCGCCAGGGCCGATATGGGTGCTTTTCTTAACTACCGCACCAGCCGCCACGATAGCTCCGTCCTCAATGGTTACGCCGGCCATGATGATCGATTTGGCACCGATGGTAACATTATTACCAATTTTAATCCTAGCATGTGACAGGCGTCTACTTTCAATGGCATGGGAAAACAAAACGGCATCGTGGCCGATAATAGTATTGGTACCCGCCTCGGTCAAGGGCGGGTCGAGAATCACGCCAGCACTATAGGTATTGCTGCCGAGCTTAGTGCCCAAAGCTAGATACAGTATGCGCATGAGAGGTGTTGGTATGAAATAATTTCTGATTAGAGGATAAAATAGAATAAGGTAGAATAGCACGTAGACATGATAGTTAAACTCCTCGGGCGAGCCTTCTTCTATATAACCTTCTTTGATTGGCATGTAATGCAAAAAGATTCGGTAGAGCAAGATAGCAAATGCATAAACAAGAAAGATGCTTGCAAAAAACAGGACGATGCCGCGGAAATCACCCAGAGGTAAACGGTTGAAGAGCAGGTTCACGATTCCCACTCCCGGAACTAGCGCTAGGATGAGTAGACCTAAAAATACCATGATTGGACCAGCGGTAATTTTGCGCATTACGAAGAATCTTCCTTCTTAATTTGGTGGAATAGTTTTTTCTATGTATTATTTGGTCAGCACTTTATCGACAAATGCACAAAAATTCTTTATCGCATCGTAGTGAGTGAATTCGGCAGCGAGGCGGCGGGCGGTAGTGTAATAACCTGTTGAGTTGAGTATTTCCGATGACGCATTGCGCACGGCAAGTGCGTTTACTTTACCAGCCCGTAGCAGTCTGCCTGCGCCTGCCTTAGTAATGGCCATCTGCGCTAGATATTGATCCATATTCGAGGGAATTCCCAGTACGGGCACCCCCTCAGCTAGCGCTTGGTAGCCAGCCGTAGTGCCGCCATTGCTGATCACTAACTGAGAGAGCCGTGCTGCGTCTGAGCCCCGAATATATGATGCTGCCCGGATGTTTTTCGAAGTAAAATTTATTTCAGTTCTCCCTGCTGTTGATATCATCAAGAAAAGCGGGGGGCGTATCTCTGACAAACCTTTGATTACTTCCAATAGCTTTTCTACTGCTCCGGAAGAGCCGAATGATACATAAACACAGGGTTGATCGGCCGGTACTTCATCCCACCAGTCTGGTAGGCTTATCGATGGCGCTTTTACGATCGGACCCAGGTAGTAATGGTTAGAAGGTGCGTTGACGATAGGTACCAACGAAGGCACATCCAAATACAATGTATAATCGCCATGCGTATAGACGTGGCGTAAATCACCTAGTGGCGGCAGCCCGTTGGTTTCCCGCAGTCGATTCATCGCTCTGGCGTGTCGTGCAAATACGATCGGTTGCGCTAACCTGAACAGGGCACTAGCTATAGTCACGCCCAAAATACGGCCCAAAAGGTGTTCCGGAAATGGTGCCCACCTCTCTATATAGTAGGGACTCCAGTAGGCGTTAGTGACGGCAGCGTAGGGGATTTTTCGTTGGGGTGCTGAGACTGCCAGCGATAGCCGAAAGTCACCAACTACCAAATCCGGCTTGATTTTATCCAGAATACGGAGATCCTCCTGCACATAGCCTTTTAGGGTTTCATAATTGTAGAGGGGAGAACCCTTTTCCAAAGCCTTCCTGAAGAGCTTCGGGGAAATGCTGTGGATGTTGAAATGGGTAAAGGTTGGTTGGGGATGGAAATATTTGGAACTATTATCACAAGCAAAAAAAATCTCATAACGTTTGAGATCGAGACCTCCGGCCAGTTCCGCCAATCGGGTAACATGCGCTAAAGTTACCGCCTCGGCTACAAAGAGAATACGCTTACGATGATCAGCTATGTTCATTTGAGAACGCAGTTTTATAGTCTAAGAACGGGTATCTTGATAGGGGGGCGCTTGTTTCAGCAATTCCCTATTGCTTGTTGAAATGAGCCGCAAATCTGACAGCGGTCAGACAACTAGGGTATAATTGGTACTGTTAGCTAACAGCTAATTTATGGTTCATACTTAAGAAGCTTCAGATTGTAAAATCGTCCCATGATTAACTGTGCTTTGTTGTTACTGGACATAAAAACTGGTAGCGTCTCCCGTTTGGGGTAGTGGGCAGAGGTCTGTTTGACCATGCTCGCCAATATTGACGTAACATCATAAAGAGTTCCAGCCACACCCGAACCCGGCGCGGCGCCGCCGGCTAGCTGACTGCGGGGTGGGACGGTGAGATCGGAAAAATTTTTCCACCGCCGGCGAGACGCTTGAAGGCGGTTCTGCGACCGCATGAGGGCGCACCTCGTTCGCCTCATTGAAGGGTAAGGGGGGGTTTTGCACCAGTGCTCTAGCCGGTCCATCTTCTAGGGCACGTAGGGCACGGCTAGAGCTGTTTCCCTCACCGAACCGATTTGCCCCGGGGAATGCCACCAGTGATATTCAGGCCCTATGCCAGAACATACCCTACTCCTTTAGCCCTGTGCAAAAGCTCTCCTGCCCCCGTACCCGGTTCAATGGGAAGGCATTAGCTCATGGCAATAATACAGGAGACTTAATATGGATTCCAGTCAACTGAGTTATTATAGCGTGCCGATTCCTCTAACGAGCATAGATGCCAACCGATAACTCCCTAATAAAGCTTCAGAATTTGCTTAACGACAGCAAATGCTATGAAACAGTCCGCGAGTTACACTGCCCGAAGGCATTGATTGCCCGCACCGCCACTCGAAAGCGATCATCAAGCGAAAGAGTTTTGCTCAGATGTAGCCAGCCCGTCAAAAGTATCGCTGCTCAGCCTACAAGCGGTACTTTGATGATTTGACCGGGTGGTATTTGTCGGCCACCTTCAACCATTGCAGGTGTGAATACTGTGTTCGTCTTTGTACTTTGTTGCTAAAGGAGGGAATGGAATATAATGAAAGGAGTGAAGGCTATTATTGCTATGCGCGTTTAAGTTGACACGACAAGGGGGAGAGGTTAGCTTTTTATCTATTGAATACCCAGTGAGCTAGGAGGAAGTGAAAATGCCCGCCCCTTACTCGAATGATTTACGTCAAAAACTGATCACCTGCTATGAGCAGGGAGAACTGAGCCAGGAGGCGGTGGCGAAACGGTTTTTGGTTTCGGTGAGGACCTTCAAGCGGTGGTGGAAGCGCTACCAGGAACGTGAGCGCATTGCTCCGGAGCCGATGGGGGGCTGGGTGGAGCCGAAGGTCGATGAAGCCGGGGGGGCTCAAATCCGAGCGTGGCTCAAGGCGCGGCCGGAGTTAACGCTGGTGCAGCTGTGTGAACGCTATGAGCGCCACTTTGGGGTATCGATGAGCCGAAGTGCTATGGACCGCGCGTTGAAGCGGCTGAACCTCACGCGAAAAAAAAGACGTTCTATGAGCCCACGCGCGAGAGCGAGCCGGTCCAACGACAGCGGGCCGCCCATCAAGAACGCCTCTGCGCGTATGCCCCCGAAGAGCTGATTTTTCTCGATGAAATGGGGGCGGTGTTAAACCTGACTTTAGAATACGGTTGGGCTCCCAAAGGTCAGCGGGCCTATGGGGAAAAACCCACTTCTCGGGGGCAACGCATTAGCACCCTCGGGGCGCTTTCCTCCCCGGGGCTGGTCACGGCCATGTGCTTTGAGGGCACTTTAAACGGGGCCGTCTTTCTCTATTTCTTAGAGCATTTCTTGTGCCCCCAACTCAAACCAGGCCAGTGTGTGATTTTGGATAATGCCGCCGCCCATCACGTCGAGGGGGTCGCTGAACTCATTGAGCAAACCGGTGCTGAACTCCTTTATTTACCTCCCTACTCCCCTGATCTTAACCCCATTGAAATGGCCTGGTCCCAGGTGAAACACCGGCTCCGAAAAGCCCAAGCGCGAACCAAAAAAGCCTTATATGAGGCCCTCGCTCAGGCCCTCCACACCCTTACGCCAGAGCAGGCCAAAGCCTATTTGGGGCATGTGGGCATCCGGGACTAACCTCATACGCAAAGGCGCGATGGGCTTCTTTATTCTCCAGACTAAAGTGTCGACCTAAACGGGAAATGCTGTAGATATTACTCTCATGATTCAACGTCTTCCTATCGAACTGGCCCCTGAAGCAGAGGAGTTAACCGCGCCGGCGATCTGTGGAGTGTTGGCCATTGATGAGATGGGTGATCGCAAGTGGGGAGCAAAAACGGCCCATGTGGGGAGACACTATTTGGGGTTGATGGGCAAAGTGGAGAATGGCGTGGTGACAGTGCACGCCTTGTGGGCGGATGAGCGGCTGTATAAGTGAAGTGACTGAGGAGTATCTGTGTTTTGTATCTAGAAAGGGCGCATAGCCGTAGATGAACAGAACGCGGTTCCAAATCAGTTGGAGATGGTAGCCTTGCTGCCGGATGAATTAGATCTTGAACGGGGCGACAGCATGTTCTAAACGGCGGCCTGTAGAGCACGCACTTTTAGGTTTCGGACCTCGCATAGTTTCCCCACCAATTTTTAGCATACTAGGCAGAGTTCAACAAACATTTGGAATGCAATAAGCAAACTAGTATCTACGCTATTGCATTTCTACGTGGCCCTCTGGAAGCCAGGTACGGGGGAAATAAAAATAGGGGGTAGCTGGAAGCCGCCCCCCTATCTCTATCTAATGCTCCCCCTTAATTACTCCCTTTTTAGAAATCAGGCGAGCTTACGGCGCCGCCTAATGTGGCTAACACTAATCAAGCTAAGGCCAATACCCAGGAGGGCAATACTCGCCGGCTCAGGAACAGCTTGGGTGTTGAAGCTTGAATTGGCATCAGCCTCAAAGTGAAAATCTTCAGGCCCCTGACCTAAGCCATTGATACTGTCAGGCCCGTAGACCGGGGTATTACCCGCTACAGACAGCTCGGGATTAATGTTATCAAAGGGATCTTCCAAGGTCGCATTCAGCAAAAACTCGATAATGGTATCATTATTGATACCTTGAAAGAAGGTAGGATTAAAGAAGCCGATAGCCGCCTCCACCGTCGCATCTCCGCTACCTTGCACCGTTCGTATTCCCGGCAGATCATTGTTTCCGAAACCATCGAGCGACTGGATATTATTATTTGCCGAACCGCCAGTTAAGCTAAAACCAGCACCCAATATTGTTGGATTTACGCTAGCGGACAGGATCAGCGTGCCATCGTCATATCCCAACCCGCTGTTCCCGGTTATCCCGTCTGCATTGGTGGTGCCAGCGCTAAAATCATCATACCAGATATTCACTGTTCCGCCACTATGGTTAAAATCAACGGTGTCGGCAATGCCGTCTCCGTCGATATCGTTACTATCGGCAACTATCTCGTTAAGGGAGATTTCGTAAGTAATCTCGAATGGCCCCGCAGCTCCAGTTGGTATATTTGTAACGCCGCCAGTACCGCTCACTGAGGTAAGTTCGGATTGAATGAATGTTGTGAAAGTACTGTCATCGGCCAGTGGTATGGCATCGACTGCCAGAGCATTGCCCGGAAGCCAATCGAGGCCATCAACTGGCGTGAAAACGCCATCTTGGTCAAAATCGAAGCCAATAGTGTCTGCAACGACCGGCATCGCAACTGATAGTGATAAGGCAGCACCTACGCTGCTAGTAATTAGTTTCTTCTTAAACATTTCTGCAGTCTCCTCGCTATAATGGTGAAACTATTGACCTTATGTATGGACCGCTTAAATTAAAGCAATGTCTCGGATGAAGCGCTCCAAAATACTAGCGTGTTACTAGCATGTATAAAATGTAGCAAGCTTGATGCCAAGAGATTTATTTTTTTATATCTCAAGGTATTAAAGATAAATAATAAATTTTCTTGCCCCTGAGGAGGGCACATCTGTAAAGAATAATGATATCGCTAGTTATATTCTTGCTTTCTTAACTTTGGCTAAAGAGCCTCGTGAGATACCTGGCGATAATAAAGGTGAGCATCCCTGCCATCTGGTATTCCATGATTAAGCTCTGGCTAAGGTGAAGGTGTTTCCTAGGGCAGGAGCTTTAAAAAATTCCCGGCTTTTTTGTCCGCACTTTTTTATTCCCATGAAAGCGAGGGCAGCTAGAAAGCGGAGATTTGAGGTTGCTCCTGGCCACCTTTTATTCAATTATCACCTAGTCAATTTACGCAAACCCTTTAGTTATCCAATGCTTGGAGCAGAGTATGGGCTTCCTTTTCCTCGGCAAAGGGTTGTTTCGCATCCAAGAGATCATTAAGCACTTGCCGGGCCTGCGCGTTCTCTTCATTACGGGCTAGGGCCAGGGCAAAATGATACCGAATATCTGGGTTCTCAGGTGCCTTTTCCGAGGCTTTCCTTAGCAGGCGCAAGCCTTGTTTTATCTTACCTTTTTCAAGGAGTAACATTCCCAAGGTGTCCATGATTGGAGGGGTATTAGGCGCGAGTTCCATTGCTTTTTCAGCATATTCTAAAGCCTTCGACGGATCGTCTTGCCGCAACAGCCAGGCCAGATTATTAAGGGCTACCACGTTGTTTGGCGATTGCTCAACTACTTTAGCAAAGGCGAATGCTGCCTCTTGCTCCCGTTTAAGCGCCATGTAAAGGTTAGCCAGGTTAAATTGCGCCAATCTATCCTCTGGATGCTTTTTCAACCAATCTTCTAATGTCGCTAGGCTCCCATTTTGATTTCCTGCCTGGAACTGGGCAAGCGCAAGATTGACAATTACCTGACTGGTGGGAGAGTGCTTCAGCGCTTCCTTAAAGACTGCTACTGCTCCCTGAGGCCGGTTTTGGCGCATGGCCAACCACCCTTCCTGAGCTAATACCTCTGGATGTTCCGGATAAGCTTGCTTCAGCTCCTGGAACAGCTTATTAGCTTCTTTGGGTTTATTCTCCTGCATCAGCAGGCGGATCATGGCGATCTTGGAGAGGGCATGGTTGGGATCCAGCTTAAGCGCTTGATCAATCGCTTCCCGGAGCTTATTCCGGTGGTTTTGCGCGGAGTAAGCTTTGGCCAGGAGATAGTGGGCTTGGGCCGATTGGGGTTGAACTTCCACTAATTTCTGGAAAGTTCCCACCGCACTGGCGGCCTGGTTGGTCTCCAATTGGGCTGTTCCCATGACGGACAATAACGCTGGATATTGGGAATAACGGCTTTGGACCCCTTGCAGGAGTGCGAGGCTGCGCTCTGGTTCGCCTTGTGCCAAATAGTGGCGGGCCAATATTAACCGGGGCTCCAAGGCTCGAGGGTTTTCCTCCATGGCCTGTTCTATCCAGATTTTGGCTTCTTTAATCCGCCCCTGCCGGGAGTCCAGGGCACCAAGTTTGAGTAAGGTACGGAGGTGCCCAGGGTGGTGTTCCAAGGTTTGTTGATAAAGAGAGCGGGCTTTCTCTATTTCCCCTTTTTGGAGGGCCAATACCGCCAGGTTATGGGTGGCGGAAGGATTGCCCGGGGCGATTTCCAGGGCTTGTTGAAAGGCCTCCCGGGCCTTGCTCTCTTCTTTTTTTCCTAGATAAGCCAGGGCCACCAAATTAAGCGGAAGGGAACTGTCCGGCTTCTTTTCCTTGAGCCGTTGGGCCGCTTTTAGCGCTGGGTCGAATTCCCGTGCCCGTAAGTGACCCAATACCACTAGAAGATCTGCCTGGGGTAGTTGGGAATTTGAATCTAGTGCAATGGCTTTTTCTAGCTTTTCGATACCCTGTTCATGTTCCCCGGAGAGCATGAAACTTAGGCCCAGCTTCATGTAAGAGGCGGCGGACTCTGGGGATTCGGCCAGAACTTTTTGGAAGTAGGAAGTACTCTCTTTAAGTTTACCTTGTCCGAGGACTGCGTTCCCCATTAAATCTAGGGTTGCCACATCACTGGGGTGCCGTGTCAGCAGGGGCTCCAGTACTGATCCAGCACCGGCAAAGTCGCCCCGGCGAAGTCGGACTGCAGCGAGTACCTTTGCAGTCTGATCGGATTGGGGGAAGCGAGCCAAGAACCGGCTTAAGTGCCGTTCGGCTTGTTCAAGTTGGCCTTGCATATAGTGGGAGAGGCCGGCATAAAACACCGCCGGCATGTAGTCCCGCTTCTGATTCAGGGATTTTTGGAAGGCTGCCAGGGCTTCAGAGTATTTTTGTTGCTGGAAGTGCAGTAATCCTTGGGCGTAGGCACCTCCTGGGTGATTGGGCGCCCGCCTATTGAGGGTTTTTAAATCGTTTTCCGCACCATCATAGTCTTCCAGATAAATCCGTACCAACGCTCGGTTGAGCAGATCGGGGGCATTGTTAAGGCGGTGGGTAATGGCTTCCCCATAGGCCTGTTCAGCCTCCTTGGTATTTCCTTGAAAACGATCGAGATCGCCTAGCAGGCTCCAGGCGGGTGCAAAGTTAGGCGTAGCTTGGAGGACTTGGTCAAGCCATTTCCGGGTCTCCTCCAGGCGGTTCTGCGCGGCGGCAATCCGCGCCTTTCCAAAGCCAGCTTCTGGGGTATCAGGGCTGATAGAAAGGGCGGAATCATAGAATTTTTCTGCTTTTTCAAGCTCACCTAATTCAAGAGAGGCATGCCCTCGTAGGGCTAGCAGTTTAGCCTGTTCCTTTTCGGGAAGTCCTTGGGGATCGACCGGATCATCAAGTACCTGCTGAAATTTACCTTGGAGGAGTCTAGCTTGGCTGAGGGGAGCCGCGACAGTTTCGGGGGATAGACCAAGCTTAAGGGCTTGCCGCAATTCTTTTTCGGCGGCGGCCCCATCACCCACTTTTAGGTAAACCCGCCCGAGCAGTTCCCGAGCTTCAATATTGTCTGGTGTTTTCTGCAGGGCATTTTTCAGCTCAATAATGGTGGCTCTTATTTTTCCTTCACCTTGGTATTCTTTAGCACGGATGATGTGTTCTTCTGGGGTGAGTCTAGGTCCCGTATTGCAGCCTGTTACAAGGGCAACAGCCCATAATAAGGAGTAGGCTAGGATGATAGGGTGCAGTGGTGAGCAAGACATGGGCAACCTCGTAGCTTATAAGCTAAGTATTAAATTACATTTAACAAATTTTTCGAGCAGTACACCCCATTCCTTTAGGAAGGGAGGATGCGCTTTTTGATCCAAGAGCTAGATGTTAAAGCGAATACCCTCAGGTTGACTGCTTTGCGCTTAGATTTCTGGATAGTTTAAGCAAGCTCTTTAATTATTCTGGTCACTAGAGCAATTAATGTAGCTAATATTGTGTCTATCCGGAAGGGGATTTAAGCTCATCCTTTGTTAGGAAAATATCGCCTGAGGCATTTATTCTTGGGTAGGGGATAATGCCAACTCATCGTTTACAATGCTTTGGTGTAAGATTTTTTGACGCTTCTCAGCAGATTGGAGCAGCTTTCATAAAGAGGCCATTCAGGTACGTATATAGTATTTCCCGAATAAAGGGAGAGACGAATATCGACGTAGCAGGACCTTAATTTCTCAATCTAGCCGTATCTCTCCTATAAAGAAAGTATCGAGTATATTAAAAACCATCTGGGGAATAGTTTTGCTAAGCTTAACCTAGGCAAATCTCCAGAGGTGCATGGGATCAAGCTCCGCGAGCCTGTGGTGCGGGTAGAGAAAGAGCTTATGAATGCCCAATGCCTAAAGAATCAGTTTTTAACACCGTTAATCAAGTAGTCGATGGGCTTTATTTAAGGTGTAAATAAAGCTGACATGTCACCACTAAGACACAAAGAACCCAAATAAAGAAGGGATTTGAATAAGCTGAGAGATTGTTTTTCTTTGTAGTGACTTAGTGAATTATCCAGATTAGTGTGCTAAAAGTTTGGTTTACTAAAGTAAATAGGTGATTTTACTGACTCGCCAGACTATAGTCTAAAGGAATAGAATTAAGAGGGTAGCGTGGTATCCCAATTGAGGGTGTCATCAGAACCTAAACCCTTTCAAAAAAAAGCAATAATTTTTTCATAATAACAAAAGCGTTTGCTGCTAATCTCTTATGAAGAATCAGACACAATATCCACGCCAGTGGGAGGAGGGGGCATTTGAATGTGCCTAAGGTGTAAGGTTATTCCTCCATCACTAATGTTTCTTGTGGTGCTCCTGACAAGCCTAGCTCTCCTTGGTTGTGGCCCTAAATTGCCGCTGGCACCCGCCGTGGTGATAGACGAAGGAGAAACCCCCTTTTACATCATTGGACCGGGTGACACTGTAGAGATTTTTGTCTGGGGGAATCCTGAAGTTTCCACCGGTGCTCCGGTCCGACCGGATGGCCGTATTACGGTCCCCTTAGTGGAAGACTTACAGGCCACTGGCAAGACTCCGACTGAATTGGCGCGGGATCTGGAACAAGCCTTGGCCCGTTATATTCGGACGCCCGTGGTGACGGTCATGGTGGGTGGCTTTGTCGGGCGCTCTAGCGAGCAAATTCGTATCGTAGGCGAGGCGACTGAGCCTCAAGCTCTTCCCTATAGGGAGAAAATGACACTCCTTGATGTAATGATTGCGGTGGGGGGGATTACAGAGTTTGCCGAGGGTAATGATTCCGTTATCGTGCGTACCATCAATGGGGCAATGTCGCAGTACCGGGTGCGGATTGAGGATTTAATTAAGGATGGGGACATTACCGCCAATGTGCAGATGCTACCGGGGGATGTGTTAATTATTCCCGAGGCCTGGTTCTAAGGGTAAAGACGCCATGCATGAGATTTGGCTAAAGATATATGCTTATTTGCGTGGCACCTGGCGCTTTCGTTGGTATGCCATTGTAGTGGCATGGCTCATCGCCATCATAGGCTGGCCCCTAGTGTTCCAAATGCCTGATCATTACCAGTCTTCGGCCCGTATCCATGTGGATACTGATTCGCTGCTACGGCCCTTGTTACGGGGCTTAACAATTGAGCCTAATCTCCAGCAGCGGCTAGATCTGATGACCCGGACTCTGCTGAGCCGACCGAACTTGGAAAAGCTCGCCCGCATGACCGATATGGATCTCACCGCTAAAACTCCAGCGCAGATGGAAGCCCTGCTTAATCGACTTGAGAGCGGCATCCATATAGGAAGTGGCCGAGGGCACAATATTTATACGATTTCCTATAAAGACAAAGATCCCCAGCTTACCAAGGATGTGGTTCAAGCGGTGGTCACCACCTTTATGGAAGATGCCTTGGGAGCGACAAGGCAAGATAGAGACAGCGCCCAGCAGTTTCTGGAACAACAAATCAAAGAGTATGAAAATAAGATCCGTGCTACGGAAATGAAGCTGATGGATATGAAGCGCAAGTACAAAGGCTCGATGCCTGGCGAGCTTGTCGATTACTTCCGGCAACTGGAAAACTTGGAAGGTCGGTTGCAAGCAGCACACACTGAATTAGAGGTAGCTAGAACGCGGCGGGATGAGCTTGAGCGCCAGCTCAGCGGGGAGCAAGCTCTAGCTGCCTCTGGATCAAGTCCTATCGATACCCGAATTCGCTCCTTAGAGAAGAAGCTGGACGATCTGTCATTAAGGTACACGGAAAAACATCCTGATGTGATAGCAACGAAAGAGGTTATCGCTACGCTGCGCCAGCAAAAACAAGCTTTTATTGAGGAAGGAAAAAGTGGGGAAGCCTTATCGAAGGACAATCCTTTTTATCAGCAACTGCGAGTAGCGTTGGTGACTGCAGAAGGGGAAGTTGCTTCTCAAGAAGCGCGGGTGGCAGCTTTGGAAGAAGAGATGAAGCAGGTGCGAGGATTTATTGACAACATGCCTAAGCTTGCCCTAGAAATTTCGCAATTAAAGCGGGACTATGGCATTAATAAGAGAAATTATCATACGTTGCTAGAGCGCCAAGAATCGGCAGAAATGTCAGAGAGGGTGGAGCAATCTACAGATAATATCCAATTTCGTGTGATTGATCCGCCGAAGGTGCCGTTACGCCCTTCAGGTCCTAATCGCCCTGTGTTGCTATCCCTAGTTTTACTAGTGGGGGTTGGCGCAGGGGTGGGCGTTGCCTTTCTCCTCTCCCAACTGAAACCCACCTTTACTGACCGTAATGAGTTACAGGAACTTACCCAGTTGCCTGTTTTGGGGAGCGTATCGGTGCTATGGACACGGCAAGCGTTAATTAAGCAGCGGGTCAGATTAGCGGCGTTTCTTTTCTCCTCCAGCTTGCTTGTCGTTGCCTATGGGTTAGTTATGTCAGTAGATTTTTTTGATATCAAGATATTTAAGGTAATAGGGATTTAACGTTTTGGGGAAGAATAGCGAGCCCAGTATGGACAGTATAGAAAAGGCGATGCAACGCATGGATGCAGGTCTAGGGGAAGAAGTCTCTGCTGGGGATAAATCGTCTCCTTTTCGTAGCATGAAAAGAGGCATAACAGAGGATACCCCTACCCACGAGGCGCCGTCTAAATCAAGATCAAAAACATTGCAATTGGATCTTGAGATGCTTCGTACGCGAGGTTTTGTCACGCCCGATCTCCCCCGCAGTCGAGCGGCAGAAGAATACCGCTTGCTCAAACGACCTATTTTGAAACGGGCGCTTGGCCACAAATTGGCACCGGAAAGTGAACGAAGTAACCTTATTATGGTGACAAGTGCTGTGGCAGGAGAGGGCAAAACTTTTAACACCTTTAATCTTGCCATGAGCATGGTGATGGAGTATGACCACACGGTCCTACTCATTGATGCGGATCTCCTCAAACCCCAGTTGACACGTACCCTCGGTCTTGAAGGGCAGCGTGGCTTAGTGGACGTACTTTTGCACCCCGAGTTGGATCTAGGGGAGGTGATGATACGGACCGATATCCCCAATTTTAGCGTGGTACCAGCCGGCCAATCCCATTCCCGAACGACAGAGCTGCTCGCTAGTCAACAAATGGACAAACTGGCTGAGGAAATCTCCCGACGCTATCCGGAACGGATAGTCATTTTTGATACTTCGCCACTGCTAGCTACTAGCCAGCCAAGCGTCTTGGCGCATATCGTAGGACAAATAGTGTTGGTCGTGGAAGCCGAACATACTCCTCAAAGAGCTGTGGTTGAGGCCCTATCGCTACTTGATCGGTCTAAGCCTATTTGGATGGTACTGAACAAAAGTCGTGAGCTATTTGGTTCGGGAACTTCCGACCGTTATTATTACTATGGCTATAGCTGAGAGCTTATGGGCCCGCAGACGATTAAAGCTGGGTTCTTTGTTAGTCATGGTGGTTTGTGGGTTTTACTTGCCTGGAAGTAAGGGAGCAGAGTGGATATTTACCCCGCGGGGGAGTGTAGCGACAATTTACACGGATAATATCTTCCTAGCCCCTGCCGATGAGGAAGAAAGTGAGTTTGTCGTCCAAATCACACCCGGGTTTCTCTTGCAAGGCATCGGTAGTCGGTTCGACTTAGATTTAAACTACCAGGCGCAGAATTTATTTTTTGTCCGTGAGAGCGGCCGGAGTACGACCTTTAACCAGTTGCAAAGTCAGGCAACGGCTGAGCTCTATGAAAATCTCTTTTTTGTGGATGCTCGGAGCACTATAAGCCAGCAAATCATTTCAGCTCGGGACCGTGTCACAACGGGTAATCTTCCTATTACAGGTAATCGCAGTGATGTAATTACTTTTGGTGTGAGCCCCTATCTAAGAAACGATTTTGCGGGCTATGCGGAAACAGAACTGCGTTACACTTTTGATACTGTCCGGATTGAGCGGGGAGCTTCGGATAGCCTTTCCCATAGGGTTAATTTTGATATCAACAGCGGAGAGCGATTTACGCGCTTACGTTGGAATGGTCAGTACCGTAGACAACAGATTAACCGAAGCAACGGGGATGAGGCCCTATTCAGTCGTGGCTCGGATGTGCGATTTGAGCGCGCCTTTGGTTTGGTTGGTTACCAACTAACCGACGAGTACAGCCTGCTCGCTGAGGCGGGATACACCAACAACGATTTTAGAAGTAGGCGGAATATTCGTAATGGCTTTTTTTGGGCGGTAGGTTTAGAGTGGCGACCATCGCGGTATTTCTCTGCGGAAGCTTTGTATGGTCCCCGCAATAAGCGAGCACGTATCACTTTTTCACCCCATGCCCGTGTTTCTATGGAGCTCAATTGGCGGGAACGTGATGTGGGATTAAACCCAGGGACGGTTTTTAATGGGTTTCTGCGTTACCGTAGGCGGCATAGCAGTTGGGAAGCCCGCTACTTTGAAACGACTAACACGATTCAACAACTCTTAACTGAGCAGCAGGTCTTTGCGCGTGAAGATCCCCTGACTGGTGAACCGATTATTGGACCGGGGGGAGAACCCATTTTAGTAGATCCAGATATCTTTTCCCTAACTGACGAAGTCCTTGTCCGCAAAAGATTTCAGCTGACCCAAACTTATACCAAGGGGAGGACCTCTTTGCGGTTCTCTGCTTTCAAAGAAGAACGTGAGTTTGGGGAAACTCTCAGAACACAAGACGGCTTTGGCGGTAATGCAACTTGGACTTGGCGTTTTGCTAAGCGGATGCGTTCTAATTTGCGGCTGTTTGCTCAAAATATCGAGTTTTCTGAAGATGACCGCAGTGACCTGTTTTGGTCTCTACAGGCTTCCCTTACCCGTGATCTCAGCCGTCAGATGCAGGGAGCTGTAATTTTTCAACACAGTGAGCGAGAATCTACCCAAGGTGGGCGTGAATTTCAGGAAAACAGGGTGACTGCCCAGGTGACTTATACTTTTTAGAGCATTTGAGGCGTGTAGCTTGCTCTGCGCCTCGTATAAATTCACCACCTAGACGCCAAAGCACATGAAAAGGTAAGGAGTCAGCATAAGTCAATGGACAGCCCAGCGATTAAGGTAATGTGTGTAGTAGGTGCACGCCCGAATTTTATGAAAATTGCGCCAGTGATCGCCGCATTGCGTGAAGTAGGTCTGGGGGTGCAATTGGTGCATACGGGGCAACATTATGACGTTGCTATGCAGCAGCAGTTTTTTGAACAGTTGGGCATCCCGCAACCGGATATGGATTTAGAAGTGGGATCGGCTAGCCATGCGGTACAGACTGCTGAGATCATGCGGCGCTTTGAACCTGTGCTGGATTCAGAACAGCCCCATACCGTGCTAGTTGTCGGCGATGTTAATTCCACGGTAGCTTGCGCTTTAGTGGCGGTCAAAAAAAATATTCCCGTGGTACATGTGGAGGCCGGCTTGCGCAGTTATGATCGCTCCATGCCTGAGGAAATCAATCGAGTATTGACTGATCAGATCTCTGAACTATTGTTTACCACTGAGGCCGCTGCTGCTGATAACCTCCGGCGCGAAGGGATTGATAGCTCACGAATTCACTTTGTTGGCAATGTCATGATAGATACCTTGTATAAAAATTTAGAAAAAGCGATACCCGCTAAGCAGACTTTATCAGCAGCTTTGGATTCCCATGTTCTCCTTGACAATGGCTTTGCCGTATTAACATTACATCGGCCTTCTAATGTAGATGAGCCTGGGATATTAACAGACCTATTGAATACGATACTTAAGCTTAGCGAGCATTTACCCATAGTATTTCCTGTCCACCCTCGCACTGCGGCACGGATTGATAAAATAGGGATGAAGGGGCTTTTTGATTCTGGTCGTATCCTCCGTCTGTCTCCGTTGGGTTATCTTGAAATGTTAGGTTTGATGCTGTCGGCAAAAGTGGTGCTTACTGATTCGGGAGGCATGCAGGAAGAAACGACGGCGTTAAATATTCCTTGCCTTACCCTGAGGGAAAACACGGAACGACCGATAACCGTATTACAAGGCACCAATACCATTGTGGGTACTGACCCCGAACGTATCGAACAAGCTTTTGATAAAGCTCTGTCAGAATATCAAGGTGAGACTAAAATTCCCGATCTTTGGGATGGGCGTGCGGCCCAGCGTATTGGCCAGATTATGAAGCAATGGTTAGCTTAAGGTGCTGGCAGCGTTTGAAAGTACACAAAGAATATTAGACAAAACCTCTTTTTAACCTTTGTGTTCTTGGGGTGCATAGTTAACAAAATTTAACAGTTACAGTTGGTAGGGTGTGCAGAGTATGGCGATGCGCACCTGAATGGGAAGTGAATCGGTGGGTTTGCCCCTGTGGGCGAGCTGCGCACATCCCGATTCGCCCTCGACGAATCGGTCGCGGTACTCAATTTACCCTACAAGTAAGATGAGTGCTCTCAGACTATTTTTTTGACGCCCTTTGTTTGCAGGGAGGGCGGTAGCGTGCCTGGGATGGGGAGGTAGATAACAGAGTGGTCATGCAAAATGCGATGACGGTGGATGTGGAAGATTATTTCCAGGTCTCGGCCTTTGAGAACATTATCGACCGTAAAAATTGGACCAAACTTCCCTGCCGGGTCGAGCAAAATACTGATCGAACACTAGAATTATTCGCTGAACATAATGCGCGGGCCACATTCTTTATGCTCGGATGGGTTGCGGAACGCTATCCAGCCCTGGTACACCGTATTGTGGATGCTGGGCATGAGCTCGCTAGCCATGGTTATGCCCATGTACGAGTTACTCAGCAGGATCCTAAAGAGTTTCGAGAGGACGTGCTACGAACTCGAAAATTGCTGGAAGATACAGCAAGCACTTCGGTGATTGGTTACCGGGCAGCAAGCTATTCCATTGGTCGTCATAATCTGTGGGCCCATGAAGTATTGGCTGAAGTGGGCTATCGTTATAGTTCCAGTATTTACCCCATCTACCATGATCTCTATGGTATGCCAGAAGCGCCTCGTTTTGCCTTTTATACTCACCAAGATAGGCTTTTAGAAATCCCCGTCAGCACAATGAAGTTGGCAGGACGTAAACTACCTTGTGGTGGGGGCGGCTATTTTCGTCTTTTTCCTTACTATTGGTCCCGCTGGGCACTGAGGAGAGTCAATCATCAGGACGGTAAACCTTGTGTTTTTTATTTCCACCCGTGGGAAATTGATCCCCAACAACCGCGCATACCAGGAATTAATCTCAAGACCCGAGTTCGCCATTATCTTAATTTGAACCGCATGCAGGAACGGCTTGCCTGTTTGCTACGGGATTTTCAATGGGGGCGGATGGATCAGGTGTTCTTAGAGCAACAGAAATAAAGGTGTCAGGCTTACTACTCTTTGTACGGATATGTGGCTAAAAGCAGAATCTAGGATCAATGATATAGAAACGAGAACCATGGAAGTTCGCCGGTTGATCCCTGAGACTGTTGGCCGCTGGGAAGCTTTCGTCGAGCATTGTCCCGAGGCTACTTTTTTTCACCGTTCCGGCTGGAAAAATGTGATTGAACAGGCTTTCGGGCATCAGACCTATTTTCTCTATGCAGAAAAAGAAGGGGAAATTGAGGGGGTTCTCCCCCTGGGGCATATCCGCAGCCGGCTTTTTGGCAATGCCTTGATTTCAACTCCATTCTGTGTCTATGGCGGTATCGCTGCCGTTAGTCAGGCAGCCCGAACCGCACTGGAAAAGGCTGCTGAAGAGCTGGCGGTTCAGCTGAATGTGGATTACCTGGAATTCAGGAACCGCTCCCATTCTCAGACTCATTGGCCTGTGAAAGAACTTTATGTCACTTTCCGTAAGACGATGGATCCGGATCCTGAAAAAAACCTTCAAGCTATTCCCCGCAAGCAACGGGCCATGGTGCGCAAAGGAATCCAGGCTGGCCTGGTGAGTGAAATCGATGATAACCCAGAGCGGTTTATTGCGGCCTATTCGGAAAGCGTTCGTAATCTGGGGACGCCGGTATTCCCACGAAAATACTTTCAGATTATAGGTAAAGAGTTTGGCAACGATTGTGAAATGCTCACTGTGACCAAGGGTGGCCGCACTATCAGTAGCGTACTGAGCTTTTATTTTCGTGATGAAGTGCTTCCTTATTATGGTGGTGGTACAGAGGAAGCGAGACGGTTCAAAGGCAATGATTTTATGTATTGGGAGCTTATGCGGCTTGCCTGTACTCGAGGTATCCGGATATTTGATTATGGACGCAGCAAAAAAGGCACCGGCTCTTATAGTTTCAAGAAAAATTGGGGATTTGAGCCAGAGCCTTTATTTTATCAGTATCGACTAGTCAAGGCAGACAAAATGCCGGATATTAATCCCTTAAATCCTAAATATCGTTTGTTTATTGCCCTATGGAAACGTTTGCCGCTGCCTGTGGCTAATATCATTGGCCCTCAGATCGCCAAGAACCTGGGGTAGCTCTTTGTGGTTGATCACGCTGTGAAGCAATTGTTATTCCTTGCCCATCGGATTCCTTATCCCCCCAATAAGGGAGACAAGATTCGTTCTTTTAATTTGCTTAAACAACTGGCGAAAGATTATCGCGTCCACCTGGGGGCTTTTGTTGATGATGTGGACGATTGGCGGCATGTGTCAGCGTTGCAGGAGATATGTCAGGAGGTTTATCTAGTTAACCTGCGGCCTCGGTTACGAAAACTGAGAAGTTTATCTGGATTCATCACTCGTGAGCCTCTGAGCTTGCCTTATTATCGAGATGCTCGAATGCAAGCCTGGGTCGATCAGAAATTGAGACGCGACAAAATTTACCAACTATTCGTGTACTCCTCCACCATGGCGCAGTATGTGCAGAATAAAAATAATAATGAATTGCACCGGGTGATCGATTTTGTCGACGTAGATTCTGAAAAGTGGCGCCATTATGCCCCACACCATCCTTGGCCATTGAGTTGGATTTATAGGCGGGAAGGGAAAAAGCTCTTCGATTATGAGCGAGAGGTGGCTGCCGAGTTTGATGCTACCCTGTTCGTGACCCCAGAGGAGGCTGCCCTGTTCCGAAGGCTTGCCCCGGAGGTGGCAGAACGGGTGACCGACATGGGCAATGGAGTCGATACAGATTATTTTTCACCTCACCGAACTTATCCCAATCCTTACCTTGTGGGAGAGCGGGTATTGGTGTTTACTGGGGCCATGGATTATTGGGCTAATGGAGATGCAGTAAGTTGGTTTGTTCGGGAAGTTTTTGCTCCTATTAAACTTCAGGTTCCTTGCGCCAAATTCTATATTGTCGGCGCCCGACCTACGGAAGCGGTACAACGCCTTGCAACCGTGGAGGGCGTACAAGTGACCGGAGCAGTCAAAGACATTCGTCCCTATCTTGCCCATGCTTGTGCCGCTGTGGCGCCTTTGCGGGTGGCAAGGGGGTTGCAAAATAAGGTCTTGGAGGCCATGGCCATGGCCAAGCCGGTATTGGCAACTCCGGCGGCGATGGAAGGGATACGCAGTCATTCAAAGCTTATGAGCCTGGTCAGCGATGATCCGGGTGTTTTTGCCCAACATGCCATTGCGTTTCTAAAAGATGAAAAGAGTAGCGAGTATGGGAAATTAGGTCGAGATATGGTATCTCGTTACTACAACTGGTATGAACATTTAAAGCAACTTGAGAACTTGCTTGAAAGGCAGCCGCAGACAAGGAGGATAGTATCGGCGGATACTCAAAAAGTTATCAATTCTACGGCTGTATAAATTTGGATCAATATAGCCGCGAATGTACGCGCGGCTAATTATCTAAGCGGCTAGAAGAACAATATGGACCATGCAGTAGAAAAAAACGTTTCAAAAGCAGCTCATCCCTTAATTGGCAAGTTTGCAGATCACTCAGTAAAAGCCCCTAACTGGCGAAAATATACATTCATAACTGGGCTTGGCCTGCTGGTTTTATTTGCACTGTTCTGGCCTACTTTTATGTCTATGGTCGCCATCTGGTGGCGCTCAGAGACTTTTGCTCACGGGTTTCTGATTTTTCCAATCAGTATATTCTTAGTCTGGCGCCAACGTGCTACTTTAACCCAGCTTGTACCTCAGCCTGATCTTCGAGCGCTGGCATTATTAATTTTGCTAGGTTTAGCATGGATGCTCGCCCAGGTGGCTGATGTTCTCGTGATCCAGCAGCTTGCTTTTGTTGGGATGATTCCGGCAATGGTCTGTTTGCTGCTTGGTTGGTCTGTGACTAAAGCTATTATTTTTCCCCTAGGATTTCTTTTGTTTGCAGTTCCGATGGGGGAGGCGCTTATCCCTCCCATGATGGACTTTACCGCAGATTTTACTATTAATCTGCTGCAACTCACAGGAATACCTGTATATCGTCAGGGAACGTTTTTTAGCATTCCCAGTGGCGACTGGTCTGTGGTTGAAGGCTGTAGCGGTGTACGTTATCTCATCGCCTCTTTGACCTTAGGTTGCCTTTATGCCTACTTGAACTACTATAGCTACTGGCGCAGAGCCCTATTTATTGCATTTTCTGCCATGATGCCAATCATCGCCAATGGTTTTCGGGCCTACATGATTGTGATGATTGCCCATCTAAGTGATATGAAGCTGGCCCTTGGCGTTGACCATTTTATCTACGGCTGGGTGTTCTTTGGCATTGTGATGATGGTGATGTTTTGGATAGGAACTTTTTGGCGTGAAAGGGAGCCTGTCCCAAGGGCGATTGACACAGGGGCACAGAGAGGTGAGGACCGCACTGGGGGAATGGGCTTTTCTCCAGGAGTTGCCCTGATGGTTGGTTTGCTAGTGATAATGATATGGCCAGCTTGGGGTACCTATATCAACCGTGCTGGGCAAGAGATGACAGCCGTTACCCTTGAGCCGCCTGTGACCATGGCATCATGGCAGCCTATAGGGTATAGGATCACAGAGTGGTCACCCCATTACGTCAATCCCACAGCAGAAATTCAGCAGGACTATCAAAATAATCACTCACAGGTAGGCGTTTATTTGGCTTATTACCAGGGTCAAAAACAAGGTGCAGAGCTAATAAATTCCCAGAATGTGATGGTGGTGCAAAAGCATCCAGTGTGGCGCCAGCTTGCCCACCAAGAAACCACAGTTAATCTTCAGGGCAAGCAAACCACAGTATCTGAGGCCCATCTCAATTCTGCACACCAAGATCTTCTTGTTTGGCATTGGAATTGGATTGCAGGCCACTATACGATAAATTCATACATTGCCAAGCTCTTAGAGGCTGGCACAAAACTTCTTGGGAAATCGCGCGAGGGTTCGGCTATTGTTATCTACACCCCTATAAAGACCAATAAAGAAGAAGCACGGGCAACCATGCAGCATTTTCTTGATGACATGTTGCCGGCTATCGAAGCTCGCCTCTAGGCAGAATATATTTGAGAATCCATGTGCGGCATTGCAGGCATTTTTGATATCCGGCTCCAGCGCGAAATAAATCGCAATCTATTGACTCGGATGAATCAAGCTCTATTCCACCGGGGACCGGATGAGGGAGGGTTACATCTTGAACCGGGACTGGGTCTTGCTCATCGGCGATTGTCTATTATCGATTTAGCCAGCGGACAGCAACCGCTCTTTAATGAAGACGGCTCAGTCGCCGTCGTCTACAACGGCGAAATTTACAATTTTCAAGAGCTGTCAGCAGAACTTGTTAAGTTGGGTCATGTTTTTCGGACTCGATGTGACACGGAAGTGATTGTACATGCCTGGGAAGAATGGGGCGAACGGTGTGTAGAACGTTTTCGTGGTATGTTTGCCTTTGCCGTGTGGGATCGCAACCGGAGGAGCCTCTTTCTGGCGCGGGACCGAGTCGGTATCAAGCCCCTTCATTATGTTGTGCTGCCAAGTGGACATTTACTGTTTGCTTCTGAACTTAAAGCTTTGATGATCCATCCTGATTTTCCCCGGGAATTTGCGCCCCCTGCAATCGAAGATTATTTCGCCTATGGATATATTCCCGATCCCAAGACCTTCTTTAAAGGCGTTTTTAAGCTACTACCGGGCCATACCCTTACAGTACAATGGGGCAAGCCAGTTCCGGAGCCCTGTCAATACTGGAATGTATCCTTTAAAAGCCAAGATAAAGCACAAGATAAAGTTTGCCAGGAGCTGCTTGAAGAGTTACAGGAAGCGGTTAGAATTCGCTTGATTGCGGAGGTACCGCTGGGGGCTTTTTTGTCTGGTGGAGTAGACTCGAGTGCCGTGGTGGCCATGATGTCGAAATTATCTAATACGCCGGTGAATACTTGTTCGATTTCTTTTGGCGAGCCCGCCTTTAATGAAGCTCAGTATGCAGCACAAGTTGCCGCGCGCTACCAGACACATCATTATTTAGATAAAGTCGAATCAAATGACTTTAATTTGCTTGACCGTTTGGCCGAGGTCTATGATGAACCCTTTGCCGATAATTCGGCCATTCCTACCTATCGAGTTTGTGAGTTGGCACGCAAGCGGGTGACGGTGGCCCTGTCCGGGGATGGTGGAGATGAAATTTTCGCAGGCTATCGACGTTATCGATGGCATATCCACGAAGAACGTGTTCGCAACTTATTTCCTTCGGCCATTCGTCGGCCTCTGTTTAGTTTCCTAGCGGCAATCTATCCCCAAGCAGAATGGGTACCGCGTCCTTTGCGGGCTAAAACCACTTTTCAAGAATTAGCTTGCGATTCCATCGAAGGCTATTTTCATAACGTATCCCTATTACCTGACGGGCTGCGTAGCCAATTGTTTAGCCATGCTTTTAAAGAGAACTTACAAGGCTATCAGGCCATTGATGTATTGCGAGCGCATCTGCAGCAGGCGCCGGATCATCCTCTTTCTCGGGCCCAGTATTTAGATTTTAAAACCTATCTTCCTGGTGATATTTTGACCAAAGTGGATCGAGCAAGTATGGCCCACGGTTTGGAGGTCCGTGTTCCTATCCTGGACCATCAATTCGTTGAGTGGGCAGCTGGGATTTCGCCTACTTTCAAACTCCAGGGTGGCAATGGAAAATATATTTTCAAGCAAGCATTGGCTCCTTATCTATCAGAGGATATTCTTTATCGTCCCAAAATGGGTTTTGCGGTGCCTTTGGCAGCTTGGTTTCGCGGGCCACTGCGCAAAAGGGTACGACAGGCGGTTCTTAGTCCCCTGCTCGCCGATTCAGGAATATTTGATATGGGCTTTCTGGGCCATATGGTTGACGATCATGAAGCGGGACGCCGAGACTATAGTGCGGCCCTATGGGCCTTGTTGATGTTCGAGGCTTCTTGGCGGCGGATATTAGAGGGAAGAGAAGGTGCTTCCCAAGTGGTGGGAACAAGGGCTTTTGCTAATTGATGCGGTATATCTCATCCAGCGCATGACATTGTTTTATTTTTATGGAACCACCGCAGAAATGATGGCTTCCTGATGCGTATCCTTCATATACTCGATCATTCTATCCCCTTACAGAGTGGTTACACTTTTCGTACCCGTGCGATTCTTGAACAACAACGAGCGCTTGGATGGGAAACCAGCCACATTACTAGCCCCAAGCATTATGTCGCTGAAAGCTTGGAAGAGGAGATTGATAGTTTTCATTTTTACCGCTCACCACGGATAAATGGTGTTCGGGCAAGGCTTCCAATTATGAACCAGTTTGCCGTCATTGATACATTAGCAAAGCGGCTTGATGAAGTCGTGCGGAAAGTGCAACCGGATCTCCTTCATGCTCACTCGCCTGCATTGAATGGGGCAGCAGCGGTGCGTATCGCACGGCGCTGGGGACTTCCCGTGGTGTATGAAGTGCGCGCCTTTTGGGAGGATGCGGCAGTAGACCATGGTACCAGTCGGGCCGGGGGTCTCCGTTATCGCCTAACTCAAGGCCTTGAAACATGGGTGCTGAAACAAGTTGGGGCAGTGACAACCATTTGCGAGGGCTTGCGCTCGGAGATTATTGCCCGCGGTATTCCTTCCGACAAAGTGACTGTAATCCCCAATGCCGTGGATCCAGGAAAATTTCAGATGGGTGCCGAACCCGATCAAACACTAGCGACGAAATTGGGCTTTAAAGGTAAACAAGTTTTGGGTTTTATTGGATCTTTCTATGCCTATGAAGGGCTCTCTTTGTTGTTAGAATCCTTTCCCATAATTTTGGCCTCAGCACCTAATACACGTCTGCTTTTAGTGGGGGGGGGGCCTCAGGAACACAATTTAAAGGCTTTAGTTCGCGAAAGAGGGTTCGACGATAAAGTCATATTCACTGGGCGGGTTCCCCATGCAGAGGTACAACGTTACTACGATTTAGTGGATATCTTCGTCTATCCACGGTTACCTATGCGGCTCACAGAAATTGTGACTCCCCTCAAACCCCTTGAGGCCATGGCGCAGGGCAAGCTTGTCGTTGCCTCAGACGTAGGAGGACATAAGGAGCTGATTCGGGCAGGTGAAACAGGCGAGCTTTTCAAGGCAGGAGATCCGGAAGCCCTCGCTCATACAGTATTGAACTTGTTGGCACAACCTGAACATTGGCCTCAGCGTAAAGCAGCTGGGCGCCGTTTCATCGAAAAAGAACGGTGCTGGCCAGCCAGTGTGGCGCGCTATGAAACCGTGTATCGAGGACTGTGTTGAGCTGTTGCAGCTATCGCATAAACTAACCTCATCAGCAGCCATGCTGCCTACACCTCGACTTGTTGTCTTCACCACTTTATTTCCCCATCCGGGGCAGCCGGGTATGGGACTCTTCATCCGTGAACGCATGTTTCGGGTGGGTCAGACATTGCCGGTGGTGGTGGTAGCGCCTGTCCCTTGGTTTCCATTTCAAGGGCTTATCCGCTACCTCAAACCCCATTTTAGGCCCCCTGCACCCCGATATGAGCAGCAACAAGGATTTGAGGTTTACCATCCACGCTTTTTTTCTGTGCCTGGGAGGTTCAAAACCCTTGATGGTTTATTTTTGGCGCTCAGTAGCTTTGTTGTTCTACGGCGCTTAAAGCAGCACTATGATTTTGAGGTGCTCGATGCCCACTTTGCTTATCCTGACGGGTATGCAGCGACCTTGTTAGGGCGTTGGTTGAAGGTGCCTGTGACTATCACCATGCGGGGCACAGAATCGCGCTTGGCCAATGATCCCCAATTTCGCCGCTTGTTGTGTCTAGCATTGCAGCGTGCACAGCGAATATTTTGTGTTTCAGAATCCTTGAAACGCCTTGCCATAACGCTCGGTGTTAGGGAAGAAAAGATCCAGGTGGTCCCTAACGGGGTTGATACCGGTAAATTTGCACCGATTTCAAAAGAGAAGGCAAGGCAAAAACTTGGATTACCCTTGCAGGCACCGGTACTAGTGACAGTCGGCGCGCTAGTTGAACGTAAAGGTTTCCACCGGGTTATTGAGTTAATGCCACAACTCCGCCAGGAGTTCCCCGAGTTGATCTATCTTGTTGTGGGCGGATCTTCACCGGAAGGGGATTGGCGTAAAAAACTACAACAACAAGCGGAAGCGTTAGGGCTTCAGGAGAGGGTTCGGTTTCTGGGACAATTTTCCCCTGAGGAACTCAAGGTGCCGCTTTCGGCAGCAGATGTTTTTGTCTTGGCAACGCGAAATGAAGGTTGGGCCAATGTGTTACTTGAAGCCATGGCTTGCGGGCTTCCCGTCGTCACCACCGATGTGGGAGGAAATGCAGAGGTTATTTCCACATCTAATCTTGGTGAAGTCATCCCCTTTGGCGACGCAGCAGCTTTGGAAAGCGCCCTCGCAGGCGCACTTAGAAAATCTTGGGAGCGAGCAAAGCTTATTGCCTATGCCAAGGGGAACTCTTGGGATCTACGGGTTGCAACGCTGGTGCAAGCGTTCCAAAAGCTAGTATGCACCCATGCCAATGAATCTACCTTAAAGGTAAAAAATGCACGAAGCATTCGTTCATAGGATGAACAGGCAAAGCAAGCCTGTTGATTTCTTTGTGTTCTTCGTGCCTTTGTGGTGATTTGTTAATAACTCAGCGGACTCTGCGTCTTTGCGGTTAGGATATTCTAGAAAGTAAAGCGACGGTGTTAGATCTAATTTCAGCAAAAGCTTTCAGGCGGGAGACTACAGATGGCTTTTGGATCAAAGTAGAAAAAACTTTATGTCACCATGGCGATCAGGTTAGAAGGGGATTACGCGGCTTGTGGTGGGATCGTGATCGAGCCGTCGCGAACCGGCCTCTATTCGTGGTGGGCTGTAGTCGAGCAGGAACTACTTTGGTGTATCGCACCTTCTCGGAAGCGGCAGAATTAGGATCCTTAAAACGTGAGACTCATGATTTTTGGAATAGCTTACATCCTATCGAGAATCGAGGATGGAAAACTCATGCCTTGAATCGAAACGATGCGCAGCCGGGGGAGCGGGAAGCGGTTTCACGTTACTTCTATATTTATACGGGGCAGCGGCGATTCATAGACAAAAATAATCAAAACGGACTCAGTATCCCCTATCTTCATGCCTTGTTCCCGGATGCTCATTTTGTCTATGTCAAACGCAATCCAGGGGACAATATTCATTCCTTAATAGAAGGATGGACTATGCCGGAGCGGTTCGGGACCTGGTCAGGAGACTTACCTGCACGGCTGGCTATCGAAGGAGGGCGATACACGCGCTGGTGTTTTTTTCTTGCTGAGGGATGGTCAGCGTATTGTGACGCTTCCATTGAGGAAGTCTGTGCCTTCCAATATCGGATTATGAATCAGGCGATTCTCAAAGCGCGGGAAGAGATTAACCCCGCCCAGTGGACGGAAATTGCTTATGAAGACGTACTCGCCAACCCCGTACAGGCTTTCCAGAGTGCCTTTGCTTCAGCTGGGTTGTCTTTCAACCGCCATCTGGAACAACACTGCCGGACTATCTTATCTCATCCTTATAACGCCTTTTCGGAAATCAAAAAAGATAAGTGGAAGAGTTCTGAGAATGCGCGGCGAATAGAGCGGGTTTTGCCTAGGGTTGCCGGGGTTGCTAAGCAAATGGGCTACTGTGGGTAGCAGAATATCGTGACAAAAGGTCGCACCTGCAAAAAATTATTAGCGCCTCTGTGGAATGATATCCAGGCCCGATAGATATGGCAGTACTAATGGCGGTAATGGCACTGTGGATAATCGGGGGCAGTCTCTTATTGGTTTTCTATTACCGCCATACGTTGCTGACGCTCTGGCGGGAGCCTATGTTGCGTCGTCCAGTATTGATTATTGAAAGTGATGATTGGGGTCCTGGGCCGGCTGAACATGCAGAGGTTTTAAGCCGTTTAATTGCTACTCTTTCATCCCACAGAGACTGTTCTGGCCATCCAGCGGTAATGACCCTGGGGCTAGTACTTTCAATACCAGATACGAACCGGATTCGCCAAGTCTCGGCCATTGAGTATCACCGGCGTAGGATAGATCATCCTCAGTTCGCAAAAATTTTGGCGGCCATTTGTGAAGGGGAAAAGCTCAATGTGTTTTCCTTGCAACTGCATGGGATGGAGCATTTTTGGCCGCCGGCGCTTTTATCTGCCGCAGGGACTGACAGTACTATAAAACAGTGGCTTACTACAGAGGAGTTCCCTAACACAGAAGAATTACCTTCCCCTCTTCAGAGTCGCTGGATCGATGCTGTTGGATTGCCCTCGACCCCCCTTAGTGAAGCAGCCATTACTGCAGCGGTAGCGGAGGAGATCCAAGCGTTTTCTTCAATCTTTGGGCGGTTGCCCCAAGTCGTTGTGCCGCCCACGTTTATCTGGAATGAGATGGTGGAAAAGCAGTGGACGCAAGCTGGAGTGCAAATTATTGTGACTCCTGGCCGGCGCCTAGAACATCGGGATAAAACAGGAAAGCCGGTCCCTATAGGGCCACCTCTTTTTAATGGCATGCACAGCACTTCCGGTGCCATTTATGTGATTCGAAATAGCTATTTTGAACCTCAATGGGGTCATACAGCCCAACGTGCGCTGCAAAAGTTGGAACAGAACTGGCAATTGGCAAGGCCGACCCTTTTTGAATCGCACCGGTTTAATTTTACAGGTGCTGCGGCAGAAGCCGATCAGGCATTTACCGAGCTTCATCGTTTGTTGGCGCAGGCCTTGAAGCGGTACCCGGATCTGCTGTTTATGGGAACGGCACAGTTGATGGAGCAGATGCTGAAGCAGGATCCTAACCTCGTAGAGAACCGGCTAGCCGGTCGGGTACAAATATGGCTAAAACGTCTAGCGCAGACGGGACGGTTGTACAAGTTAGCTTGGATTACGGGTCTTGCATTAGTGGCAGTACCGGTCTTTTACCTGGCGCGTTTTGCGATGGTGACAGGCTCCTATGCTCACAGCTTGAATGTTGCACCGCAAAGGGATAGGGAACGCTGAGAAATTATTGGAAAATCCCTGTATGAAGGTAAACTTCTCTGTCATTATCCCGGTTTACAATGGCGCCGATACTCTCCCGCGCGCTCTTCAATCGGTATTGGAGCAGACGTATTCACCCTTTGAAATTATTGTGGTGGATGATGGCTCTACGGATGAGACTGCTGAAGTGGTGCGCCGCTTTGGCGATCAAATTCGCTACTTTCGCCAAGAGAATAAGGGCGTTTCTGCCGCCCGAAATGCAGGTGCTAAAGCGGCTAGTGGTGACTGGTTGGCCTTTCTTGATGCCGATGATTGGTATTATCCGGATCGCCTGCGTTGGCACGCTCTGTGGATTGAAGAGGACTCTTCTCTAGATTTCTTAACCGGAGATCAGGAATATCGCCGGCCAGATGGAACTTTGATTCGAAAGTCCATGGAAAGTACCGGCGTTGGTCGAGCGGCCCTGATGCGGGCTGACAAGCAAGCTAGAACCCTCATGACCGAAGCCGAAGTGGGTGATTTTATAGAAAACCATTTTGGGGACACACCCACTTTGAGCGTTCCGCGCCGCACTTTCCTTGAACTAGGGGGCTATCCTGTGGGCTGTACGGTCTGTGAAGATGTGAACTTTTTGATTCGGCTATGTGCAAGAAGCCATCGCATTGGTGTCATCTGCCAGTCCCTAGCTGTTTATTGCGTTCATCAAAACAGTGCCACCCGCTCTGATCCCTTGGGAGCCCAAAAGCAGACCGTTGCGGCCCTGTTACCGCTGCGCCAAACCTTGGCCCATGCTGCTCCCGCCGTGCGCAATGGATTGGAACGGGGGGTGCGCCGTGCTCGCCGGGATTTGGCTACGGTGCTGCTCCGACAGGGAAGATATATTGAAGCTATTTGCGCCGTGGGAGTTTCATTTTTAGAAAAGCCCCATTGGAATACCTTACGGGAGGTGCTTTCAGTCGCTCGCGGCCTCAAGGGGGGAGGGCGTAGTGGCTGATAAACGCCGTTATCTAGTGGTTACGGAGAAGTTTCCGCCTCGTAAGGGCGGCTCCAACCTCTGGTTTGACGAGGTTTATCGACGAATTGGGGACAAAAATACCCATATTGTCACTAATGATCAGCCAGGAGCCGGGGAGTACGATACTGCCCATCCCAATACCATCCACCGGCTTTCCCTGGCCCGTCGCTGGTGGCTGCGGCCCGAATCGCTCTTTATTTATCTTAAATTGTTGCTGAAGTCATTGAGTTTGTCATGGCGTCATCCATTTGATGCCGTTCACGCGGGACGAGTATTGTCGGAAGGTTTTGTCGGTTGGTTGGTGGCGCGTCTAGGGGGGGTGCCTTTGGTCATTTATGCCCATGGCGAGGAGATTACGACTTGGCGGCAGCCGACCAAGTTCAAAGTCATGCGCTTTGTTTATCGTCGGGCGGACCAGATTATTGCCAATAGCGAGTTTACCCGTGAAGAGCTTCTAAAGCTGGGTGTCAAATCCGAGCGAATTAGGGTTATCTTCCCTGGCGTTGATTTGGGACGCTTTCAGCCTGGACTCCCATCCACGGATCTACGCCAAGCACTGAGTTTATCCTCGGAAAGTAAGTTGATTCTCTCTGTCGGGCGACTTTCCCGACGTAAGGGTTTTGATTATATCCTTCAATCTCTTCCCTTGCTGATGGAAAAAGGGCTGGATATTCACTACGGGATTATTGGCATTGGAGAAGACGAAGATTATTTGATCGCTTTGGCCCGAAAGCTTGATGTGGCCTCCCGGTTCCATCTCTTAGGCCATGTTTCCCCCGAAGATTTGCCCCGTTGGTATAACGCGGCGGATGTTTTTGCCATGCCCAACCGAGCTGTCAACAATGACACCGAAGGATTTGGCATGGTCTTTATTGAAGCTGCGGCCTGTGGCAAACCAGTCATTGCTGGACAGGCGGGGGGAACTGGCTCGGCAGTTATCGATAATGTGACCGGCTTACGGGTCGATGGCGCGTCTCTCGAGGCGGTCGGCAAAGCTTTAGAGCAGATTCTCGAAGATGAAGATTTGGCAAGACAGCTAGGTCAAAATGGACGGACCCGTGCCGTGGAGAGTTTTTCCTGGGATGAAGTGGCCCGTAAAACTTTATTGCTAGATAGCGGTGTTGTTTCTTCTACGCACTCCGTGCCTCTAAAGTGAATTGCTATCTCTTGCGGTAAATAGATCTTCCAAATGCATCCTTATCTCTCGCGCCATTTGCTTTACCCTCTCCATGAGAGTTTGGTTAAACGCCCCACTTTTAAGTACTTAGCGGAGTTGGAACAGAGTCAATGGCTATCGCGGCCAGAAATCGAAAGGCTGCAAGGGACAAAACTCAAGGCACTGCTCCGTGTTGCCTATGACCATTGTCCTTGGCATAGAAAACGCATTCAGGAGGCAGGTTTAGAACTAGACGGCGAGACGCCGCTCACTTTACAGGATCTTCGGCGCTTGCCCACCATGAATAAACAGGATGCCCTTGAAAATCGAGATGAGATGACTTGGCAGGGCGTTCCCGGAGGCGCCTTTAAGTACAACACGGGCGGCTCAAGTGGTGAGCCTCTTATTTTTTATTTTGGGCGCTGGCGGCAGGCTTCGGATGCTGCGGGTCGCATGCGGGCCCGCCGCTGGTGGGGCATTGAAGTAGGGGAGCCGGAAGTCTACCTGTGGGGGGCGCCCGTCGAATTAGACAAGACGGATCGTGTCAAAGCTATTCGCGATCGTTTGCTCAATCAATTGGTTTTAAATGCCTTTGAGATGTCCCCTGGTAATATGGATACCTACTTGGAGGCTATTCAAGCCTTCAAGCCCAAATGTCTCTATGGTTATGCGAGCAGCATGGCGTTGCTGGCTGCCCACGCTCGGGAACGTCATACCAAGCTCATCCTACCCAGTCTGAAGGCGGTTTGCACAACAGGGGAACCCCTCTACCCCTACCAGCAAGCATTAATTGAAAAGGTTTTTGGAGCACCGGTGGCCAACGAGTTTGGGAGCCGGGATATCGGTTTTACCGCCCATGAGACTCCCCAAGGCCAAGTACTCTTGATGAGTGAAAGCATTATTCTGGAAGTTTTGGACCCAGAAGGGCAGCCGGTGGGGGAAGGAGAGCTCGGAGAGGCGGTGATGACAGGGCTGTGTTCCGAGGCACAACCCTTCATCCGCTACCGCACCGGGGATATTGTTCGGCAAAGTAATGATACTTGCCAAAGGGGGCGTGGCCTTCATGTGATTGGGGAAGTCATTGGCCGAAGCACCGATTTTATTGTCCGTTCTGATGGCGCGATCATGCACGCCTTAGCCGTCATTTACGTTCTGAGAGCCATAGAGGGGGTGGCTGAGTTCAAATTGATTCAACATACCGTCCGCGATGTGGAAGTATTACTTGTCCCCAGCCGTAGCTGGCAGGCAGAGGCAAACCCGCAGATCATAAAAGGGCTCCAGGCGCGCCTCGGAGATGAGGTGCGGGTACAGATTCGATTACTAGACCAGATACCACCAGAAATATCAGGGAAGCATCGCTATGTGGTAAGTCATGTGCCACTTCCTGCGGCCCTTAAGATAGCTGCTAACACCAATAATGTACCGCAGAGTCGCAGAGAAACGCGAAAACTAGCATGAACTTTAACAAAGTCCTCAGCGCACCCTTCCGCTACAAGCCTTGGCGGCTACACCATTTACGCCTTATCCTGGGGGATCTCACAGGGACTGCCCGACAGCCGGAAAAAGATCACCAAACCCACTTGGAAGCAGCCATCGCCTGGTTATGCCAAGCCCAAGATGTCCGCAATGAAAAACCGGATGCGGGTGGTGTTTCGGCAGGTTGGAGTTTTGAGGATGGTTGGTTACCCAGCTATCCAGAGACCAGCGGCTATATCATCGAGACTTTTATTGCTGCGGCAGAGGTTCTCCATCGCCCGGATTTGTTGGATCGTGTCCAAAGGATTATCGATTGGGAGCTCTCCATCCAGAACGCGGAGGGTTCCTTCCCAGGCCATTTTGGCGAGCCTAGTAGCCGCCCCGTGATTTTCAATACCGGCCAGATCATCCACGGCATGGTGGCAGGCTACATTCACTTGGATAGAGAGGAATGTTTGGAAGCTGCCGTGAGTGCGGGTCATTGGATGGTGGCCTGTCAAGATGAAGATGGGTGCTGGCGGAAGAATGTGCATCAGGGCGTGCCCCATACTTACAATACCCGAGCCGCCTGGGCCCTGCTGCGCACAGCATTAATTGCGGAAGACCCTACCTTAAAGCAAGCGGCAATTCGCAATCTGGATTGGGCCCTCACTCAACAGACAGAAAACGGCTGGTTTGCTACCAATGCCTTCACGCCGGATAAAATTCCCTTTACCCATACCATTGCCTACGCCATCCGTGGTTTGCTCGAATCGGGGCTATTGCTTGGCGATGAACGCTATATTGCTTCGGCTGAGAAGGCCGCCATGGCCCTCGCTAGGGCACAGAGAGAAGACGGCTGGCTGGCAGGGACCTACGATAATGGCTGGGTGCCCAAGGCAGGCTATTGTTGCCTCACTGGCTTAGCCCAGACCACCATTATTTGGCAGCGCCTGGGGCAAGCAAGAGGTACTAGCGAACTGCAACTCCACATTGACAGAGCTTTGCGGTACTTGAAACAGTGTCACCGAACAACCCCTTATGGCCGACCCGAGGCAGGGGGAGTGGCAGGATCAGCCCCCATTTGGGGGCGCTATTCTATGTTCGAGTTTCCCAACTGGGCCGCTAAGTTTTTTGCGGATGCGCTAATGATGGAGATGAAGGATATTACTATTCCTATGCTTTTATCTTCTCAGACACTGTCTAAGGCCGCGGTTAGCCATGGCTGAATTGTCCGTCATGGTTTTCTGTGGGCGCTCTCCCCGCCATCTCTATGTGGCCAACCGGTTGTGTCAGGCTGCCCATCCTCTAGCCATTGTTCAGGAAGCCGGTGCTGAGTGGAATGCCAAGAAGATACAGCGCCTCTTGAGGCCTGCCAACGTATGGCGTAAGGGCTGGCGTTGGCTGCGAGACCGGAAGCGCTACCAAGGTGGAAAAGAAGCACAATTTTTCTTTGGTTCTGATTCTCCCCACCTGATCCGCGAAGACTTGCAAGTCGAGGTTGCCCACATCAATCATCCAGAGGTACTCGCGCTAACCAAGCGGCTTAAGCCTGATGTGATCACCGTGTTTGGGACTTCGCTTATCCGGGGGGAACTCCTCGAACAAGGACGCCTGGGAATTATCAATCTTCATGGGGGACTTTCTCCCCACTACCGAGGAGCGGACTGCACCTTCTGGGCCTTATACAATGGAGAACCTGACCAGGTGGGCTGTACCTTGCATTACATTGATGCTGGCGTTGATACAGGGAATCTCATTGCCCATATCTGCCCAGAGATCAAAGAAGGCGATGATGAACTCACCTTATTTTGGCGGGCGGTGAAGGATAGCGCCGAAGTCTTTGCCGAAGCGCTTGAGCGCCTGGGACAAGGCGAACAATTGGGACAACGGCAACGCCAAAAAGGCCGCCTATACCAGGTTAAAGACAGGCTGTGGCGGCATGAACGGGAGCTGGAAAAGCGCTTAGCAGGGGGAGTATTGAAAGACATCAATCTCCAGCCGCGTGTGCTTTGGTTTCCAAGTGAGTAAAATGGAAGAAGATTTCTACCACAAAGACACGAAGACACAAAGAAGAAGTAATCCAGTAGTTAAGCTAATATTTTAGTATTGCCATCGAGTACGCCTAAACTTAGCCCGCGGGCGAGCTAGCGGCTGGGGGCGGCGCAGGCCCAAAGCCGCTGCTAAATTTTAAAACTTAAAACTCAGCACAACCCACCTATGTCCGAATCGAGAATTACCGTCTATACCCCCGACTCCTCCCTCGCTAACCCACGGAAAATGGTGGGCGAGATGTTCCGCGATCTGCTCAGGGGCCGTGAATTGGCCTGGCGACTTGCAGTGCGTGACATCAGTTCCCAGTACCGTCAGGCGTTCCTTGGCATCTTCTGGGCCTTTATCACTCCTTTGGCGACAACGATTACTTGGATTTTTCTCAGCGGCAGCGGTATCGTCTCGGTAGGTGAAACTAATCTGCCTTATCCGGTTTACGTTTTTACCGGCACCCTGCTGTGGTCAATCCTGATCGATGCCATGAACGCCCCTACGCAGCAGACCAACGCCGCCCGCGGCATGTTGGCCAAGCTCAACTTTCCCCGTGAGGCGCTCCTGCTCTCTGGCATCTATAAGATACTGTTCAATACCGGCATCAAGATGATGCTCCTGATCGGCGCATTGTTGCTGGTTGGTATCAATCCGGGCTGGAGTCTGTTACTTTTCCCCCTCGGCATCCTGTCGTTGATTCTGGTCGGCACCGCTATCGGATTGCTGATCACCCCGGTCGGTATGCTCTATACCGACGTGGGTCGGGCCGTTCCGCTGCTAATGAATTTTGTCATGTACCTTACACCAGTGGTATTTCCTATGCCCAAAGAAGGCTGGGTCGCTACCCTCTACCAAATTAATCCCCTGAGCCCGGTTATTCTCACTGCCCGGGATTGGCTTACCGGCTTTCCGCCAGAATTCCTGGGTTACTTCCTGGTGGTCAATGTCGCGGCCTTCGCCTTGCTGCTAGTAGTTTGGGTCGCCTACCGGCTGGCGATGCCGATTATCATTGAGCGGATGAGTGCATGAGGGCGAGAAGAGTTTTAAAGCTAAACTCTCAGTGGCCAATCCTTGGGCTGGTTAACTTTTGGTGTGAGCCTCACTACTTAAAACTTAAAACTTAAAACTTAAAATTCCTATGTCCGACACCCTGATCAAAGTCGACGATCTTTCCAAAAAATTCTGCCGCAGCCTCAAGCGGTCGCTGTGGTATGGCCTGCAAGATCTTGGTAACGAACTGCGCGGTCAGCGCCATGGTGGTAACGGTGAACTTCGCCCGGAAGAGTTTTGGGCGGCGAGGGATATCAATTTTGAACTGAACCGAGGCGAATGCCTGGGCCTCATCGGCCATAATGGCGCTGGCAAGACAACTCTGCTGCGAATGCTCAACGGCCTAATCAAACCTGACCAGGGCCGTATTGAGATGCGCGGTCAGGTAGGGGCGTTGATCGCCTTAGGTGCCGGCTTCAATCCGATTTTGACCGGACGCGAGAATATTTATGTCAATGCCTCGGTACTGGGCCTGAGCAAACGCCATGTAGACGCCAAGTTGGAGGAAATCATCGACTTTGCGGAAATCGGCGAATTCATCGACACGCCGGTTCGGAACTACAGCTCCGGAATGAATGTGCGGTTAGGGTTTGCGGTCGCCGCGGTCTTGATCGAGCCTGATATTCTTTTCCTTGACGAAGTGCTAGCGGTGGGCGATATCGGCTTTGTCATCAAATGCCTGAACACCGTCCGTCGCCTAACTGAAAACGCGGCGGTAGTGTTTGTCTCCCACAATATGCAGTATATCTCATCGTTCTGCACGCGGGTTATGGTTATGGAGCATGGATCGACGCTGCTTGATAGCCCTAATCCAGCAGAAGGCATTGATCATTACTATGCATTGGTCAAGCACGAGGTGCAGACCTCCGGGACGGGGGAAGCCCTGGTGTTGGGTCTTGATCTGTTGGTGGACGGCGAGACGCTGACCGGGGAGGAACCAAGCATTCCCCAGGGTTCGTCAGTCACGGCAATGCTCCGAGTACGTGTGGACGGACCACGGCGCGGCGCACACGTTTCGCTCTTTATACACGATGAGACAATGGCCCCGGTGGTATGCACACCAATTTATGATGCCGATTCCCGGATGCTTTGCCTATCCCCTGGTGAACATCACCTCGAAATTCCCCTTGGGATCATTGACTTGAATGCCGGAAAATATTCCTTTGTGGTTGCTATTCGTGATGTAAAGACATCAATATCTTTGGCGCGGGTGCAAGGGCTGAGATCCTTCCGGGTGTTCTCTGAGAGAACTCATTGGGGGAAAATTGTGAGGCCCGCTATCCCGCAATCTGAAATAGTTACCTGCAAGCAAGCTGCAGTAACTCGGAGATGTTGAAGTATAAAAGAAAAAATAAAAGCGGAACCGATTTTAGGGCGCTCCGGTAACAGCTTATTTAATCAAATCATTTACTTGCACATAACTGTGTGCAGCCAAAAATAAAGATGTAAGAAAATTATTTCGTCGATCGCAGCGATTTCTTGTAGAGGTACGCAAACCGCTTTTCTGATCATGGCGGACGCAATTTTTAGAGCGAAAGTTGGGAGTTTCATCATACAAAAAGTTGGAAAGGGGGTTTTGTAATATTACGATGCTGCATCTCTTCAAACGGTTATTAGAAGCGGTTTTTTTCGCAACCACTTCAATACATACGCTATGAATGACAAGCCCATTTACGTTACCCAGCCCTATCTGCCGCCACTGGAAGAGTTTATTCCCTATCTTGAAAAAATTTGGGATAGTAAGCTCCTTACCAACAAGGGGCCGTTTCATCAGGAGCTTGAAGAAGCCCTGTGTGACTACCTTGACGTTGAGCATCTCGCTCTGTTTGCCAACGGCACCATCGCGCTGGTTACTGCACTGCAAGCATTGCGCATCGCTGGCGAAGTCATTACCACGCCTTTTTCCTTTGTCGCTACCGCCCATTCCCTGCTGTGGAACGGTATCAAGCCGGTGTTCGTCGACATCGATCCGAATACGCTCAATCTGGACCCCACTAAGATCGAGGCCGCTATTACCCCGCACACCACAGCTATTCTGCCGGTGCATTGTTACGGCAATCCTTGTGATGTGGATGCCATTCAGACTATTGCTGACAATTACAACGTCAAGGTTATTTACGATGCGGCCCATGCCTTTGGTGTCCAATGCCACTGCGGCAGCGTGCTGAAACACGGTGACTTGTCGGTGCTGAGCTTCCATGCCACCAAAGTATTTAATACCTTCGAGGGCGGCGCTATCGTCTGTCCGGACGCCAGGACCAAGCAGCACATCGATAATTTAAAAAACTTTGGCTTTGTCAACGAAACCACAGTGGTGGCATCCGGTATCAATGGCAAGATGAGTGAGTTCAACGCTGCCCTCGGGTTGCTACAACTCAAGCACCTTGACCGGGCACTGGCCCGACGGTGTGAGATCGATCACACCTATCGCGAATTATTGAAAGACGTTCCAGGAATACGGTGCGTCGATCAGGCTGGTCAACATGCGGCGAATTACGCTTATTTCCCAATTCTGGTCGAAGCGGACTATCCGCTGAGCCGGGACGCACTGTATCAGAAGCTGCGTGAGAATAATATCTACGGACGGCGGTACTTCTATCCGCTGATTTCCGAGTTTCCCATGTATCGGGGATTATCGTCAGCCCAGCGGAGTAATTTACCGGTAGCCAGCGAAATCGCAGAGAAGGTGATTTGCTTGCCGATTTATCCAGCGCTTTCGAACAATGATCTCAATTATATCATTGCGATTATTAGCGATCCCCAATAATGAAACGAATCCTCTTTCTCGGTGCTGCCCCTACCCAAATTCCTCCTATTCGCTATGCGCTTGCCCAAGGCCATTACGTGATTACTTGTGATTACTTGCCTAGCAATCCCGGCCATAGACTAGCCCATGAATGGCATAATGTTTCCACCACCGATAAAGATGCGGTCCTTGACTTGGCGCGGAACTTGGCAATTGATGGAATCGTTGCGTATGCTTCAGATCCATCCGCCCCCACAGGGGCATATGTGGCAGAACACTTGGGCTTGCCTGGCAACCCCTATCAAGCAGTACTTACACTAGCAAGAAAGGATCTCTTTCGGAGGTTTCTTTCTGAGAATGGTTTTAATGTGCCACGTTCAGGCTCATTTTACTCTTTGCAAGAAGCTATCGACTGGGCATCTACAGTTAATCTGCCTGTCTTTGTAAAACCTATCGATTCCTCGGGAAGTAAAGGCCTGACTTTTGTGAATCATTTGTCAGATCTTGAAAAAGCCTTTGATTACGCACAGTCATTTTCCCGAGAAAAAGTAGTCGTTATTGAAGAGCAAATAGAAAAATCTGGCTACCAAATTGATAGCGATGTTTTCATGGTGGATGGTAAATTGCAATTTTGGCAGTGGGGTGACCAACATCAGGATCCAGTATGCAACCCCTATGCGCCTATATCATCAAGCTATCCTTCAATAATCGACCACGATATAGGACTAGAAGCGGCGCGCCAAGTTGAGAGACTACTAAACTCTCTTTCCTTTAAAAGAGGCGCATTTAACGTGGAATTTCTAGTAGATATTAATAAGCGTATTTGGATCCTTGAAATTGGTGCAAGAAACGGCGGGAAGAATATCCCTATAGCTATAAAGTATGCAACGGGTGTAGATCTGATTAAATATACGGTAGATGCGGCTTTGGGAGAAGACTGCTCAAATCTGTCAAACGCCCCAGTGAAGGGTTTTTGGTCAAACTACACGATTCATTCCAGGGCAACTGGGACTTTCAAGGATCTCTGGATCTCAAATCGCGCGCAAAATAATATCGTTGAGCAGCATCTCTGGATAAAACCAGGCCAAACAGTAATGAAATACCGTAGCTCTAGTGATACGTTGGGTACTATGATAATGCGTTACGACAGCATGGAGCAAATGCTTGAAATGACAGATAACATGGAAAAGGATGTTCGTGTTATTGTCGAATAAGTAGGGAAGCCTCAAAAATGCCTAATAGAATGCTAACCAAAGTCGCATTACACGGAGTGCCGCGTTCCGGCACGTCCTGGATAGGTGAAATCCTTAACAGCTCCCCTTACACTATCTATCGGTATCAACCATTATTCTCGTATGGTTTAAAGGACTTTTTGACACCTGCTTCTACCAAAGAAGATATTAATGATTTTTTTGATCTGCTTTATCAAAAAGAGGATGATTTCTTAAACCAAACAAAAAAAAGATCATCTGGGAAATTTCCGGTATTTAAAAAGGAAACCTATACTCATATTGTATATAAAGAGGTTCGGTATATTAATATCCTTTTTAATCTTTTGAGAAAATTAGATGATCTCTATCTGTGTTGTGTCATTCGAAACCCGTTGTCAGTCATTAATTCCTGGCTAAAAGCACCGCGTGAGTTCAGAGGTGATTTGGGTTGGGATGAGTTGGAAGAGTGGCGCTATGCACTAAAAAAAAATCTGAATAAGCCAGAGGAATTTAACGGCTATGAAAAATGGAAAGAAGCAGCATTAATATTTCATCGACTAAAAGAGCAATACCCTAATCGAGTCCATATTATGCGGTATGAGGATTTTCTTTCAATGCCGATAGAACAAACCAAGTTTTTATATGAATCAATTGGTCTAGAACTCACCGAATCAACGATAGATTTTTTGAGCAAGAGCATGAATACAGAAAATTCAGATCCCTACTCCGTATACAGAACTAATCAAAATGATAATAGTTGGAGGATGGAGCTTAATCCGCATATTGCAGAGGGAATTCAAGCTGATCTTCAAGGCAGTGAGCTTGAAATCTATATTAAATAAATAGGCGTTTGCCGGACTGTGATATTAATAGAAAATTGGCCTGGCACTCCGAAATGTTTAATTTATCTACTCTTTAAACTGCCGTATTGGCATTCAAATGGATCTGGGCCTAGAAGGTTTTCTTGGCGGCTAGTGAGTCGTTAGGAGAGAGGGTAACTTGGCAATCATTTATAGAATAAAAAAACGATATTGGGCTTTTCTGAACAAGATAAAGAAGTTTCGGGAGTCTCTAATTAAAATAAGATGTGTGCCTAAAAATGTTATTAGCAGCATAGCTATTAGAATAGCTAGAAGAAAGGGCTACTCTCCTTACATGGCGCCTTTAGTATGGAATCGCCTATGTAACGATTTTTTCGAAAATAAAAGTATTCCTTTTCAAAAAAAAAAATATGGGCTTATAAGCGCGGGTTTTTTAGTGAGCGTATTGTACGATATGGATTGACTGATACGAACTATAAGTCATTTATCCCGGATTTAGTGTATTTGAAAATGCATCCACTTAATGGTGTATACAGCAAATGGATTGATGACAAATTAACAATGCGATATGTTTTCAGCCATTATGCTGAGTATATGCCAAAGTATTATTTTGAAATACAAAAAAATAAAATTTTGCGGTTGATTGATTATTCTCATAATTTTAATTCAAAACCAGCTTTTGATGATGTATTGGACCTTTTGAAAGAAGAAGAATGCTTGGCTTTGAAACCCTGGACAGGTTCGGGCGGTAGAGGCTTTCATAAGCTCTCAGTAAAGGATGATCAATTTTATCTTGATAATCATAAAATTACTAAAGATGAAATTAAATCTCTATTTGCAAAGCTCGATAATTACATTGTTACTGAATATGTTAGCTCCCATGCAGAAATACAAAAAATATATGATGTTACGCCTAATACTCTGCGTCTTATGGTAATTTATGATCAGAGTGATGGCCCGCAGATCACCGGAGCATTCATGCGCTTCGGAGTGAAGTCTTCAGGTATGGTGGATAATGCCGGGGCAGGGGGAATTTTTTGTGGCGTAAGATTATCCGATGGAGCGCTATTTAGTCCCAAACAAGCAGTGAATGGGAATGTTATTAATGTTGAGAATCATCCAGATACGGGGGTGACTATAAAAGGGTATTTACCACATTGGGGTATCATAACCAAAAAAATGATTGAAATTGGGTACAGCATGCCGCAACTTGTATATACAGGCTATGATATCGTCATAACAAATAATAGTTTTAAATTTATTGAGATAAACTCTCATCAGGATTTGCAATACATTCAGCCTTTTTTTCCTCTTATGGAAAACGAATATTGTCGACGTTTTTTTACAATAAGATAAAAACTTTAATTAATATATTCAGGGCGATCATTCATTATCAGAAAAATCGCTTTTCCTCTTCGTACCAGCTGCAAGCCTTGCTGCACATTACGGGACTTATGGCGCCAAGCGCAGTGTCACAGTACTTATCATTGATGTTTATTATTTATAGATTAATGCTCGCGAGGGATGCCTATGGCTGCCTTCGATACATTCACGGGCTAGTTTTTTGCGAGACGCCTAGGATATTTTCCGTATCGGTGCAGGTGTAGTGGTGATGGCTGGCACAGAAACAAATGGGGTCTATGGAGGCAATCCGCGCCACGTCTGAAGGCAAACAGCAATGGACATCACGAAGAGATAAGTTCCCCATTGGATAACAGACAGTGTGATGAAGATCTGCATTATCGGCATGGGGGTCAGCGGCGGCCTGCTCGCTATCAAGCTTGCACTGCCGGAAAAGATGTCACTGCTGTCGGCAGGGCTTATATTTTGAAGTAATGCATGAGAACGGACTTTATTGGAGATGACAGGTGGTACTCAGTATATCGTTTCTGGCGGCATGCGGGCTACTGTTGCAGGATATCTAGGCGGGTCCGCACAGGAGATAGAGTAGGCTCAGTTGCTGAACTTGACCAGCTGATAGGAACGAATTGTCCTTCTCGGGCGACGCACTCTGCGAGTGTATCAAATTACTTAATTACATGATGCAGTATCCAGTTTTGCGTTGTGAGGCGTTCATTGCTGTTCCGAATTACTAACATACTAGAAAAAGAAGCTAACCGTGAGTAGAAATGTTCCGAGCTATGACTTGACTTATTCGGAAGAGCAAGGCCCATGGCTTGCTCAGCCGGTCCGTATCACGGAACAGGCTTGGCCCACAGATACTGTGCCTGTTGTCAGCATCCTCTGCATCACTTATAACCATGAAAAATTTATTAGCGAGTGCCTTGATGGCTTCCTCATGCAGAAAACAACCTTTCCTGTTGAGGTATTGATTCATGATGATGCTTCTACCGACGCCACAGCGGACATTATCCGCGAGTATGAGGGCCAATTTCCCCATATTATTAAGCCCATTTACCAAACTGAGAATCAGTATTCTAAAGGGGTGAAGCCAAATCCAACTTTTAACATTCCAAGGGCCAAAGGCAAATACATCGCTATCTGCGAAGGGGATGACTATTGGACAGACCCGTTAAAACTGCAAAAGCAGGTAGATTTTTTGGAAGCCAATCCTGATTTTTCTATATGCTTTCATAAGGTCAAAATTTTAAAGGATGGTCAATTAATAGATGATTACATTACAAAAGTACCCAGGTTTGAATCTACTCTGCTTGATTTAGTTGCGGGCAACTATATTCATACTCTTTCCTGTGTTTGTAAAAATCGGGGTTTTGAAGTTCTTGGATCCAACTTTAGATATTCTCCTATAGGTGATTATTATTTCCATTGTATGAATGCCCAATATGGAAAAATTTACTATATAAACGAGACCATGGCAGTTTATAGGGCTCATGATCAGTCCGTTTGGTCAAATAAAAGTTATCTGTATCGCCAGCAGAAAACACAGGAAGCAAGAAAAGTTATCCTAAAAGATTTATCTAAAGATCATGCAGATGCTATTAATGTATTGGCAAAGTGTCATATTAATACTGCTTATTTTTTATATCGTGACTATCGCGAAGAATTTTCCCTAGAAGATTTAATTATCACTGATTTTCCTGCTTACACACTTCAGTTAGCCTCCTTACTTTTTGACTCGTATTCAGAAATCAAAGCCAAAGAATCTGAACTTAAAGAAATTAAAGAGAGACAACATAGTTTATCCTTTGTCTTAAAGCGATTAGTTCTGATTGTGAAGATGAAGTTAAGTAACTTAAAACGGACAGTTAGAGAAAATGTTCGTCACTATTTTATCAGCAACCGTTCTTAATTTCTTTTTTACTTCGCAAGAACAAGCAATATGAACTGATTCCGATAGAAATAGAATTTGATGTTCTTTCAGTTTCCAATCCATAATTAGCGCTATACAGCCAAGACAAAATAGTTAGAAAAAATAACCTCCCAAATTAATAGGGGAGGCAGCGAATCACAATTGGAGCTTATGCTCCATGAATATCGCCCACAAAGTTAAGAGCCACAAATATTAAATAAAAGTAAGACATGAAACCGACGATAAGTATCTGTATCCCAGTTTATAATGGCGCTCAATATCTAAGGGCATGCCTAGATAGTGCGCTTTCCCAAACCTTCAGCGATTTTGAAGTGCTTGTAGTCGACGATCGGTCCTCTGATAATAGCTTGGATATTGCCCACGATTTTGCAGAGCAAGATCCACGTATCCGTATTGTCCGTAATAAATTTAATTTAGGTTTGGTTGCAAACTGGAATCGTTGCGTGGAGTTGGCTAAAGGAGAGTGGATCAAGTTTCTTTTTCAGGACGACCTGCTTGAGCCTATTTGCTTGGAGCGCATGCTTGCGGAGGCTAACGCCGACACTCCCATTGTGGTATGCCAGCGTGGCTTTCTTTTTGAAGAAATGAGTGCAGAAACGCGAGAGGCTTACCTAAGATTTCTCTGGCCTCTGTCTATGGGCGGAGTGTTCGACGAGCGCGGATACATTACTGGAATGGAGTTAGCAGTGGCGACTCTCAAGCATGTGTGCCTTTCCGCAGGACCCCAGAACTTCATCGGTGAACCCACAGCTGTTATGCTTCACCGTTCCGTATTCGAGCACTTCGGTTTATTCGAGCCGGTTCTCATTCAGAAGTGCGACCTGGAAATGTGGCTGCGTGTTGGGCTTAATAAGGGGCTTCGATATATTCCAGAGATGCTGGCTCACTTCAGGATTCATGGTGGTGCTGCCACGGCTAATAATCGATCCCGCCGCGAGTTCCGCATGTTTTGCTTGGATGGGATAGTGACCAATACTTTGCTTCTTTATAGCAAGCACTACCAAATCATTCAGCAACTGCTGCGAGAGCGGGGGGAGCTTGGAGCGCAGCGGTGGAAATTGGCGCATCGCATAGAATGGGTTTATCAGCAGGCGCTAAGGGCAGCAAGGGATCCCAAAAATCCTGATCCTAGCCTGCTAGAAGACTGGAAGGCTACTGCGCAGGCATTTCCTATGCTTACCAGAACGCTACGCTCGCGATTGATAACTTGGCAACGAGAGCTGGACCGACACTTATTGTGGCGTTTCCGGTCCCATAGTGCAGTCTCAGATTAGAGGCCTGTGTTGATCCTCAGTTATTAATGTCGCTGGAGGGCCTTTTCATGGCCATTACAGACGGCAAAGCCTAGGATATGACTGTTTTCGAGTGCTATCTTTTTCCAAAGATAGTATCATCGATATACGGACGATATCTGGTATCATCCACTTAATACTTAAGGTATTTTCTTTATGGCCCAACAACGCAAAGATTTAAAGATAAAAAGATTTGTTAGGAACCTCTTACAACTCTGTGATAGCCCAGATCTAGATTGCTGCCCGTGTTTATCCTAGTACTTAGTTACTTCAAGTAATAGTCTCCAGAAAATTCTTCGACTACTTCCGGTTAATCTATTCGATCGGTGTGACCTCTTGGCTTTGTTTGCAAGGTGACTCCAAAGCCCAAAGTCCCGCCTTCTAAGACAAGTTTAAAATCCTTAATCTATGGGGACAGTAGTGGACTAAATAATATGGCCTTGGATATTGCTATACAGATAGTCAATTACAAGACAAAGAAATATTTAATAAAAAGTTTAAAAGATGTTTTTGATGATTTGAGTAATTGTACCTTTACTTATAAGATCAATATACTGGATAACTGTTCTGGTGATGATTTATCCGACTTGGAACTGGAATTCAAAGAAAATAAAAACATAGCTTTCTATTATTCTAATAAGAACCTAGGATTTGGAGCTGGACATAATCTCTTAGCTAAAAAAAGTAGTTCGAAATATATTTTACTTCTTAACCCTGATATAGAATTTATTGAAGAAGATACGATTAAACGGTTAATGGAGAAGGCTGAGAAGTCGGATGATATAAAAGTAGTGGGACCAAAACTGATTGGAAAAGACGGGAAAGTTCAAGTTTATGATCATGGAGAATTACATGGCTTTACTGCCTGGGTCATTAATAATGCTGGGAACGCTTATTGGAAAGATAGAAGCGTAGAAGGCGAAGTGGCTTGGGTCTCGGGAGCCGTATTTTTAATCAAGAGATCTGCTTTTGAGAAAGTAGGCGGATTTGATGAAAATTATTTTCTGTATAAAGAAGAAGAAGATTTATGCCTTGGCATTAGAAAGTTAGGCGGCAAAATTATGTATGTACCGGATATTAAGTTAGAGCATTATAATTCTGTAGTTGCAAAAAAAGCAAATTTTATGCCGGCTTCAAAAATATATTATGTTAAAAAACATTATAAAAATCCTGTAAAAAGATACCTTTTGGAACGTTTGCAAAGGATTTTGTATCCTGATTGAGATCAACTAGGCGATAGAATGTACGATAGTTTTTACAGGAATGTTGTTGAGAAAATAAGGTTTCTTAAAACTTAATTCTTTTCCGTTTATTCAATGAATCAGCTTCCAAAGGAGGATCATTATCAGACATTAGGATGTCCTTCTGTAAGCGTTTTAATGATAGCCTACAACAGTGCCCCTTATATTTCTGATGCTATTAAAAGTATTCTCAAACAAACCTTTCAGGAATTTGAGTTTATTATTGTAAATGATGGTAGCACTGACGGCACTACAGAATTAATAAGGGAATTTGCTCGTCAAGATCTTCGGATCCGGGCTATAGAAACAGAGAATAGGGGGATTGGCGCAGCCACAAATCGGGGGTTAGTAGAGTGCCATGGAAGATATATTGCCATTATGGATTCCGATGATATCGCAGAACCTGCGCGTTTGAAGGCCCAAGCTGATTTTCTTGAGTCTCATCCTGATATAGCAGGCGTTGGCAGCCAATGGTTGATGATCGACACCAAAGGACAGATTGTAGGCCTAGATACTCACCCGACTAAACCTGAGTTAGTGGAAGTGCTGATGTTTGCTTTTTTCTGTCTGCATCATCCCACTATTATGATCCGTAGGGATGCCCTTCTTGCGGCGGGGGGGTATACAGAGGATCGGGCGTGTTTGGTTCCAGATTATGATGTTTTTCTTCGTCTTATCCTATCCGGGTTTAAACTTTCGAATCTTCCCCAGGTGCTATTCCGCTGGCGGCTAAATCCTACTGGAACCACCCGGGGCAAGGCAAAGGCGCAAACTTTATCTGCCGATTTAGTACGCCGTCATGCATTTCAGTTAATACAACAAAAAGAACCACACCGGGCTGCAATGATTGCAACTACAGTGGTCAAGGCTTTTCCTGCAGGCACATGCTTTGATAAAAGAATAAGGAAAGTACTCCCTAACCATTCACCTAATCCTTTAATGCAACATTGGCGCGCGCTCTCCGAGAATGATACCGCAGGGGGCTTAGAATTTAATGCCATTGAGTGGCTTAATAATGAAGCTGCCAATGTTTCTCAGTTGGCAGATAATCTGCTACAAAATAACTTTCCTTGGTTGTCGGAACTGGTTAGCAAAAAAGCTGCAAGGCATAGTTCTCCTGTTTCATATTCTTGGGACCTGAGGGGCGGCAAGCCTGGAGAGAAAGGGCTGCTTAGCGTTTTAATTCCCATTGGAAGTTCTCAAGAGGACTTGCTAGAGCGCCTTTCAAGTGTATTCAATGCTCTATCTGGAAAAGCTGAGATATTAGTATTTGCTGATTGTGGACAGAAACTCGTTATCGATTTGCCCCCTGCACCTACAGGAATTTGTCTTCGCTTGCTTTATTCGCAGACATCCTCTTACCAGTGTCCTTGGCAAGAGGCTTTGGTAGCATCAAAGGGTCGTTATTTAGCCTATCTTGAAGAAAGCTGCCGTTTTGATCCTAATTTTATTGGCGAGGGATTGTCAGCACTAAGCCAGAATGAGCAAATAAAGGCTGTTTTCGCCCCGGCAACGGAATTTTTTCCGGAAGCCCTTTATAAAGGGAAGCCTATTTTTGACCCTGCACCTTCTCCTAAGTGGTCAAAGACTACATTGATTGGTCATCGAAAGATATATCTAAGCGGGTTTATTAACGAACGCTCTCTACTCCAAAATGTGTGTGTACCTTTGAATGAAGTGGGAGAGCAAGCCCCGCTAGCGTTAGCAATGGAGCTTGCAGTAAGACGGAAGTTTATTGTGCTTCAGGTCCGTAATTCTCAGTTTATTCCTGAGATTACATTAGAAAATCGAGTGTTGCAAACGATGAGATCGGGTCTTATTGAATGGTATTTCGATTTTGGGTTAGGAGCGCTGCCGGCTGAAGAATATTGGGAGAATTTGACTAATGATCAGATTGCCCAAATCGAGAACCAGCTTTCTTCTAGCTGGGTCGCTGGGGGATTGGTCATCTGCCGACGAAACCAACAGATTATCGAAAACTTTTTCATGAAATATGTGAAAAATGCTGTGCGTTCGCCTCTTTACCGATATTTAATATGCCGCCAGAAGTGGAAATTTGTACAGAGCTTGTGGAATGAGGGCCAGCCGATAATGGCATTTCAGGCCTCGATCATTATTATAAGTAACTATATGGAAAGAGCTATAAACAAGCTAATGCGTAGCATGCATATCTACTCCGATAAAAAAATAATAACTCTAGAATAGTAGAATGGAATGAAGATCCTACACATATTCCATAATTATAATATTGATAATGGAGTAGAGAGGACATCTCTCACTTTATTGAAGGCACTGCGTCCATTGGGAGTTCATTCTCATGCCGTGATCCCTTCACTGGGTGATGTTACAAGGGAACTAGAAAAAGAGAATTTTCCTTACCATGTTCTCCCCTTACATTGCTGTGGAAGTTCGGTGTGGCGAGCACAAATACGTTTTTTGAGTAATGCCGACGAACGTATTAATAAATTAGAAGCATTACTTAGAACGGAAAAATTTGATGTTGTTCATTTAAATACTGGACATTTGTTGGATGGTGCTATTGCCTCGGCCCGAGTTGGCGTTCCCGTGATTTGGCATATTCATGCGCCATTTGAAGTTGACTTCCAGCGCTATAAAGACTTGATTGGTGAGGAAGGGTATGCATGGATTCTTGGGGGATTAGGCAGTCAAGTTATTGCCGTTTCCGATGACGTGCGTGAATCACTAGCAGGTTATTTGCGGCCGGAATTAATACAAACCGTTTACAATGGTATTGATGTTGAGGAACTAATTGAGCGTTCTAATAAGAAGGGAACAGATATTTATCAAGAACTCGACTTGCCAGAAAATGCAAAGTTAATATTAGGGGTGGGTCGTATCTCTGAACAGAAAAACTTTTCTGCCTTCGTGCATGTGGCTGAAAGTGTACTCAAGCAACGCGCGGATGTTTTTTTTGCTATTGTTGGGCCTCAGCAAGATAAGCAATTGGCTGCTGCATTAGAGAATCAAATTCAAACAGCAAAACTATCGGATCGGGTCTTTCTTTTGGGTGCAAGGCAGGATGTGCCCCAGCTCTTGAAACAAAGCGATGCTTTTTTGTCTACTGCCGCTTATGAAGGACAAGGGCTTGCTGCCCTTGAGGCGATGGCTCTGGAAAGGCCAGTCGTAGCAATGGCTTGTGTGGGATTGCGCGAATGTATCCGCAATGAAGTAGATGGGATACTGGTACCCCCTGGAGATATAGAAGCTACTGCTTTTGCTATATTACAAGTACTAAAAGATTCGAGTTTGGCTTTAAGGCTAGGGGCAGCTGGGCGTTTAGCTGTTCACCAGCGTTTTTCTAATCGTCTTTATGCACAAAAATTTATTGAAATAGCCCAGCAGGCAATACTAGACGGTCCTTCTCGGGTTGATTTTGGTGCTCTTGCAGCTATTCATGGATTGCTCCATCAAATTACTCTAGCTCGATCACGCATTGTTGAATTAGATCGCCCTAGCTGGAGGTACAGATATGCAAGAGTATTATTAAATAAAGGCTCGATTCTATTACATAAGTTAAAAGAAAAATTAATTTAAATTACTATTTTATCCCTTTTCCAAGAGATTATTTCAAAGTTCAAATCGCTGTGTGCTGAATGTTTGCTTAGCTCGACGAAGATACTTTGTTTAGTGTTTAGTGCAAGATACGAGCTAAAGGCTTTAGCGGCGAAGTCCCTGAGCCGTTGCTCGGTAGAGGAGCATATGACACCAATCTACATTCATCCACTGTAGTTGTATCTGCTTCTGATAAGTACTGTTTATGAGATTGCTTCTGGGAAAGTAAGGCAATATGGTCATGTCTAATACGGTGGGTCATCTTATTTCTGTAATAATGCCCTGCTACAATGGCGCTTGCTATCTTAAGAGAGCAGTAAGTAGCGTCTTAGAGCAGCATTACCAGAATGTTGAGCTTATTGTGATTAACGATGGCTCTACCGATAATAGTTTAGAAATTCTTGCAGAAATTAATGATCCTCGGCTAAAAGTCATTTCTCAGCAAAGCCAAGGTGTCTGTGCCGCACGCAATCGGGGTCTGGCTCTCGCAAGCGGTGAATATATTGCTTTTCTTGATGTCGATGACACCTGGCATCCCGATTGTTTGAACCAGTTATACATGGCATTGCAAGGCGAGCCTCAAGCAGCGTTAGCTTACTGTGGTTGGCAAAACGTGGGGTTGCCGGGCCACCGTGGAGAACCTTTTGTCCCTCCTGATTATGAAGTACACAATAAGGCGGAAATTTTACTTGAAGGCTGTCGCTGGCCAATTCACGCCACGCTTACTAAGAAAGAAGAGATTCTTGCAGCAGGTCAATTTGACGAACGTTTCTCTACCTCTGAAGATTATCTTCTTTGGTTACGGATTGCCACGTTCAGTAAAATTGTTTGTGTACCTGAAGTGCTGGCCTTTTATCATTTTCATTCCGGGCCCCAGGCGACTAAGGATGTTGCTGGAACTGCTCTCAGCCGGTGGTCGGTGAAACAAACTTTTTTGCGGGAGCACCCTGAAGTTTTGACCCAACTTGGAAAATGCCGTATCCGTGAATTGGCTGATGGTAAATTACTAGAGGAAGGTTATGCTTGCTATTGGCGGAGGGACCTCCAAGCTGCGCATACTATTTTTCGAATGGTCATGAAACGAGGTTACGGCTCGTTACGCGATTGGAAATACATGCTTCCTGCCTGGTTTCCTTTGACCTGGTACACTTCGTTAATCGGCTTTCTAGAACGCGAAGACGGATCTGCGCCATGAGTCTACTTATAGCTGCAGTATGCACTTACAATCGATCAGAGTATTTACCTAACTTGATAAAGGCTCTTAGAAGTCAATCTTGCCAAGTGCCTTTTGAAATTCTGGTTGTAGATAATAATAGTACGGACGATACACCACAAGTGCTGGTTAGCCTAGCCCAGGAGGAAGGAGTAAACTTGCGATTCTTGCGCGAGATGCAGCAGGGTATCGTCTTTGCCAGAAACCGGGCTATTGAAGAATCTGCTGAGAGCGATTACTTAGTATTTATTGATGATGATGAGATACCATTGCCAGGATTCTTGAGAGCCGCAGTTGATGCCCTGGAACGGGAAGGTGCAGATTGTGTGGGAGGGCAAGTTAAAGTAAAATTTGATCCCCATCCAAGACCACATTGGTTGACAGACGATTTGCTTGGTTTTCTTGCTGAAATTAATTATGGCTCTCAACCTTTTTGGATTACCAATACTTCAACTCCCATTTGGACTGCCAATATTGCTTACCGTATGTCGCTATTTCGATCTTTTCCCTCTCTTAGATTTGATTTTCGCTATAATCGAGAAGGCAAAACTACTGGCGGTGGTGAAGATGCCATTATGTTTAAAGCTTTACTATCTAGAGGGGCACGAATCCGCTATCGTCCTGATATGGCAGTTGAGCACTTTGTAGAGCCTTGGAAATTAAAGCGAAGTTATTTTCTAAAATTCCATTATTACGTTGGAGTAAAGTTTGGCCATTATGAAATGCAAGAATACCAGCATAGAATTTTGAATGTGCCGCCTTTTATGATAAGGCATGCCCTAAAGCATATAAGCCGTACATTAAATATGTATCTTACAGGTAACTCCGGTGCATTGCGCCAGGCAATGAACGCTACTCATGCTTTGGGAGCGATCTATGGTTTTATGCGTCGCCAGAGATGAAGTGGCCAGCTTCTATTTGCCAACTTATTAAATGGGAGGAGTTGGCGTTTCTTCCATGGAGAGCATCATGTGGGAATGCATTTTACTATTTTGATTTGTACCCACAACCGGGTAGCACTGCTTAACAAAACATTAGCCTCGATCAATCGGGCATACCGTCCTGCAAATTGTCACATTAGCTTGTTGGTGGTAGCTAATGCTTGTACAGATGATACCCACCATTTTCTTAATGAGTACATTAGAGTAGCATCGTGTAATGGCTGGCTGCCGCTTGATTGGGTTGCCGAACCTACTCCTGGAAAATCTCATGCGTTGAATTGTGCTATTCCTTTGCTATCTGGTAGTTGGATAGCCTTTGTAGACGATGATCACCGAGTGGATACTCATTATTTGGTAGAAATTTGTAATGCGGCTCATATGTTTCCAGAAGCAACACTATTTTGTGGGCGTATTATGCCAGACTGGCGTGGTCGAGAGCCAAAATGGGTACATGATAACGGTCCTTATCGTATTTATCCTTTGCCGGTGCCCCGATTCGATCATGGCGAGAATTCATTTCATATCCTAGATGATGGTCCGGTACCAGGAGGGGGGAATCTAATTATAAGGCGTGAAGTCTTCTCACGTATAGGGAGTTTTTCCACAGAGCTTGGCCCTTATGGGCATAATTTGCGTGGTGGAGAAGACATCGACTTCGTCTTACGTGCACGGGAGAAGGGTGAGCTTCTTGTCTATGTGCCAGAGATTATTCAATATCATTTTGTTGATCAAGAACGGTTGAGTCTTCCCTATTTACTACGCAAGAGTTATCAACGCTCATGTACTGGTATGCAGGCGCGGAATGATAAATCCTCTGGGGTGCCGCTTTATTTATGGCGTAAGCTTTTTACATACTTTCTTCAATGTATTTTTTCGCTCAGTTGGGCACGAACACGCTTTTACTTAGTCCGCCTTGCTGCAGTCTTGGGTGAAGTTAGTGGTGCTCTAAACCGGAAAATATAAAAGTAGGTATTCAATGGAAGTAACCGAAGCAATATCCACAGGCGTTATAGCTGCTTTGCTATCGTCCGCAGCATGGACATTGCTGCTTCTACTCAAGTCATTGAATGATTTCTCCCGTACTGGTCCCCAACTTAAAACAGAAGTTCTTAATTACTATGCTCGATATTCTTTGTTTTCCTTAGGACGCCTTGGTCTATGGTCCTGGTTATTGTCTTTTTTTATAGCAAGTAGTGGAGTGCTACTATATGGCTGTGCTAGCATGCTTTTTAATTTGCGGTTTGATTTATTGTCTGCATGTAGTGCGGCGTTCATTAGCTTAATTGTCATCGTTGCTGGTCGTTTTCTATTTGTATTGTTATATTCCCCTGCGGTGATTGCTGCTTCCTATCACTATCGGTTAAGTAGGTTATACCCGCTATGGCGGCTGTTGAGTCCTTATCGCCTGCGTATTCTCTTAAATTCTGTTCTCCTTATAAGCACTACTTTGATAGCTATATCTATCTACAAAGTGGGGAGTCTATTCCAATATTCCTTGTTAGTTGGATCTGCGACAATTATATTTTCTATGGGGTTGATTAGGTGGTCAGAACAAAGAAGACTAGAGTCCGAGGAATTAAGAAGAAGAAACTCGGAGGCAGAACGTCCCAATATTGTCATGATTGGCTGTGATACCTTACGATCTGATCGACTTGGCGTGGCTAATTATTGCCGATCATTGACTCCCACTATTGATCAATTTGCTAAAAAGGGATATCAATTTACCAATTGCTACGTTCCTTGTGCACGAACGGCGCCTAGTTTAATTTCGTGGATGACAGGCATGTGGCCGCATCGCTATGGTGTTCGCGATAACTTTATAAGCGATGAAGAAACTTGGATTCCAGCAGAAGGTCTCCCTCGGCTTCTGATTAATGCGGGCTATCGCACTGGTGCCATCAGTGATTGGACAGGAGGCGACCTTGGTAAGTTTTTACTTGGTTTTGAGCGTCTCGATCTTCCTACCGACCAATGGAATATTAAATATTTGCTTCGTCAAGGACCAAAAGATATCCGATTGTTCTTATCTTTGTTTGTTCATAACCCCCTAGGCAAAATTTTCTTGCCTGAAATTTACTACCTTGCTGGTGTCCCACTCACAAGGAAAGTTGGCCGCGATGCGAGAGAAATGCTTAGTGAATTTGCGGATGATGACAAACCTTTCTTTCTCAATATCTTTATTGCTGCGACACACCCACCATTTGGATCAGAATATCCCTACTACACGCTATTTTCTGATCGAGCATATAAGGGGGAATCAAAGTTTGTTATGGCACGACTAACTGATCCATTCGAGATTATTCAACGGCAGGGAGAAGCTAGAGAGGAGTTTGATCTCGATCAGATCATTGATTTGTATGATGGTTGTGTCAAAAGCTTTGACGATGAAGTGAAGTGTATTCTCGATCATCTCCATGATTGTGGGTTGAAAGAAAATACAATTGTAGTGATTTATAGCGATCATGGAATGGAATTTTTTGAGCATGAGACTTGGGGACAGGGCAACAGTATATTCAGTGACTTAAGTTCAAAGGTACCATTTATCATGGTTGATCCCCGTAAGAAGGGAGGCAAGGTGATTCCCGAAGTTGTCCGCTCTGTAGATTTGGTGCCCACCTTACTCGATCTAGCAGAGATTAAAAATCCAGGTAGTATGGATGGTGTTTCTCTAGTGCCCTTCATTGAGGGAATGGTTAATATTCCTACACTTCCAGCATTCAACGAAACTGGTGTATGGCTTACCGATCTCCCATGTATGCCAAAAGATCACCTTCGTTATCCTCATCTTATGGAGCTACTAGAGGTACCGGACAAGCAAAGCGGTACATTAGCGATCAAGCCAGAGTTTCGCGACTTAATTATTATAGCCAAGGATCGTATGGTTCGTATGGGGCCATGGAAGCTGACTTATCAACCACTCACAAGTGGTGCTCTTTTTAAACTTTTTAATCTGATATCCGATCCTGACTGTCGCCAGAATGTTTATGATCAATACCCGGAAATTGCAGAGGATCTTAAACAGCGGCTGATAGCATGGATGCTCGAAGATCCGGTCTATAGAAGATGGCAAGATAAAGCTAATTTAAATGTTTGCTCGCAGGCTTCTCACTCGCAGGCTTCCCAAATGATGTCTGGTCATGTTTAAGATTATATTTCATATACCTAGAGGACGCCTCTCACGAATTTTCAGCCTAGGATAATGGTATCGGGGCATGATCGACGCAGAGGTTGAGTAACCGGGAAGGAAGTTGAGGTCCCCAAAATCGGCGGTTAAAACGGTAATAAAACTCATTGAGGTACGCTTGCCAATAAGCTTTGGAAACGCCATGGTCAGTCCCCAGGATAAATCGCTTAAGGTTGGCGATAGCTACATGGACCCAGGGCAGCCACTGACTGGCCTGCTCGGGCGGGGTAACCCGTGGGCAGTGAATGTGGCAGTCCTGCAAGCGGCCAAGGGCCGGCAAGGCATCGGTAAAGACGGTGTGTTGTGGCCTCAATCGACGTTGGGCAAAGTCAGCGACGTGGGGGTGGGTCACCTGGCTCACCGCCTCCATCGCCAGAAAGCCCGCGCGCTCACCCCGGTCCTCACAGGCCACCCAAATGGGGGGTTTTCTTTCGGCGCCCCGGCCGCGCTTTCCCGCACGTTGGCCCCCGACCAGGGCATCATCGAGTTCCCACCACTCGCTCAGCCAATAGAGGCTATCACGATGCCCCATGGCGAGACGCCACTTGCGCAGCATCCGGTGGGCCGTGGGCCAGGAGATCGCCAGCAGCTTAGACAAACGCAAGGTCGAAATCCCCCCTTTGTCCGAACTTATCCAGTCAATCGCCCAAAACCATTTCCTCAAGGGAACCTTCGTGGAATGAAAAATCGTTCCAGCGGTCACCGACACCGGGTGGCGGCAGCCTGCACATGGATACAAAGAGCGGAGGGTAATCAAGTGCGCCTTATCATGGCCGCACTGCGGGCAAATAAACCCGTTTGGCCATCGTCGTTCGGCCAGAAATTGTGCGCACGCTTCATCGCTGGGAAAACGGGGTTGCCACTCAAAAAAACTCATGGCCTCAGCCTTCATCACTGTCTCCGCTTTTTGCCATGGTCTCAACTCATTAGACAGAAAGGGCTGAGAATTGTTTAGAGGCATTTATAAGAGAGTAAATAAATTGCTATTTAAAAAATCCTAGCGAGATATCTCTCTCGAAGAGAAGGGAATATGTTTAGTAAATTATTTAATTCGCGAGCGTTTAAAAGGTTATCTGAGAAATCTAATTTCATTCAGTGGCTCTATGCTGCCCGCCAACTGCGTTGGGAGCTTAATGCTGGCCAATATCCTATCTATATAGATTACCCTATAAATCCCATGCCTCGATATGGACATGGTAACCCACCACATAAGTTACTATATGAGCTGTTAAAAAATAATAGCTTAAAATATGAAGAGACAATAAATAAATTTGCTTTATATAGGGAGTATCTATGTAGTATTTCAATGGAACAACCTATAAATTCTTTCGAGCCATTTTGGAGAAATGGATGGATAGGAGGAATAGAGGCAGCTGCTCTCTATTGTTTTCCCTGTTTATTGGATTCAAAATTGTATATAGAGATCGGCTCTGGTAATTCTACTAAATTCGTTAGAAAAGCAATTCAGCAGAATAACCTTAAAACAAAAATTGTTTCTGTTGATCCTCATCCCAGGGCAGAAATCGATAGTCTCTGCGATGAGGTTCTACGTAAGCCTTTAGAAGACATAGATATAACACTATTTAACTATTTAAATAGTGGTGATATTTTAATGATCGATGGTTCTCATCGGTGCTTTCAAAATTCGGATGTCACTGTTTTTTTTCTTGAAATACTTCCAATATTAAAGCCTGGTGTTCTAGTATATATAGATGATATTTATTTACCTTATGACTATCCTTTAAAATGGAGATGTAGATATTACTCTGAGCAATATTTGTTGGGTACCCTTCTTCTAGCGGATAGCGGTAGGTACGAAGTGATTCTGCCTTGTAAGTTTATTAGTAACGATGAGTATTTGAGTAGTCATGTTGATTCGTTTTGGGATAAAATTGGTCTGCCGAAAGGCATAGGTTGTGGTAATGGATTTTGGTTTGCTGTGAAAACTCACTAAGCAGAATTATAGATGTAGAGGCTTAGTTGTGAATTAGCCTATTTATGCCGTATCTCATGTAATGACTTCTGCTTGAAGGGGTTAGGCCCATAGAGCGCTATCCTTTTATAATGCTCAAAAGCTGTTGAAAAGCCCCTGCTACAAAAGCACTATGTTTCCCAACTCCAGAAAGTGCTTAAAACAGCTACTTGTAAAAGATATCAATATTTCGAGGAGCAAAATATTCCTTAAACAATCCTTTTTGAACCCTGCTAAGTATAGCAGCAGCTTGCACTGTGCCCGGAATTATTGCTCCAAAAGCGTAGGAAACCTCCTGTTTATCACCACATGGCGAGTTAATGGTATTAATCTCGTGTAAGATTATCTATCCATCGCTGTTACTTCTTGGATATATTACTATTACAGATTGGGTCACCACCATAAATTCAAAGTGATGGAACGTCAACAAATAACTAATCTAGTGAACCGCGTGTGGCAAAGGATTCGACGAATGGTCGAGACTCCTCCAGTTAAGGAGAGGACTATTGTTCGCGTTGTTAATGCATCTGAAGACAACCCATGTAGACCAGGATTTTTAATTGGGGTTTACCGATCGGGAACAACCCTTTTGCGCTTTATTCTAGACAGCCATCCTAATATTGCGGTCCCTCCGGAGACAAACTTTTTAACTACCCTTTCAGAATTTTGGGATGTGGAATGGAATAGAAAAGGTTTACAGGGTGTCGGTGTAGACGAAGAAATACTCCGCCAACGTTTGCGCCGTTTCGCTGGAAGCATGCTTGACGACTACACACGTGCGAAAGGGAAGAGACGCTGGTTTGATAAGACGCCTTCCTATATTGACAGCCTTAATTTCATTGATGCGGTATTTGGAGTGGATACTCAGTACATTATGCTCTATCGGCATGGATTGGATGTTGCTGCCTCTTTGGCTACGGTTCATGGAGCCAATGAGTTAGCAGGGCCTGCAATTCGCTACACAGAAGAGTACGAGCGCTCACCGCGGCTTGCTTTTGTGCGCTATTGGAGAGATCAATGCGAGAAGATGCTTGCCTTTGAAGATGCCCATCATGAGCAATGCTTCCGCGTGTATTACGAACAGTATGTGACGGAACCGGAATATTACCTTAAGCCTTTATTCAAATTTTTGGGGGAGCAATGGGAATCAGATGTTCTGAACTTCTCGAATCAGCCACATGATTTCGGTTTGCAGGACCACAAAGTGGTAGAAACTAAACAATTCAAACCAAGCTTGAACAATTACCGATCATGGCCTCAAGAGGAATTAGCAGAGGCTCGAGAAATTGCAGGTCCGACATTAGAAAAGCTGGGCTATACTGTCTGATGTTAAGGGCCCAGCCATTAGCAAGGCCTATCCGGATCTTGCAGCTTGTCCAGGGTTTAGAGATCGGCGGGTTGGAGCAGATGGTGATAACCCTCGTAGAACGGCTGGACCCGGTGCGATTTAAACCTGCTGTATGTTGTTTTGATGTGCTTGGAGCACTCGTTGTACAACTTACCGCCAAAGATATCCCAGTAGATTTTCTCCCTCGTAAACCAGGCCTCGATCTTTCTTATCCCCTCCGTCTTGCTCGCTTCTTGCGAAGAAAAAAAATTGACATTTTACATCTTCATAATCCTACGGCACTTTTTTACGGTACACTAGCGGGACGAATTGCACGGACGCCGGCTATTATTTACACGGAACATGGTCGCGATTTTTCCTCTAGCTGGAAAGTCAAACTGGCCAACCGATGGCTATCAGCGCTAGTCAATGAGGTCGTCGCCGTCGCAGAAAGAGGTAAAACATACCTTACTTCGGAAGAGGGGTTTGACAGTAGCCGCATCAAGCTTATCTATAATGGGATAGACGCAGATAAGTTTAATAGCTGGGTATGTCATGACAAACGGAGGGAGATGTTAGCTACTCTCGGCTTGAAACCGGATGACCCTATTGTGGGAGTTGTTGCCCGGCTAGATCCTATCAAAAACCACGCCAGCTTACTAAAGGCAATGGTGACTGTCTCTCAGCGGGTACCAGGGGCCATGTTACTAGTAATAGGTGATGGTCCACTTCGGCTTGAACTTGAGCAGCAAGCGCAAGAACTTAGATTAGGAGAAACGGTAAAATTTTTGGGAGCCCGTTCTGATGTGCCTGAGTTGCTCAGCATTCTAGATGTTTTTGTTTTACCGTCATACAATGAAGGTTTATCGCTTACCCTTATCGAGGCGTGTGCCGTTGGTAAGCCAATTGTTGCTACAGATGTAGGAGGCAACAGTGAAGTAGTAGAGCATGGGATTAACGGTTTACTCGTACCTTCCGATAACCCTCATGCCCTCGCGAAAGCTATTACTCATATTCTTGCTGATAAAGAGGCGACCCGCCGAATGGGGCAAATAGCCCGCGAACGATTTGAAAAGTACTTTACTGCCGATGCAATGGTAGCCAGTTATGAACTGCTATATGATGGCTGTTTTAGTCGTGGTAAATAGGTTTACCTCTCAGGGAGTACTGGGTCGCGTTTCATGCTGTCCTTGAAATTTTAATAAATAAAGGTAGTTCATAAAATTTTTTTATCGCTATGTAGGGATGGTCAATATCATTGTTTTAACGCCTCTAAACAATTCTCAGCCCTCTCCACGAAGGTTCCCTTGAGGAAATGGTGTTGGGCGGATTGACTGGATAAGTTCGGACAAAGGGGGGATTTCGGCCTTGCGTTTGTCCAAGCTGCTGGCGATCTCCTGGCCCACGGCCCACCGGATGTTGCGCAAGTGGCGTCTCGCCATGGGGCATCGTGATAGCCTTTATCGGTTGGGCGAGTGGTGGGAACTCGATGATGCCCTGGTCGGGGGCCAACGTGCGGGAAAGCGCGGTCGGGGCGCCGAAGGAAAACCCCCCATTTGGGTGGCCTGTGAGGACCGGGGCGAGCGCGCGGGCTTTCTGGCGATGGAGGCGGTGAGCCAGGTGACCCACCCCCACGTCGCTGACTTTGCCCAACGTCGATTGAGGCCACAACACACCGTCTTTACCGATGCCTTGCCGGCCCTTGGCCGCTTGCAGGACTGCCACATTCACTGCCCACGGGTTACCCCGCCCGAGCAGGCCAGTCATAAGAAAAAGCTTACTTCACGCCGAAAAGCCGCTTAGTATCAATAGGTTAATAATGACTTCCATTGACTCCGCTCCGGGAACATCCGTCATAACGATGACCTCAAGATAATCTCTTGCCCACAGGTTTTAACCATTATAGCTATTGCCCAAGGAATTTAGAGCATGAACAAAGAGCAGCTCGAAGAAGAAGTCAAAAAATTCGAATGGATGCACTCCATTGACCTGGAGAACGGTATTATTACCCCTGGAAAATGGCCTCGAAACCCGCATATAGAAAAAGCCTTCGATAAAATCAATTTTGAAGAAAAAAAAGTATTGGACATAGGAACATGCAATGGCCTTTGGTCGTTCGAAGCAGAAAAAAGAGGGGCATCGGAAGTTTATTCTATTGATTATCTAATACACGACAACTATTGGTGCACCCCGGCGTATCGATTCGCACATGATACTTTACAATCCAAGGCCATATACAATCCCGATGTTGATGTATACGATATAGAAAAATTAGGCATTACCGATTTCGATGTTATTATATTTTGTGGTGTTTATTATCATTTGAAAAACCCGCTTCTCGCCCTCTCTAAAATAAGAAAAATACTCAAAACCGGCGGCCATGTCATCATAGAAGGCCCAATTATCAATGACGATTCCAAACCTATTGCCGGATTTCTCTATAAAGAAATTGAAAACAAAGACAATTATTTTGGAAGTTGGCATCGAAGCAACTGGTGGGTACCCTCGGGGCGCTGCTTAAGGGAATGGGTGGAATGCTCGCTTTTCGATATAATCGATGAATTTAGCGGAACCGATCCTTCTTATTTAAATTCCAATTGGTATAAGCTTAAAAGCTTTATAAAAAAAATACTCAACAAAGAAAAGCCTCATATCAAGCGAACCGTATTGCTAGCTAAAGGCGTCAAGAGGGCAGATAAAAACTACAGCTCAAAGCAAGCGGATAGCGATTTGATCGATTTCTTTCTTTAACCATACCCTAATATTCAATTATTATATATTAAGATGCCTCTAAACAATTCTCAGCCCTTTCTGTCTAATGAGTTGAGACCATGGCAAAAAGCGGAGACAGTGATGAAGGCTGAGGCCATGAGTTTTTTTGAGTGGCAAATCCGTTTTCCCAGCGATGAAGCGTGCGCACAATTTCTGGCCGAACGACGATGGCCAAACGGGTTTATTTGCCCGCAGTGCGGCCATGATAAGGCGCACTTGATTACCCTCCGCTCTTTGTATCCATGTGCAGGCTGCCGCCACCCGGTGTCGGTGACCGCTGGAACGATTTTTCATTCCACGAAGGTTCCCTTGAGGAAATGGTTTTGGGCGATTGACTGGATAAGTTCGGACAAAGGGGGGATTTCGACCTTGCGTTTGTCTAAGCTGCTGGCGATCTCCTGGCCCACGGCCCACCGGATGCTGCGCAAGTGGCGTCTCGCCATGGGGCATCGTGATAGCCTCTATTGGCTGAGCGAGTGGTGGGAACTCGATGATGCCCTGGTCGGGGGCCAACGTGCGGGAAAGCGCGGCCGGGGCGCCGAAAGAAAACCCCCCATTTGGGTGGCCTGTGAGGACCGGGGTGAGCGCGCGGGCTTTCTGGCGATGGAGGCGGTGAGCCAGGTGACCCACCCCCACGTCGCTGACTTTGCCCAACGTCGATTGAGGCCACAACACACCGTCTTTACCGATGCCTTGCCGGCCCTTGGCCGCTTGCAGGACTGCCACATTCACTGCCCACGGGTTACCCCGCCCGAGCAGGCCAGTCAGTGGCTGCCCTGGGTCCATGTAGCTATCGCCAACCTTAAGCGATTTATCCTGGGGACTGACCATGGCGTTTCCAAAGCTTATTGGCAAGCGTACCTCAATGAGTTTTATTACCGTTTTAACCGCCGATTTTGGGGACCTCAACTTCCTTCCCGGTTACTCAACCTCTGCGTCGATCATGCCCCGATACCATTATCCTAGGCTGAAAATTCGTGAGAGGCATTTTGTTTTATATACAAGCTTTTTAGATGATTAAAGCAGCATGAGAGACCTTGCTGTTTTTTTAGCTGTTTTCGGCACGTTACCCTTTATCCTTGCCCGACCTTGGGTTGGAATCCTGGTATTGTCGTGGATTGGTTACATGAATCCGCACCGGCTTGCATGGGGATTTGCATACGACTTTCCTTTTGCGCAAGTCGTTGCAATGACACTGTTTCTAAGCATTCTTTTGTCGAAAGAGCCAAAGCGAATACCATGGACCAGAGAAACAGTGGTGCTTTTGCTGTTTACTCTATGGATGCTTGTCTCCACCATTGATGCCCAATTCTCATATTTGGCCTGGGAGCAGTGGGACAAGGTCTGGAAGATCCAGCTGATAGTATTCCTTACTCTGATGTTGATTACTGACAAGCAGAGAATTACTCTGTTGGTCTGGGTAATTGTGTTGTCGATTGGCTTTTATGGGGTAAAGGGAGGGCTCTTCACTATCTTCACTGGCGGCTCTTCCAGGGTTTTAGGTCCGCCACAATCTTTTATCGAAACCCGTGGTGCAATCGCACTAGCGCTGAACATGGTTATACCGTTAATGCGTTATCTTCAGCTTCAGACACAAAATCCTAGTGCCCGTATGGCCTTTACCTTGGCTATAGGGTTAACGGTATTTGCGGTAGTAGGAACACAATCCCGCGGTGGGTTGCTTGGCCTGTTGACAATGGGTGCAATGTTGACCTTGAAGACCCGAGGAGCAGCACTATTTGCTGTCTTCGGTGCGGTGGTGTTGGCATTGGCTTTTTATTTCATGCCAGCCCAGTGGAAAGAGCGTATGGAGATGCTAACTACACCGGAGCAAACTGCACAGCAGGATGCCTCAGCCAGACAGCGAATTGATGCCTGGTCTTTTGGCTATTATAAGGCGCTTTCTGAGCCTCTTACAGGAGGAGGTTTCGAGGTCTATGTTGAACACGGGGTAGAAGCCCATAGTATATGGTTTGAGGTGTTGGGGGAGCAGGGGTTTATTGGTTTTGGGCTCTATCTAGTGCTATGGTTGACCACATGGCGGAGTGCGTCTCGAATCATAAAAATTGTGGGGAAGCGGCAGGATATCCGCTGGATGAGAGACCTTGCCGCGATGATACAAGCATCTCTTATTGCCTACGCTGCAGGTGGTAGTTTCCTCGGGCTGGCTTACTTCGATTTCTTTTACACTTTGATTGCCCTGATAGTGATATGCAAGGTACTGTTGAATAAGGCGTTAGCAGAGGAATCAGCGGAATATTCAACTCCAATAGGGAATTATCCGAGACCTGACAATAGAGCTGTCTTATGAGTATCCCCGTATCTGTTATTACTTAGGGATACACGAAGACTGGGGTGGTGCAAGCCGTGCCTTGCTCAATTTTATATTCCGCCTAGATAAAAGAAGGCTTGAACCTTTTAGCTGTGCTAACTAAACCAGGGACACTTGAAGTAAAGCTCAAGGGGCAGGGAATTGAAACTGTTAGAAGTGAGAAACATGATTGGGACGGTAATCTTTTCAGATTACTAGTTAACGTCGTTCGTAGCACTGCATTCTTGCGCAAGCATAAAGTGGATCTTATCATATAAACGGGGGTGCCATGGGCTGAAGGCCACCCGAGCTCATCGCGGCTAAGCTTCTGAGAATTCCTGTTCTTATGCACTTTCACATTACGACAAAAAAAACCACACCGTACGACCGGTCGAAGCACTGGAGCAGATTTATCTTGAGGCATTGGGAAAAGGGAATTTTAAAACGAATAACAATAGTTAATCGTTATTGGATATTTTTTACTATGATAATAGGGCCCTTTACCCAATAATCAGATTCCGATTACCTGATTATCTTTAATTACGAGACTATCCAGAATATTAATATGTGCTTTTTTGCACTGAAAGAGACCATTAGCGAGAACATTCATGGGAGAACTTAACAATAAGAGCCTCACTGAAATCTTGGAAGAAGCTTGGGCGATAGGTCAGAGCATCAACCTTGAAGATATAGGTTACGGACGTATTCATTGGGGTAATAAAAGAGATATCAAGAATACTCCTGGCTCACACTACTACTTGCTGGCTGGCTTAGTAAGATTTTTTTCTTTCCGTCGGATTTGTGAGATAGGTACGCATTGTGGAGGGTCAACTCGGGCTATGTATCAAGGTTTTGAAGGCGATGAAGATACTCTTATAGTGACGTTGGATGTGACGAAGGAAAGTGACAAGTATTTGAAGGATTTCAAAGGCATTGAAAAGATCCGAGGGGACGCCAATCAGCGGAAGCAGATTGAACAGGTTGTGGAGTTTTTTGGGGGCCAGCCTATTGACTTCCTATTCATTGATGCCGACCATAAATTTGTGCCGACCCTGTTCAATTATACGATCTACTCCACATTGCTCCGGCCCAAGCTTGTTTGTCTAGACGACATTACCTTAAATCCAGAGATGCAGCAGGTTTGGTCATATGTGCAGATGTCGGTCCCGGCAGGAGATGCGGTTAATGTGGCGGAAATCATCCCAGAGGTGCGGCCCGGGAAGCCAGGTTTTGGCTGTGTGTTGATGCGGGACCGGTTTGACTGAAGTAGGAAAGGGAAGCTCTTGGTAAATCATACACGACATTAGCCTGTCACCTTAGGAATCTCAGAAAAATCTCAAATAAGAGTGGTATATGCTTCTTTACTGTGGCTATTATCTAATCTGTGTATTTTGTTAAATATCCGTATCCATAAAATTTATGAAGGTCAATGAAAATTAGCAGAGACAACATTAGACATTGGACTCATATTATCATTTTTATCAAAAGTAAAGATGGCAACGTAAAAGGAATGAATTGATCTTGATGTAGTAATAGTAATTTTTTGCTTTTTATTTGGCGTTGGGATAAGATCCGGACCTAGGGCATTAGCTGCCCACCAATTTGTCATTTTTTTATCTGTGGTAGGCGCTTCTGAAATTGGCTTATCACTCCAGACAATATGATAACGATCAGCTTCTAGAGGAGGCGTCCAAGTTAAGGTAATTCTTCTACCTTCAGGAATAGCTTTAAGATCTGAAATAGCTTTAGGTGGTATTAAATCAGCTTTTTTATATTCCCGTACAAACTGTACATGGCGACCTTGAAATTGCCCGTTCCATTCAAGAGCATTTGAGTAGACTTTATCTCCTCCATTAATTCCTTCTTTAACATACTTTTTTAGGTGGTCAAGATATTTTTGTTTCCCAGTATGTAAAAAATACCAGGCTTGAGGATCAGCTAAATTCTGTGCTCCGTAACTGGAAGATCCTCTTTGTCCTTTATCTGAGTTAACTTGATAAGCAAAGTTACCATAAATATAGTTCCATTCCATAAGGCCTGAGAGAAAATTGAAGGCTTCGGCATAAGCTTGCCAGTTTTTTCCTTTGACCTCGTTCATAAAAGTGATGATAGTATGGGCTAAATAACCAACCCAGGAAGCTCTATCCGATCTAAAGTCGCCATTCCACATTCGGCTGATACTGCCGTGTATTGGGCTCTGATTTTTGCGTAATTTATTAATATACTGTTGATATGCATTAATTAATTCCGGATCACCGGTGATTCGATAAGCTTGTAAGGCATGAGCTAGGGCATGAGCAGTTCCTCGAGTTGAAGGATCAGGATAGGGATCAAGACGGTGCAAAAAAGTTTTTCTAAACTCACCTACAAATTTATACCAATCCTTAATCCAGGGGTTTCCTGTAAAATAATAGGCTTCCTCCATATGATAGAACCATGCATGTTGATCATCTCTTGGCTTTGCGTCTATGTCCGTACCTTCTATAAACGGAGCATCAAAATGTCTTCTAAAATTACCTCCATTAATTTTTCTCCAACTGTATCCTGCATAAGGATTTTCCGTGAGTTGAAGAAATTTCCAATCTTTATCAAAGCTGTATTGTGCCATCCATTGAGGGCGTACATTAAGTTCACCCATCGCAAATTGTTCTGCGAAGTAATAATCACTTGGATTTTCACTAGCGATGAAAGAGCTTACACTGTAAGGCCAGCCGCCACCTTGTGAAGCGCCCCATTTTCTATGGATATCAATAAGAAACTGATCCCATCCGAAATTGTATTGCGTTGCTTTATCAATGTTAAAATTTGATGATTTGTATTGATAATGGCGTTGGTCGATAGTCGATGTTTTTTTATCAATAGGAATAAAGCCATCCATATCAAGAGTAGCACGGGTAGCCTTATACCAGGCTGTAGGAAGAGTAGCAACCGGATGGTACTGAAATGTCTTCGCTAAATTAATTAACTCTTCATTTTCAGTATTTGGACCATGAAAAAAGAGCAACATTTCTTTGTAAACATGTTGCATGTCTTCGAGCCAATATAGTCCTGTTTTTGTAAAGTGTGGAGTAGCTAATTTTTGTTGCCATTGAGCACTCCACTCTGGAAAAAGCTGGAAGGAAAGTTTGTTTTCGCTGTCGATTTCTAAGCCATTGGGCCAAGTCTGCCAAAAATAGCGCGTCAGCGCAGTTACTCCTTTTTCGGAGTCGCTAACATCGATAAAACCATCAGCAATTTTTCCAGAGGAGAGAGTAGATTTTGTTTTTTTATCATAAACTTTAAAACTATCATGGGATTCTTGTGCTAGATAAAGTCCATTCTCTCGTGTTCTTTCGTATATAGAGCCATCACCTATTCCAAGCCGCACCTTAGGATTGTTGTCCAATTTTAATCGAAAATCGATATTCATTGCTTCGAAATATAGAGGCCAGGAGAAGATTTTATTTTTTGCTGAATTTTGTAATTGATAATCGATTTTTATAAAAGGTTTATTTGCATAAGCAAATATCCTGACAGCAAAGCCGTGAAGGTGTTTTTTGGTATTAAAATATTTTGTCACGGCTTCTGCTCTAATTACTACTCTTGTGGGGCCAGATTCTTCTATCTCGAAAGCAACATTATTACGAGAGGAATCAAGTTGAACATCATCCGGTAAACGACCTAGAAATACACCCCCATTTTTTTGATTTGAATAAATAATTTTTTCTGAATCATCAAACTTATTATCTTGATTTTGATCGAACCAAACCTTATCAAGAATATTGAATTTCTTTTTATCTACTGTAAATTTGATTGGTCCAGTAATAACTGTAATAAGATTACTTGTTTGTTTTACTTTTAAGGGGGTTTTTGTAGTATTACCAGCACTATCGTCTTGTAAATAATAGCGAGCAATGCCTGTTCCCTGACCGCTAAAAGCACTTACTGTAGGTTGGAAATTAATCATTAGATGACGAATGCTATTGTCTCTAGCCCACCAACGATTCACTATGTTGAACTGTGCAGGTATAGTATCACCCGCAGAATCAATTATTCTAAATGCTTTGGTGTTATGGTATTGACCTAGGGGAAGGGGAACAACGGTAGTAATGGGATATGATTTGACAACGACACCTGCAGTTTCTTTCACTTGTAATGGAACTCTTAAGGTGCCCTTTTTTCCAAACAAATCAGTGTCTTCATTAATTTTTCGCGGTGGGAGGTCTTCTCTTCGCGCTAATGCTGGTTGCCCTTTTTTGTCTGGTTTAGAGATTACAGTGTGTTTTTTGTCACTGGTAGGAGGTGGTGTTTTTTTAGGGGATGGATGCACTGCTGGAGTTTGGCTAGGCTGAGCTTTAGCATTGTTTTCTTCAAGCCTGCGATTTTTTTGGCGTACTTCCTCCTTAAGATCAGCAATTTTTTGCTTTAATATCACTACCTCAGGATGCAATTCCGTGTAATTTAGCAATAGCCTATCTAATTTTTCCTCTAATTTATGAATCTTAGAGTTGGAGGCAGCAGAGTTTTCTCCTGAAGCTAAAGTGATAATGGTCAATAGAAAAAAGAAACTTAAATTAAGTGAGATATGCACTTTAGTCCTCTTGCCTCAGAAAACGATGGTTAAGAGTAAATCTTTTTAGTTTCTATGAGCATAATCCTTATAGAATAAAGAAATCAAATTTGTGATGCCAATCGAAGTAGCGCTTGAGGGCAAGAGGGTGTTTTTAAGCAAGTGTTCGTTGTTGCTGGATAAGCTCGAAGCGAAGATTAAGCAAGTTTGTTCGGATTCGGCTTAGAGGAGGTAGATAGTGAAACAATGGGGTCACAGGATGCCGCAGCAGCTGTTGCTTTTCCTTTTTATTATCTTGATGTTCTTGCCGGAAGCAGAAATTTTAGCTGATCTTCCCGATACTATTAATCGTGTCAAGCATGCCGTGGTTGGGATAGGCACTTATACACCCACCCACCAATCTCAGGCAAGTTATAGAGGGACAGGGTTCATGGTGGCCGATGGTCGGCATGTAGTCACCAATGCTCATGTCTTACCCTCCTCACTCAATGCCAAGCGCCGTGAACATATCGCGGTGTTTGTTGGCATTCAAGGAAAAGTACGGCGAGCGGAGAAGGTGGTAGTAGATCATAAACATGATCTCGCCCTACTGAAGATTGATGGAGCGTCTCTTCCAGCATTCTCCTTAGGTAATGCATCTCGGGTACGTGAAGGTGATTTAGTGGCTTTCACGGGATTTCCCATTGGGCCAGTGTTAGGTTTATATCCGGTGACGCATCGGGGTATTGTGGCAGCAATTACGCCAATTGCCTCGGCTGGAAGAGTCTTAAGGGATCTTAACCCCCAGCGTATCCAGCATCTCCGTTCTGAGCCTTTCAAAGTGTTTCAGTTGGATGCTACAGCCTATCCGGGCAATAGTGGTAGCCCAGTCTATGACCCGGACACAGGAAAATTATTAGGCGTAGTAAATATGGTGTTTGTCAAGGAAAGCAAAGAAAATATACTCAAGGACCCGAGTGGGATCACTTACGCTATTCCGGTAGATCATCTTCGCACACTGCTTAGTAGGGCAGGATTAAAACCATAGATGAATCTTTTTTCCCAAAATATATTGGCTTTGTCAAAATAATTAACACCTTATTGTAGAATTTTATGCACCACACATGATGTGGTGATGTCTATAATTAATAATCTAGAATGTTCTTATGGCAATTGGCACTCGAAGGGGCCAATAATGATGATTCCGGGGAGAAGATAATTTGGGTTGTTGAAAAAGGTTACAACTTTGAAGCCTTATTTAGAATGAGAGCGAATATATAAGATATTGTTTTATTCTTTGGGGTTGCTGTGTTCAAACTGTCAATAGAATTTGCGAATGGGTGAGTACTGTTGATAGTGATAAAAAAATATGGCATAAAAACAATAACTTATATATTGGCGCATATATTGCATATTGCCTTAGATATTTTAGATGCATAATATTCTCAAACCAATTATGAGGGAGATGGAGGGTTATGATTACCTCTCAAGATAATTCTAAAAAGGACGTTAAAGCTTTGAAGACGGAATCACTCCAAGGGCAAGATGAACGTTCTTCTTCCGTCTCAAAACCTCGGCGTACCCTTTTAAAAGGAGCTGCGGCGGTGCCGGTCATTATGACTTTGCCGAGCGGGGCAGCAGTGGCTATGAGCAGCTACAACTCAGAAGCGTGCATAGCAAAAGATCAACAATTAGCTTGGAACGAGCAGCCCAATTGGCTAGTTGAAAGTACGGATACTTGGGTACGTAAGGAGGTGAAGGCTAGACAGCTTCAATCTAATAGCTACTCTGATCCTTTTTGGGTTTACCAGCCTCATGAGGATGTAGATCGTTGGTTAGATGAGTATGGCAGATACTATTACACCCAAAGTGGTGATCCTGTGGAAGAAGCAGGGATGAGTGATCCTGTGGAAGAAGCAGGGATGAGTGATCCTGTGGAAGAAGCAGGGATGAGTGATCCTGTGGAAGAAGCAGGGATGGGTAGCCGTGAGGATGCTAGGATAGCATGGGCGCGGCGAGCAAGGGAGGAGGCAGGGATCTATGTGGAAGGCGCAGGGAATAGTAACCCTGTGAGAAGAGCAAGGAATGATAACCCTGTGAGAAGAGCAAGGAATGATAACCCTATGGAAGGAGCAGGGAATGGTAATTGTACGGAAGAAGCAGGGATGGGTAGCCGTGAGGATGCTAGGATAGCATGGGCGCGGCGAGCAAGGGAGGAGGCAGGGATCTTTGTGGAAGGCGCAGGGAATAGTAACCCTGTGAAAGGAGCAGGGAATGGTAATTGTACGGAAGAAGCAGGGAATGGTAATCCTAAGGAAGAAACAGGGATGGGTGCTCCTATGGAAGAAACAGAGAATGGTAATTATATGATAGGACCAGGGAATAGCAATTTTTTAATAGTGACAGAGGATACTCCCCGCTATGTCATTGCTCAAGTAGATGAGTCCGGTGCGATAATAGGCTTTGGACCTTCTGACCAATTCAATCATATTACGGGTTCATGTTGGTATTCAGTGAATCCCACTACCATATAGATGTAGCAAAAATACTTTGAAATATAGTGTGCAGATTTATTACCTGGAAAGTACCTGATGAAAGAAGTATTTTTTGTGAATCTTTTGGCAATTATTATATCATTTTCAACCAAAGTTCAGGTGAAACCCATCTTCTCAATGAGCTTGCAGCGGAAGCATTACGAATTTTAGAAATTTATCCGGTGAGTGAAGCGGAGCTTGCAGATCGTTTGAGGGAAGTCTTTGAAGTCGAACTCGAAGAGCTTCTGCCTCGCATGTCGCGCCTGCTTAAAGAATTTGATAACTTAGGATTAATTGAACCCTGCTGCTAGTGAAGGTTGCTTGTCTAAAGGTTCCCGAACTCAAAGAGCGCCTCTCTGGTGTTGGCCTTTATTTAAAAACAGGACCTTTTATTGTCCGTTTGCAGGGGCAAATTGGCACCCTGCCGCAAATTATCCGATTACTTTACGCAGACTTCCCTGTCGCCAAAGGTGAAGTGATTGCAGATTTTCATATCTCTTTAAGAAAACCTGGAAATTTGCGCTATTGGTGGCGGCCTCAAGTATTATTTCAAATTGATGGCCGTATACCTTTCGAACCTTTCCCCCTCAAGCTCGCCACACCCCTATTGGAGTGGGGTATGAATTGGTGTATTGCGACTCGGGCCCATCATTACTTAATGCTGCATGCAGGTATTGTAGAGAAAAATGGGCAAGGCATTATCTTACCTGCCTATCCAGGATCAGGGAAAAGCACACTTTGTGCTGCATTAATTCACCGTGGCTGGCGATTGCTTTCTGATGAATTCGGATTGGTGAATATGGAAGACGGCAGGATAGTCCCTTTACCCCGCCCCATTTCTTTAAAAAATCAATCTATAGCAGTGATCCGGGAGTTTGCGCCGGATGCAGTAATCGGTCCGTCCTTTCCGAAAACCCGCAAAGGAACTGTTGCTCATCTACGGCCACCGACATCTAGCGTTGAACGGATGGAAGAGACTGTTTCGCCTTCTCTAGTTATCTTTCCCCGATATAAAACCGGCGCACCTACTGTTTTAGAGTCCTATTCCCAAGCTTATGCGTTTTTGAAATTGGCTAACAATGCCTTCAATTATGAGGTGCTTGGTGTAAATGGCTTCAAACTTGTCACGAAAATGATCAGATCATGCCAATGTTATGCCTTATCTTTCGGCGATCTAGATGAAGCTATTGCTAAACTTGATGCTTTGGTAGCCCCTTCATATGCTGGTTAAGCAGCCTTTGTCGGGCGCGGAGCAACTCCTTCTCAAAGCGCTATGTCAACCAGAAAGTTTGTTTGCCCTGCAAGTAGGGGAGTGGGATTTATTATTACGTGTGGCTCGCCAAGCCCGTCTCTTGGCCTCCTTGGGAGAGCAGATAGAGCAACGGGCTTTACTTGACCAATTGCCGTTTAAGGTGGCTGAGCATATGACAGCAGCGCGGGCGCTGGCAAATCAGCGTCAGCGCCAAGTGCTATGGGAAATCAACCGCTTGCAGAGGGCCTTGACTGATATTCATATTCCTTGTGTCTTACTCAAAGGAGGAGCTTATCTTCTAGCAAAATTGCCGGTTGCCAGAGGCCGCCTACTTGCCGACGTTGATCTTTTAGTGCCCAAAACGAATTTAAAAACGGTAGAGTTAACCCTGAAACGAGGGGGTTGGGAGGCCGCTAAAGTTGATGATTATGACCAGCAGTATTATCGTCGTTGGATGCATGAATTGCCTCCTATGCGGCACCGAGATAGGCAAGTCGAGGTCGATATCCACCATACAATTTTGCCTGTGACCAGTCGTTTGCACCCTAATCCGGATTTGCTTTTGGACGCTGCACAGTCGATTGAGGGGACGCCCTTTAAAGTTTTGGCACCGGTAGATATGGTGCTTCACAGTGCAACGCATTTGTTTTATGACTCAGAACTGGATGGTCAATTACGAGATTTAGTCGATCTAGATGGTTTGCTGCGCCACTTCGGCCGTGAATTCAGCTTCTGGGAGAGTCTGGTACCGCGGGCTATCCAGCTAGAGTTACAAAGACCGCTATTTTATGCACTGCGTTATACGCGGCACTTGCTGGAGACGCCTGTTCCTGCTGATGTTATCCGGGAGATTGAAAATGAAAAACCTTCGGTACTGGTCTCCTTGGTGATGGATAAATTAGTGCCGCGGGCGTTGTTTCCAGAGCATCCGGATCATCCTCGCTGGTCTACAGGAGTTGCCTGCTGGTTGCTTTATGTTCGCTCCCATTATCTGCGCATGCCAATGCATTTGTTGATGCCTCATCTGGCTCGCAAAGCTATTGGACGTGCCCAGAACAAGTATTTGCACCATCTTAAGACAAACTAATTGGCCGCATTCGTATGTTAGTCGTTGAGCATAGAACGCAATTTCTTGATAGCGTTATTTTCCAACTGGCGGATGCGCTCGGCAGAGATTTGGTATTCCGCTGCCAGTTCGTGCAAGGTGCTTTTGCTTTCTTGAAGCCAACGACGGTGGATAATGGCGCGGCTCCGAGGGTCCAGCGCTTCCAATGCCTGCTGCAGCCGTTGACCATAATAATGCTCTTGATCCAGCCGCTCCATTTGCCCGGCCGGATCGGTACTGGGATCAGAAAGATAGGCGATCGGCGCAGGGATATCATCTTCGCTATTTTCAGCGTTGGAGCTCTCAAAGGGAGTGTCTTGGCTGCTTAAGCGCGCTTCCATTTCCAAGACCTGCTCAGGGCTGACCCCTAGATCACGGGCAACCTCATCCACCTCTTTTCGATTTAGCCAACCCAAGCGCTTTTTAGCGCTCCGCAAATTAAAGAATAGTTTGCGCTGGGCTTTGGTGGTTGCTACTTTGACGATACGCCAGTTGCGAAGAATAAATTCATGAATTTCAGCCCGGATCCAATGCACAGCAAAAGACACCAGACGGACCCCTTGCTCTGGATCGAAACGTTTGACCGCCTTCATGAGGCCAATATTGCCCTCCTGGATTAAATCGGCTAGGGGAAGTCCATAACCACTGTATCCTCGAGCAATCCGGACCACGAAACGAAGATGAGAAAGCACCAGCTGCCGGGCTGCGTCTAGATCATGGTGATGTCTAAGCCGAAGGGCAAGATTGCGTTCCTGGTCTGCGCTTAGTATGGGAATACTATGGACAGTTTGACAGTAGGTATCCAGATCGCCCACAGCCACCGGCACCAAGAAGCCATTACTATTGCGTACAGTCAGTTCCATAAGTTCCCCTTCAGAAAAAAGCTCTTTTTATATTAGCACTCAAATAGTAAGAGTGCTAATTTTGAGTGTAAATTTATTGCAAAAGTTTCCTGCCCGTGGCGCACGTTGGCCTTTGAATACCGGCCACAGGGAACAAAAAATTAGACAAGCCTATTTGTGACTAGTTTGCGCTATTAAATTCGGCCACCGGAGGAAAATTTCAAAGGTTTAGGCTTCTTCATTCTGAAGCGATTTCTTCCTCCCCCTCTTCCGCGGAGGTGGGGGTAAGTAAGGCCGCCACGAATTCCTCCGCGTCGAAAGGACGGAGATCGTCGATTCCTTCACCGACGCCGATAAAGCGGATAGGGAGCGCCATCTTCTTAGCAATGGCGAAAATGACCCCCCCTTTAGCGGTGCCATCCAACTTGGTGAGGGTAATCCCCGTAAGACCCACGGCTTCATGGAACTGCTTAGCCTGATTGAGGGCATTCTGGCCCGTTCCGGCATCCACGGTCAGCATTATTTCATGGGGAGCCTGGGGATCTACTTTCCCCATGACCCGTTTAACTTTTTTGAGTTCTTCCATGAGATTGGCCTGGGTATGCAGGCGGCCTGCAGTATCCGCAACCAGGACATCGATTCCTCGCGCCTGGGCCGATTGTAGGGCATCAAAAATCACCGAGGCAGAATCAGCCCCGCTGCGCTGGGCAATTACAGGCACCTGGTTACGCTCGCCCCAGGCTTGAAGCTGTTCCACCGCGGCGGCGCGGAAGGTATCGCCTGCAGCTAGCATGACCGAGCGGCCTTCCGCCTGGAATTTTTTGGCCAGTTTACCGATCGTGGTGGTTTTGCCAACTCCATTGACGCCCACCATGAGAATTACGAAGGGTTTGGTGCCCTCGGGAATCACCAGGGGGTGGCTAGAGGGCAGCAGCAGCTCTTGCATATTCTCCCTTAAGGCTACCATTAAGGCTGCTGGGTCTTTGAGTTGTTTGCGGGAGACTCGCACGGTGAGATTATCAATAATGGATTGGGTGGCTTCTACCCCCACATCGGCAACAAGCAATTGGGTTTCAATCTCTTCCAGTAACTCATCGTCAATGTTTTTTTTGCCCAGCATCAAGTCGGCGATACCGCCAGTCAAGTTGCCGCGGGTGCGACCGAGGCGATTGCGCAGGCGTTTGAACAACCGCCGCTTTTTCACGGTTTCCGTGCCCCCATTAGCTTTTTCCGGGGTTTCAGCCGTCTCAGGGGCAGGGGTCACCATTTCTGGATCCGGTGCTGGGTTCTTTCCCTTTCGCTTAAAGAAACTTACCATGGTTGCTACGACTCATTAGGTAATAGTGACTAAATATCCTATCATTATTGCCATTTTGATTAAGAGTAAGAAGGAAAACGATGACGCCATTCATACGCTTGTTAGGGATCTTTCTGGTCTTGGTGCTGCCGCTGGCGGCTGTGGCCAAAGTGCATGAATTTACCCTGGAGAATGGGTTAAAGCTCCTGGTTAAGGAAGACCCTCGCGCACCCGTGATGGTTTCCCAAGTGTGGTACAAGGTAGGCTCTAGCTATGAGCACAGTGGGATCACCGGCATTTCTCATATGCTGGAGCATATGATGTTTAAGGGTACCAAAACCTTGGAGCCTAACCAATTTTCGCAAATTATTTCTGCTAACGGCGGCGAGGAGAATGCCTTTACGGGCCGCGATTACACGGCCTATTTTGAGCAAATGGCCAATGACCGAGTGGAAGTGAGCTTCCGCTTGGAGGCTGATCGCATGCGCAATCTGGTGCTCGATCCTGAAGAGTTACGCAAGGAAAAGCAGGTGGTGATGGAGGAGCGGCGCATGCGCACGGAAGACAACCCCAATGCCTTGACCTACGAGCGCTTTAACGCCACGGCCTTTCTGAGTAGTCCTTATCACCATCCCGTCATTGGCTGGATGAGTGATATCCAACATTATGGGCTAAAGGATTTGCAGGCCTGGTATCAGCAGTGGTACGCCCCTAACAATGCCACGGTCGTCGTGGTGGGCGATGTGGACCCAGAGGCCATCCATGCTTTGGCCAAAAAATATTTCGGTCCCCTGGAGCCGGAGACGATCACTCCGCCGAAACCCCAGCAGGAGGTTCCCCAGAATGGCCGTCGGGAGATCTTCGTAAAGACCCCTGCCGAGCTGCCTTATCTGCTGCTAGGTTGGAAAGTCCCCGTCGTTAAGACTGCTGAAGAGGATTGGGAAGCCTACGCCCTGGAAGTATTGGCAGGAATCCTGGATGGGGGGCGCAGTTCCCGTTTCTCCAAGGAATTGATCCGGGGTAGTCAAATCGCCACTAGCGTAGGGGTTAGCTACGATCTTTATGCCCGTGCCCAGGACCAGTTCGTGATGGCTGGGGTCCCGGCCCAGGGGCATAGCATTGCCGAGTTGGAGGAGGCTTTGGGGGCTCAGATCCAGCGCCTGCAAAAAGAGTTAGTAAGCAAAGAGGAACTGGAGCGAATTAAAAATCAAGTCGTGGCTCATAAGGTCTTTGAGCAGGATTCCATGTTTTTCCAGGCCATGCAGTTGGGTTTATTGGAGACTGTAGGTTTAGATTGGCGGCTGGCCGATGCCTATGTGGATAGGGTGCGGGCCATCACTGCTAAGCAAGTTCAAGCGGTTGCCCAAAAATATCTGCTGGAGAGCAATTTGACCCGGGCGGAATTGATTCCTTTGCCTATTCAGCCGGGAGAAAAATCGCCCCCAACTCAGCCTACAGAGGGAGGCCGCCATGTTTCGTAATCTGCTTGTTTTAATTCTATGGGGTATCGCGGGAACGGTTTTGGCGGCCCCTGATATTCAGCACTGGGCTACGGCAAACGGGGCGCGGGTCTATTTTATCCAGGCCAAGGAGCTGCCCATGGTGGATGTCCAGGTGGTCTTTGATGCCGGTGCGGCTCGGGATGGGGATCAACCAGGATTGGCCCGATTGAGCAACGCTTTATTGCCGGAGGGTGCCGGTGACCTGGATGCCGATGCTATCGCCGAGCGTTTCGATAGCTTGGGTGCCCAATTTGGCACCCAGGCCGAGCGGGACATGGCGGTAGTGAGTCTACGCAGCCTGACTCAGCCTGAAATTTTGCAGCCGGCATTGGAAACCATGGCCTTGGTTTTGGCCAAGCCTACCATGCCGACAGTCGCTTTTGAGCGAGAGCGCAAACGCATGGAGGCTGCCTTACAAAGGCAGTTGCAGTCGCCGAGCAGTCTTGCCAGCCGAGCCTTTTACCGCCACCTTTACGGGGATTATCCTTATGCTCATCTGCCTTCTGGGACCGAGGAAGGGCTGGCCAGTCTGAGCCGGGATGACGCCTTAGCTTTTCATCAGCGCCACTATGTGGGTAGCAATGCGGTAGTGGCCATTGTGGGCGCCCTGGACCGTACTCAGGCCGAACAGGTAGCGGAGCAGGTGATAGGTGATTTGCCCGCCGGAAAGCCGGCGCCAACTCTCCCTCCTGTACCTAGAATCAAAGAATCGAGTAGGGAGGTCATGACTTATCCTTCCACCCAGACCACGGTCATCCTGGGTACGATAGGTCTGCGCCGTGGCGATCCTGATTATTTCCCCTTATATGTGGGGAACCATGTATTGGGTGGCAGCGGCCTGGTATCACGGATCAGCGTAGAACTACGGGAAAAGCGGGGCCTGACCTATAGCGCCTATAGCTATTTTAGCCCCATGCGTCGCCGGGGTCCCTATATTTTGGCGTTACAGACCCGCAATGAGCAGGCGGAAGAAGCATTGCAGGTGCTGCGCAACACCTTGAAAGGCTTTATGGCCACCGGACCCAGTGAGGAGGAACTCCAGCTTGCCAAGCAAAATATTACGGGGGGGTTCCCACTGCGAATCGACAGTAATGGGGAAAAGGCCCAGTATCTTGCCATGATCGGCTTCTATCGATTGCCGCTGGATTATTTGGAAACCTTTACTTCCCAGGTGGAAGCGGTCACGGGGGCCCAGATCCGGGAGGCCTTTCAGAAAAGAGTCAATCTAGACAAGATGGTCACGGTCATGGTGGGCGGTGCCGCCGAAGAGTAGATCCGGAGTCTCCCGAGCCCGAGGCCAAGTTCGGATTATTGGTGGTCTCTGGCGCGGTCGGAAACTCATCTTTTCCGCTCGCCCAGGGCTGCGTCCTACCCCCGATCGGGTTCGGGAGACCTTATTTAATTGGCTTCAGCCGGTAATTAGGGGGGCTCGCTGTTTGGATCTATTTGCAGGTAGTGGTGCCCTAGGTTTGGAGGCCAGTTCCCGGGGAGCGGCGCAAGTGGTCATGGTGGAGAAAGATCCGCGGGTCTATCGGGAAATTTGTGCTCAGGTGGCGCGACTTGCTGCTAAGGGGATAGAAGTGGTCGCCAGTGACGCCTTGGCTTATCTCTGTAGTCCTGCTCAAAGTTTTGATATTGCTTTTTTAGATCCTCCCTTTGAGAGTGGGTTATTAGGACCCTGCTGCGAGCACTTGGAACGCGGCGGTTGGCTGACCCTTGGTGCCTACATTTATCTGGAGGCCCGAGGGCGGGGGGGAGTACCACCTTTGCCTGCTAGCTGGAAGTTGGTGCACAGCAAACAGGCCGGGGAAGTGGGGTATTATTTGGCTCGCCGAAGTTAAACTCAGCTGATTCAAGAACGCTAAACTATGCCAAATATTACTGCTGTTTATCCAGGGACCTTTGACCCTATTACCCGAGGTCATAGTGATTTGGTGGCGCGCGCGGCCCCCCTATTTGAGCGGATTATTGTGGCCGTTGCCGCTAGTCCCGTGAAAGCACCCTGTTTTTCATTAGCAGAGCGGGTATCTCTGGCGGAAGAGGTTTTAGCGGCTCACCCTAATGTGGAAGTGCGAGGCTTTGATATCTTGTTGGCAGATTTTGCTCGCGATTGTGGTGCCCGCGTGTTGCTGCGAGGGTTGCGGGCAGTATCCGACTTTGAGTACGAATTTCAATTAGCCAGCATGAATCGCCACCTAGTACCGGAGGTAGAAACATTGTTTCTGACCCCTGCCGAACAATATGCCTTTATTTCGGCTAGTCTAGTGCGGGAGGTCGCCGCGTTAGGAGGCGATGTATCGCCTTTTGTGCATCCTAGCGTGCTGGCTGCGCTGACTGAAAAATTAAGCTAGAATATTTATAATTGAGTATTTTAGTCAGGAATAAGCTATGGCTTTATTGATTACCGACGAGTGCATCAATTGCGATGTCTGCGAGCCCGAGTGCCCTAATGGAGCGATTTCGCAAGGAGAGGAGATTTATGTCATTGAACCGAAGCTCTGTACGGAGTGTGTCGGGCATTTTGAGACTCCCCAATGCGTCGAGGTTTGTCCAGTGGAATGTATTATTTCTGACCCTGACCGTAAAGAAACTCAACAGGAGCTAGAGGGCAAGTATAAAGCACTTATGGCCCTATCGGAGTAACTTAAAGTCTTTCTGATAGCTGAACTTTTTTGCAATAAGTACCTATGAATAAAATATGAGGTGTTTTAGGAGCGAGCCGGAGGTGGTTCCGCAAATCCGTTTTTCCTCCCTGAAAAAAGGGTTTGTGGGGACTTCCCTGTCCCCTGGCTCCACGCCACCGGCTCGCTCCAGGAATACTGCAAAACTTTTACTGAGATACTTATACGGTTAGCCTGGATAGATCATTTAAACTCACCACAGAAGCACGAAGAACGCAAAGAACTCAAAAACTTAAATAGGTTTAGATAACCTCAATTTCTCTCAACTGACTGAGCTTCCCTCACCTTTGTGTCTTGGTGGTGAAAAATCCAGGTTAATTCTATTCGCGTTTATTGGCGTGCATTCGTGGCTAAAAGCCGAATCGAGATTTAATCGTCTGCTAGCTGGTCGATGGCCTCCCTATCTTCTGTCTCCAGTTGAACCTTGACCGCTCCCATACTGCTTTGCACGCTGGCGATCTTGCTAGCTCCGGGGATAGGCAGGACATGCTCTCCTTTTTGTAATAGCCAAGCCAGCGTAATTTGATAGGGTGAGGCCTGGTATTTTTCACTAAGAGCTTGAAATAAAGGTTGGGTAGCTAAACGCTCGTGGTGACGCCGCCCTCCGACAGGGCTATAAGGAATATAGCTGATGCCTCGGTTTTGGCACAGATCCACCAGTCCACTCTGGAAATCCTGCTTGTGGAAAGGGTGACAGCGATTTTGTACTGCGGCAATGGGAACTTGACTCAAAGCCAGTTCCAATTGCCGGGAATCAATATTGGAGAGCCCTAAGTGCCGGATTTTGCCTTCCTCCTTGAGCCGGATCAACATCCCCAGGGACTCCTCAAAGGGGATGTTGGGATCAGGCGCATGGAGATAATAGAGGTCGATAATTTCGCAGTGGAGATCTTGCAAGCTTTGTTCGCAGGAAGTGCGTAGCCATTCAGGATGGGCATCAACGACCCATTCTCCGCGAGGGCGCCGGAGGCCTCCCTTGGTGGCAACCAATACTTCATTACGCACCCCAAGTGGGGTCAGGGTGGAATGGATAAGGCGCTCGTTATGACCTAGTTCTCCATCATCAAGACAGTAGACATTCGCGGTATCGATAAAATTGCCACCGTTTTCCACAAATGCTCGAATGACCTCCATGGCGTTCTTTTTCTCCGGCCGCCCGGCAATGGAAAGAGGCATGGCTCCAAGGCCGATGGCATAAAGTTGATAGCCTGTCCCGTCAAGCTCTCTTTTCATGAAAATCTCCCTAGATGGAAAGCGTTAGGTTTACCGGAAATATAGACACTTGAGTTTTCCATGGTATGGTGGATAGCTCTTAGCCTTATATCACTTGTTTAATATTCTAACGTGCTTTTACAGATAACCATGACAATCTTCCTCCGTATCGCAGTTCTTGCTTTTCTGGTTGTGGGGAGTGGTTTAGCTGTTGCCCAGAACCCCCCCCCTGCAGCGGCTATCGCCAGTGCCCATCCCCTCGCTACTAGTGCAGGGCATGGGGTGCTGGAGGCGGGGGGGAATGCGTTTGATGCGGCCGTGGCAGTAAGCGCAGCCCTGGCGGTGGTAGAACCTTATAGCTCCGGGCTGGGAGGGGGAGGATTCTGGCTGCTCCATCGTGCCGAGGATAATGTCGAAATCATGATTGACGGCCGAGAACGGGCTCCCCTTGCAGCCACTTCTCAAATGTATCTTGATGAAACAGGTAAATTGATTGACCGGGCCTCTATCGATGGGCCATTAGCAGCAGCAATCCCTGGTCTACCAGCAGCACTGGCCTATCTGTCAGAGCATTATGGCCGTTTATCCCTTGCCAAAACTCTAGCCCCTGCCATTGGCTATGCCAACGAGGGTTTTGAGGTAGATGAGCCTTACCGCCGCCAGGTGACCTTTCGGCTTCCTGTGCTTAGGCGCTGGCCCGCTGCCAGTCGGGTATTTTTGAGTAATGGAAAAGTGCCCATGCTAGGGGAGCGGATTAAACAACCTGCCTTGGCGGCTACCCTAGAAGCTCTGGCTGCACAGGGGGCGGCAGGTTTTTACCAAGGATCGGTGGCAGAAGCCTTAGTCGATGGTGTGAGAGCCGCTGGGGGTATTTGGCGCTTGGAAGATTTAGCCCAATATCAGGTCGTGGAGAGGGAACCGGTGCGGGGTAAGTACCGGGGGTTCAACATTATTTCTGCAAGTCCTCCTTCTTCTGGGGGCGTCGCTTTGCTGACCATGTTAAATATCCTCGCCCAGGAGGATCTCTCCACCTTCTCAGAGACGACTCGTGCCCATTTCATTATCGAAGCCATGCGCCGCGCTTACCGGGATCGGGCCCGGTACTTAGGGGACCCAGATTTTGTAGATATTCCAGTGGAAAAGTTAATCCATCCTTATTATGGCGCCGGATTGCGGGCCGGCATCCGCCTCGACCGGGTAACTCCCAGCGCCCATCTCCCCGGTATTGGAAACCAGGAATCCGGACGACATACCACGCATTTTTCTATTATGGATCGGGAGGGGAATTGGGTTGCCGCCACCTTGAGTATCAACTATCCTTTTGGTTCCGGTTTCATGCCTCCTGGTACGGGGGTCTTACTCAACGATGAGATGGACGACTTTGCGGCTGCCCCCGGCGTACCCAATGTCTATGGCCTGATTGGCAATCAAGCCAATGCTATTGCCCCTGGGAAAAGACCTTTATCTAGCATGACCCCTACCTTCGTGGAGGACGAACGCGGCGTATTGGTATTGGGAACGCCTGGGGGCAGCCGTATTATCACCATGGTGTTGCTTGGCATTCTGAACCATGTGGAGGGGAGAGATTTAACCCACTTAGTATCGCAACCCCGTTTTCACCACCAATATTTCCCCGATGAGGTGCAATATGAACCCCAAGCCTTTGATAAAGCCCAGATTCGACGCTTGCAGGCTTTGGGACATCGCCTGACACCCTATGAGCGACGGTGGGGGAATATGCAAGCCCTGTTTTGGGATCGGCTTCGGAACCGGGTTGAGGCAGCCAGTGATCCCAGGGGAGTGGGGCAGGCGGTCGTTCGTTAAGAGCCGGAAATAGATGCTGATTCAAGGGTATCCATCGCTGCTTGTTAATTTTCTTATAAATAAAATACTTAGCCGCGAATTAACGCCTATGAACGCAAATATTTCAATAGCTTAAAGACAGACAAGCGTTGAGCCGCCAGAAAATAATTCAAGGTAATTTTTTATAAGCGGTTATTCGCGTGCATTATTGTAAAAAGGAAGTTTACTCGCCTGGCGGTAAATTCCCTGCTCGGTGATATAGGCACTGATCAAATTTGGGGGCGTAATATCAAAATAAATATTGCGCAGGGTTATTCCGGGCGGGGATTCAAGGGCCAATTCTTCCGGTGCTTTTTCCTCTAACTGAGCCTGGGTCGGCGAAGCAGATACCCGCTTAAAGGTTTCGCTGGCCACATAAAAAGGAATATTTTGGTGGCGGGCGGCCAAAGCGAGCAGCAAGGTACCGGCTTTGTTGATCACGGAGCCGTCCTTGAGCAGGGTGTCTGCGCCCACCACAACCCCCTTGGCCTTTCCTACAAAGAGCCCCATCTGGGCGTCGGTAATCAAGGTAGTAGCAATTCCCCATTCGGACAGCTTTCTGGCTAGTCTACAGCCTTCCAGGAGCGGCCGAGATTCGGTAATAATGGCGTCCACCCCTTGATCTTTCAATAGCTTAAAAGAAGCCACCACCGTAGAGCTGAGGCTGTGGGTCATCACCGTCGCGCCCCTACCCACCAGCGCTGCTGTTTGCCGGGCGATGGCCGTGACCGCCTGCTGGGATTGATCCTGTAATTGCTGGGCAAGGGCCACTATTTTTGGACGCAGGCTGACCACCTCTTCCTGGGGGAAACGAGAGAGGAGGGATTGCCAGCGCCCCACTAGATTTTGGACGGGGGCGATACTGGGTCGGATTTGCCGGAACTGGTCTGCAAGGAGATTTAATTCGGCGATAAGGTCGCCACAGGTTGTGGCCGGGCTGGTTTGTGCTCGTTCAGCCAGCAAGGCGAGACTGCGCCGGGCCAATTCGCTGGCCCCATGTTCCCGATCCTCGGCAAGGATTTTTATCTCATCTTTCATAGTGGATAGACTTGAGCAAGGGCAGGAACGGTGGAATAATCGGATAATGCTGAGAGGGCTACCCAGCATAACCTGGTGTTTTCCCAATTTAGACGGATGGTCTCGGGATGCTCAACCAGGAACAGGAAAGGGTGAACTTTCCACAGTACCGGCGAATCAGGGTCATCCACAGAGAGTGGCGGGCCACTCTTGAGCAGGGTAACGTCTGCTCCCTTTAGTCCAGTTTCTTCTTGGATCTCACGGAGAGCCTGCGCTAGGGGGGTGGGATCTTCTAAATAGCCGCTAATCCCTGACCAGCGTCCCTGATAGCTGCCCACTCGTTGGCTGCGGCGAACCAACAATATCTTGCCTTGATGTTCCAGAAAAACAGTGACAACTTGGCGGATGGGTTTGGGAGTAGGTGGTTTCATCGCCCTGCTGGATTAGTCCGGATAATCCATGAACAATTCGGGTTAGCCGGTGTTGCGCATCCCTGCGGCAATAGCATTGATAGAACGCAGCAAGGGATCAAGCCAAGCTTGGCGTTCTACGGGGGTGAGCATGGGGTCACGGGTGCGCTTGAGGAGAGTAAGTTGGATATGGTTGAGGGGGTCCAGGTACGGATCCCGACGCCTCAGGGACAAGGCCAAGGAGGGGTTTTCCTCCAGCAGCGTGTGAGCTCCCACAATATGGAGTACTTGCGTCACTGTGCGCTGATATTCGGCACTGAGCATGGCAAAGATCCGCTCTCCCGTTTCAGGATCGAGACACAAATCGGCGTATTGTTGGGCGATGCGCAGCTCGGCCTTAGCCAAAGACATTTGGATATTGCTCAGCATGGCCCGAAAATAGGGCCAGTTTTGGTACATGGCCTGGAGTTTTGCGAGGCGATCGGGAGCGCCGGCCCGCCATTGCTCCAAGGCGCTGCCGATACCGTACCAAGCAGGGAAAGTATGGCGGGCTTGGGCCCAACCAAAGACCCAGGCAATGGCCCGTACTGAGGCCTTGGAGCGATCACCCTTTTTCCGGTGGGAGGGCCGGGAGCCAATGTTCAAAAGCCCAATTTCATTGACGGGAGTGGCTTCGTAGAAATAATCTTGGAAACCAGGGGTTTCTTCTGTTAGTGCCCGGTAGGCTCGCTCGCCAGCTTCGGCTAAAAAATCCATGACCCCGAGATAGTCGCGCTTTTCCTCTTGGGGGGGCTGGACGAGGCAAGCGCTTGCCTTAATCAAGCCGCTTATTCCCATGTCTAGCTCATAAATGGCAGTCTCGGTGTTGCTGTACCGAGAGGAGAGAACTTCGCCTTGCTCCGTGAATTTGATTTGACCGTGGACCGTACCTCGAGGTTGGGACAGGATAGCGTCGAAGGTGGGACCGCCACCACGGCCAATGGTCCCCCCCCGGCCATGGAAGATGCGGCAATCTACATCCCGGTCGCTCGTCAGGACAGTAACCTTATTTTGTGCTTCATATAGTTTCCAGGAGGAGGCCAGAATTCCCCCATCCTTACAAGAATCTGAGTAGCCAATCATAACCTCTTGCTGGTTACCAGAGGCCTGGAGTAGGGCTTGATAACTGGGATCATCGAGCAAGGCAGTCATTACAGGCTCGATATGTTCCAAATCCTCGATAGTTTCAAACAAGGGGGAGATCTGTAGGTCGCAATGCCATTGACCCTGCTGGTGTTTAGCCAAGCCGGCAAGATGACCTAGGAACATGACCTCTAGGACATGACTGGCGGCATGGGTCATGGAAATCACGTAGGCACCAAAGACCCGGGGGCTGACCTCCCGGCGCATTTGGGCCATGACATCAAACACTTCAAGGGTTTCGCGAGTAGGGGGAGTCAGTTGTTCCCGGTCAATGGGGACTCCTTCTTCACGGGCGAGCTGTTCGGAAAGCAGCTGTTGACGTTCGATCTCCGAAAGATCAAGGTAGGTGGGGTGGAGCCCTGCCTGCTTTACTAATTCAGCAACTGCTTCCGTATGAGAGCGGGATTCCTGGCGAACATCTAGTTTAAGGAGGTAAAAACCAAAGCTTTCTACCAGGCGAATCAGATCTTGCAGTTCCCCTGCTGCAATATTGCCATCACCATGGCTGATAAGGCTGTCACGAAGGAGGTAAAGATCTTGAAGGAATTGATCCTCAGAGGGATACCCCACACCACTGGGGGGGCTGAGCCCGCTCTCTGGCTTAAGATGTAGTTCCACTGCCCGTAAATTATCTAGCAGGCGGTAGTGCATTAGGTAGAGCTTGCGCCGGTAAGGTTCGTGACTAAAGCGAGTAGGATTGCCAAGGAAGGTCTCAGGGCAGTCACTAAGATCCCGATTAATACTGTCTATCAGGGCTGTGGAGGGTTGGATGAGGGGAATGGAGTGAGTCAGGATGCGCGTCAATTCCGAAATGCGCTCGAGGTAATGCTGCAATGCCATCCGCATTTGCAAGCGCACTGCCATGGCAGTGGTCTCCGGTTTGACATTGGGATTGCCGTCTCGATCTCCTCCAATCCAGGATCCAAAGTGCAAAAAGCTGGGGACTCGGATCCTTGTATTCTCGGAGAGATCATCCCCATAGACTTTATCAATGGCTTCTTCCAGTTGGCGATAGGTTTCGGGGACTGCTTGGAATAAGCTGACTTTAAAGTAAAACAGGCCATTAATGATTTCGTCTCGAACCTGGGGTCGGTGAGCCCGTACTTCATCAGTTTTCCAGAGGACTTGAATCTGTCGTTCTAGCTGACGGTGCAGCGCTTCTTCCTCGCGCTGGCTCAGTCGAGCCTCGTCCAAAAGTTTGTTGGTGAGAAAGATCTTGCGGAGGTGTTCCATTACTGTGCGCCGCTTGGCCTCAGTAGGATGGGCAGTAATAACAGGAATATAAGCCAGACTATCTAGCAGAATTTGAAGTTGCTCAGGTCCGACTCCAGCATTTCGTACCTCCTGTAGGGTTTCCTCAAATGAACCCCGCCAAAGAGGTCCCCCCGCATCAATACGGCGTTGCCGCTGGCGGTGTTGGTAAGCCTCCTCGGCAATGTTTGCGAGACTGAAGTAGATGCTGAATGCCCGCACCACTTGGGTAATTGTCTCTACATCTAGCTTGCTGATAAGACGCAGCAGCTGGATTCGTTTCTCTGGATTCTCTTTTTTGCGCAGGTTGATATAGCCTTTACGCAAAGCCTCCACAGCGGCGAATATTTTTTCCCCTGATTGGGCTTGGATGACTTGGCCCAGTAGGTTGCCAAAAAGCTTGACTCGGGCACGCAATTCCTTATCGCGCCAGGAAGTAGCATGTTTGGCTTGCTCTGAGGGCGCAGAAGTTATTGGCGCGGGTTGGGCTTCAGAGGTCTGTTTCATAATGGATATCACTATAGCCTATGTAGCTTGGTCTGGCGCATCTGGCCTCATGGGGTATCATAGGCCAGATGCACCCCTATTTATACTTTGGCATGGGGCTTAACTTGGGACGAGCCGGCGATAAAGGTTGAGATAGGCCTTAGCACTGGCTTGCCAGCTAAAGTCCTGTTCCATGCCGGTCAGGGCGAGTTGGCGCCATAAGCTGCGCTGATTATACAAAGTCAATGCCCGTTGGATGGTAGCAAGCAGCCTGGAGGGGGTAGGCTCTGTAAAGATAAAGCCTGTGGCCCGTCCCCGGCGGAGGTTTTCTTCGGTTGCGTCTACCACGGTATCGGAAAGACCACCAGTGCAGCGCACAATCGGCACAGTACCATAACGTAAGGCGTAAAGTTGGGTCAGGCCGCAGGGCTCAAAGCGAGAGGGCATGAGGAAGATATCAGCGCCAGCTTGGATACCATGGGCGAGCCGTTCGTCATAGTGGATGGATAACCCCATTTGCTGGGGGTAGCGGGAAGCAAGTTGTCGCAGGGCATTCTCATAGTCTTCATCGCCTTGGCCTAAAAAAACCACTTGAATCTTTTCAGAGAGTAGCTCAGGTAAGGCCCTGAGGATAAGGTCAATTCCTTTTTGTTCTACTAACCGCCCGACAAAACCCAGCAAGGGGATAGTTTCGTCTTCAAGTAAGCCATAGTGGCGCTGCAGTGCCAACTTGTTAAAAGCTTTATGGGGCCAACAGCTTTGGTTATAGGGTTTTTCGAGGAAAGAATCGTGGGCTGGGTCCCAATGTTGATAATCCGCGCCATTGAGAATGCCAGTAAGGCGTTCTGTCCGCCTGCGAAGCACGCCGTCCAGGCCGCACCCAAACTCTGGGGTCAGGATTTCCTGGGCATAGGTAGGGCTGACAGTGGTAAGCCAATCGGCAAACACCAGTCCCCCCTTGATAAAGGAAAATTGATGGTGAAATTCTAAAGCATCCGGTGACCACCACCTCGGGGGCAGTTTTAAGGCTTTGAACTGCTGGCGCGGGAATACTCCTTGGTAAGAGAGATTATGAATAGTGAATAGGGTTGCAGGTCGGTTTTTTGCTTGGGTGAGAAGCGGAGGCAGCAACCCTGTTTGCCAATCATTACAGTGGATGATATCAGGTTGTCGACCCAATGCTGGATGATTCGCAAAGGCAACAATAGCTTGGCAGAAAGTGGCAAAACGTGCGGCATTATCTGGCCAATCTTGGCCGTTCTCGTCTACATAAGGATTACCTGGCCGGTCAAAGTGTTCAGGACTGTCTACCAACCAGATTGGGTTTGGCCCCTCGGGGAGTTGGCTTTTTAAGATACGAACGGGCTCTGGTGCTGAGGGAATCTGCAAACAGGCCACTTCTGTCAAGTTTTCAAGACGAGTTTTGCAGGCAGGGTAGGCTGGTAGGATAATGCCTACATCCTGCCCTAGATGGGCGAGCTCCACCGGCAAGGTGCCGGCAACATCAGCCAAACCGCCAGTTTTAATTAGAGGATGGACTTCACTGCTTGCAAAAAGAATTTTATACACTTTGATGCCTCGAAAGATCAAAAAGCTTATTCGGCCACAAGGTGTATGCCATTAACATTAGACAGATTATTTTTAATATTTTTGTTTTTAAAAATGGAAAATTAAGCTTAAGGTATAGCGATTATACTCGCACCAGGAGGCTAGTTTTTTAGGCAAATACAAATTGCCTGTAAAACTAGGCATATGTTTTCAACAAAAGCTCATCAGTATACCAAAATTTAATGTCATGTGCTAACCCAAGCATTTAGAATGCCTGCGCTGGCAGGCTGCTACATTAGCTAGATGCTATATATTTTATATTCCAGAGTGGGTCTTGCTTCCTACTGAGCGAACAGGTGAGGATTCTGAGAAAGGCGAGCTTAATCAGGCTACAGATTCCTTATGGTCTTTATCGTTGCCAGGCGAGGTTGATATGCTCGAATCGTGTACCTTCGTAATTTTCGGTGCTACCGGTAATCTAAGCCGTAATAAGCTATTACCTGCGCTCTATCATTTGGAGGTGGAGCAACAATTGCCCAATAAAATGGCAATTGTCGGTCTTGGACGTCAAGATTGGAATATTGAGCACTGGCGTCAATGGGTGGCTGAAGAGATCGAATCCAAGGCGAGGGGCGGATTAGATAAGGCGATTTTAGCCCGTTTTCAACAACGGCTGTATTATTTTCAGGGAGATCTTACGGAAGGGAACACCTACCATCAGCTTAGGGCCTACCTGGAAGGAGAATCTCAGGCCTTTCCTGGCAATATAGTGTTCTATATGTCCATTCGCCCAGCAGAATTCGGAGTGGTTTCCGATAATCTAGGGATGGTGGGCCTTAACTCAGAAAAAGATGGTTGGCGGCGGTTGGTGGTGGAAAAACCTTTTGGCTATGATCTGGAAAGTGCCGAAAGCCTGGAAACTCGGCTGCATCGATGTTTTGCCGAGCGTCAAATCTTTCGCATCGACCATTACTTGGGGAAGGGAACGGTGCAGAATGTGTTTGTTTTCCGCTTTGCTAATTTGATGCTTGAACCCCTCTGGAACCGTAATTATATTGATCACATTCAAATCACCCATGCGGAAACACGGGGGCTTGAGGGGCGGGCAGGGTATTACGAAGGGACCGGTGCCTTACGAGATATGATCCAAAGTCACCTTCTACAGATGCTTGCCCTCGTGGCAATGGAACCGCCGCCGAGTATGGATCCAGAATCCTTGCGGGATGAGAAAGTCAAGGTATTAAAGTCCATCCGCCCTATTCCTGCAAGTGCTGTCAATGCTCATGCTTTTCGGGCTCAGTATGCACCCGGCACCCTCCAGAATGAAAAAGTGCTAGGCTATTTGGACGAAAAAGGGGTCGCCGAGGATAGTACGACGGAGACTTATGCGGCCCTCAAGCTTTATATCGATAATTGGCGCTGGCGTGGTGTGCCGTTTTATTTGCGCACGGGCAAACGGATGGCCACCACCACCTCCCAGATCTCGATCCGTTTTAAACATGTGCCTCAACAGCTATTTCGCCAAACCCCCATCCATCGCATCGAACCCAATTGGCTCTTGCTCGGTATCCAACCTAATGAGTGCCTACGGCTTGAATTACAGGTTAAAGAGCCAGGGCTGGAAATGCGGGCCTACACCACGACCCTGGATGCCGCCTACTGCAGTCAAGGGGAAATTAAATTGGATGCCTATGAGGCGCTGCTTTTGGATGTCATTGAGGGGGACAATTCTCTATTTTTGCGTTATGACGAAGTGCGCTGGGCCTGGCGGGTGGTTGATCCCATCCTTAAGGTGTGGGCAAGTGAGCGGGAGTTTATCCATAGTTATGGGGCGGGCAGTTGGGGACCGTCTGAAACCTCGCGCCTGTTTGACCGTGATGACCAACGCTGGCGGAATACTCTTTAGCCTGGATTCTTCACCACTAAGACACAAAGGACGCGAAGATAGAAGAATCTAAGTCAGTTGAGAGAGATTACGGGAGATATTCCTTAGTTATATAGAGGTTAATAAAGCCAACGATTTTAATCTATTTTAAGGTTTTGATTTCTTTATGCCCTTCGTGCCTTTGTGGTGATCTCATGAATTATACGGGTTAGAGATAAAAGTCTATGACGCAACAAACACTTCTGATCACAGGGGGGGCTGGTTTTATCGGCTCTGCCGTAGTACGGCATTTCATTGAAAACACAAACCAAAAGGTGATTAATGTGGATAAACTCACCTATGCCGGTAATGTGGAGTCCTTGGAATCTATCGCCTCCCATCCCCGCTATGAATTTGTTCATGCCGATATCTGTGATGGGGAGGCGATGGCGCAGTTATTTGCCCAATATCGGCCCCATGCCGTGCTGCACTTGGCTGCCGAATCCCATGTGGATCGCTCCATTGATAGTCCGGTGGATTTTATCAATACCAATATTGCAGGGACTTATACCTTACTGGAAACGGCCCTAGATTATTGGCGAAAACTCGATAAGAGTGCCCAAGCCCAGTTTCGCTTTCACCATATTTCCACCGATGAGGTTTTTGGCTCTTTAGGTGAAACGGGCTTATTTCGGGAAGACTCACCCTATCAACCCAATTCACCCTATGCAGCGAGCAAAGCCGCTTCTGATCACCTGGTGAGGGCGTGGCATCATACTTACGGATTGCCGGTTTTAATCACAAATTGTTCCAATAATTATGGCCCTTACCAATTTCCGGAAAAGCTCATTCCCCTTATGGTGCTTAATGGGATTGAGGGTAAACCCCTCCCTATTTATGGCGCGGGTGACAATGTGCGGGATTGGCTTTTTGTGGAAGACCATGTGCGAGCTTTGCAAATCGTCCTGGCTCAGGGGCAGCCGGGAGAAACCTATAATATTGGTGGCCATAACGAACAGACCAATATCGAAGTGGTGGGGCTCATTTGTCGGCTGCTTGATGAGTTGCTTCCCGAGTCCCCCCATCGGCCCCATTGTTCTCTCATCACTTTTGTGTCGGACCGACCGGGTCATGATCGACGGTATGCTATTGATGCGGGAAAGATCGCCCGTGAATTAGGTTGGAGACCGCGGGAAACCTTCGAGACCGGGCTACGCAAGACCCTTCAATGGTATTTGGATAATCAGAATTGGTGTCAGCGGGTACTTGATGGTCGCTATCGTCGAGAGCGTTTGGGCACTAGGGGGCAAGCCTATGCGTAAGGGAATCATTCTTGCTGGGGGGTCAGGGACCCGGTTATATCCCGTCACGCAGCCGGTTTGTAAGCAACTGCTACCTGTCTATGACAAGCCAATGATCTACTATCCCCTCTCGGTATTAATGCTAGCGGGTATCCGGCAGATTTTGGTGATTTCCACCCCCCAGGATTTGCCTCGTATCGAACACTTATTGGGGGATGGTTCCCAATGGGGATTGAGTTTTTCCTATCGGGTGCAGCCTCGGCCCGAGGGAATTGCACAAGCTTTTATCCTTGCCAAAGACTTCATTAGGGGGGAGCCTTGTGCCTTGATACTTGGAGACAATATTTTCCATGGGGACGATCTTTCTTTACTGCTTCAAGGGGCCGCCGAGCGGGATTCGGGAGCCACAGTATTTGCTTATCCTGTTCATGATCCAGAGCGCTACGGGGTTGTCGAATTTGAAGATGGCCATAAGGTTTTGAGCATTGAGGAAAAACCTGCCGTACCCAAATCTCGTTATGCGGTGACAGGGCTGTATTTTTATAATGAGCAAGTGGTGGAAATAGCAGAATCCCTGAATCCCTCAACCCGGGGAGAACTGGAGATCACGGATGTTAATCGACATTACTTAAAACAAGGGCAACTATTTGTGGAAGTGATGAGCCGGGGGATGGCTTGGCTTGATACCGGTACCCATGACTCCCTGTTAGATGCCGCTTTATTCATCCATACCATTGAAAAACGCCAAGGGCTGAAGATTGCTTGTCCCGAAGAGATTGCCTATCGAATGGGCTATATCTGCGATTCAGAGTTAGAGCGCTTGGCCGGACCGCTGCAAAAAAGCGGTTATGGTGACTATTTGTTGAATTTATTGCGTGAAAAAGTTTATTAAATACCCATGAAAGCTAAGCCAACTAAGCTCCCCGAGGTTTTACTCCTTGAACCCCGTGTCTTTGGTGACAAGCGGGGCTTTTTCTTTGAAAGCTATAACAAGATAGCTTTTGCGGCAGCTACCGATATTCAGGCCGAGTTTGTACAAGACAATCATTCTTGCTCGGCAAGGCACGTCCTACGAGGTTTACACTACCAGATTCGGCAGCCCCAAGGTAAATTAGTTCGGGTCGTCGCGGGTGAAGTCTTTGATGTGGCCGTTGATCTACGGCGCAGTTCTCCTAGTTTGGGTCAGTGGGTTGGTTGCCACCTCTCGGCGGAAAATAAGTGCCAGCTCTGGGTTCCGGAAGGGTTTGCCCACGGTTTTTTGGTATTAAGTGAGTGTGCGGAGTTCTTATATAAGACTACGGACTACTATGCCCCGGAGTACGAGCGTTGCATTCGCTGGGACGATCCGGATCTGGCCATAGACTGGCCTTTGGAGGGGGCTCCGTTGGTGTCCCTCAAGGATCAAGCCGGTGTTGCTTTTAAAGAGGCGGAGCTGTTCTGATGAACAATACCCGGAAGCGGATACTTTTACTTGGTGCGAACGGCCAGGTAGGTTGGGAACTGCAGCGGACATTGGCTTCCTTAGGGGAGGTGATTGCTTTGGGGCGAGATCGTCTCGATCTGGCCCAAGTAGAGAATATTGGCTCTTGCCTTGCCGATATTCAGCCGGCCTTAATTGTCAATGCAGCGGCTTATACTGCCGTGGACAAGGCAGAAGAGGAACCGGAACAGGCCATGGCCATCAATGGCGATGCCCCTGGAGTTCTGGCTGAAACAGCGCGCCAACAGGGTGCGGCGCTTATCCATTATTCCACCGACTATGTCTTTGATGGGGAAAGCGCTTCCCCTTATCGGGAGACGGATACTCCCCGGCCCCTTAATGTATATGGCCAAACCAAATTGGCGGGGGAGGAGGCCATCGCCGCAGTGGGTGGAGCCTATTTGATCTTGCGAACCAGCTGGGTCTATGGGTTAAGGGGCCGCAATTTCCTATTGACCATGCAGCGACTTGCCCAGGAGAGAGAACGCCTCAAAGTAGTGGATGACCAATGGGGCACCCCCACCTGGAGCCGTTTGATAGCAGAAGGAACGGCCCAAATTATTGCCCAGTCCCGAGGTCAGATGCAGGACTATATTCGCCAACAGGCAGGTACTTACCACCTGAGTTGTGGGGGAAAAACCACCTGGTATGGTTTTGCGCGGATCATTTTGGATCGGTTAGCGCAAAGGACCACGCCGGTGGCGAGGCTGGAGGCTATTCCGACTTCAGGTTATCCCACCCCAGCCCCGCGCCCTGCCTTCTCTAGTTTAGACAATACCCATGTTCAGGACACCTTTGGGATTCAGTTGCCCGATTGGAAGGAGGCGCTAGGGCTTGCGCTCTCAGATTGACTATCAAGAATTAAGCGACCCAACCTAATTCTTGAGCCCGTTGTCGCGCCAGCGCCGGGATATCCGTAGCAATAAAATGCTGATGCAGGATTTGCACTCCCAGGAGGTGATTGATGACTGCATCTAGCCGCACTTTAGTGGATATTGGCGTTGCTTCGGCCTCATGTAATTCAAACAGGGTGTTAACCCCTTGAACATCTAATAATCCAGCCTGGGCGATGGCCTCCTCGGTAAGATATTTTTGAGCCAATTGGTTCACGGCTGCCCACTTTTGGGGATCCGTATGGGCAGGTGGCGCCATGAAAGCAAATTTTTCTCGTTCATAAAGTACCTTAGGTAGTAACCCTCGCATGGCCTCCCGCAAGACATACTTTTCCTTCTGTCCTTTAATCCGCATAGCGGGGGGCAGTTGGGTAGCGAGTTCGGCCAGATGGTGGTCTAGGAAGGGGGGGCGAGCTTCCATGGAGTTGGCCATATCCACCCGGTCTCCCCCCCAGGTGAGGATCTGCCCCTCGAGCATGGTTTTGACCCAAACATACTGGGCCTTGTCCAAAGGATGACGGTCAGCCAGCATATCTGCGTCCAGATTCTCCGCGATAGCTTGTCCCGGTTTATAGTTTTCTAGTTGCTCCCGGAACGGAGCGCTCAGCAAGGCGGGGACATGTTCAGCCGCATGGAGCCAAGGCTGGAGGCAGCTAGGGGTAAAACCTATCAAGGCGTTCAGGGCCGAGTCTTGGGTTTCGCTCTCGGCCAGCATCGCCCCCCGGAACAGTTGGTTGCTCTGGGCTAGGCCCTGTTCCCATTGGGCTCGTTCCTGGGGGGAGAGGATATCAAGTCCGTGGAGGAACATATCTCGGCGGAAGGCGGGATAGCCCCCAAATAGTTCGTCCGAGCCTTCACCGGTGACGACCACTTTATATTGGGCTTGGTGGACATGGCGGCTCATTAGCAGTTTGGCAACCCCGAGGGTGTTGTAGATAGTTCGCTCGGTATGCCAGAGAGTTTCGGCAAAGTGGTCATAAAGGTGATCGGCCCGCAGCCGGATAATGTCTTGATCAGCCCCTGTTGAGCGCGCCATTTCCTGGGCGATGGGCGTTTCATCATAATCCGCATCATCAAAACCGATGGTGAAAGCTTTGACGGGTGACTGCTGGATGGCAGCCGAGAGACCTAGGGCGATGCAGGAGTCAATGCCTCCGGAGAGATAGCACCCTACCGGCACGTCTGCTTCCAGTCGAAGTTGCACGGCCTCGGTAAGCTTTGCCCGGACTCCTTCAATATAGTGCTCTTCCGGGAGGGAGTCGGGGTGATCCGATAGCCGGGGAAAATCAAGATCCCAGTATTTCTCTTCCCAAACCTGGAAATTCCCCTGTTTGCGCTCCACAATGACCACATGACCGGGTTTGACTTGATGAATATTCTCGAAGGCGGTACTGCCGGGTACCATGGTTTGCATCAATTGATGAAAGAGGCCTTCAGGGCTGAAGCGGCGTGGAACTTCAGGATGGGCAAAGAGGGCCTTGAGTTCGGAACCAAACACCAGGGTGCCGTTCACTTGGGTCCAATAGAGGGGTTTGATACCAAAACGGTCCCGCACGAGCATTAGCCGGTCCCTTTCTTGATCGTAGAGGGCAAAGGCAAACTCTCCCCGCAAGTGGGGTAACATGCCCTGTAGCCCTAGCCGGGGGTAGAGATGGAGTACCAACTCGGAATCACTCTTGGTTCGAAAGCGGGCACCGCGGGAGGTGAGATCGGCCCGGATTCGCTTGTAATCATAAAATTCCCCATTGGTGGTGAGCAGCAACCGACCGTCCTCAGAAGCAAAAGGTTGTTGGCCTCGGTTCTCTTCCAGATCGATAATGGAGAGGCGAGCATGACTGAAGCCGATCCCTTGGTTATTGAGGACTTTGTAGCCAAAGCCGTCCGGGCCGCGATGATGCTGAATGGCGGCCATGGCCACTAGAGTTTGGGGATCGATAGGATGGGAGGGGTTGAGGTGTATGTAACCGGCAATACCACACATGGTTTCATTCCTTTTATGGGTTGAGAATCAGTTCCTAGGAGGATGGCAAGCGGTGACTCCCCAAAAGGGAGTTAAGGAGTTTAGCTCGGATAATTCACGAGCTCACCACAAAGGCACAAAGAACACCAAATTTAAATGAGACCTAAGGCGCTCGGGGCAGGCGTGACCAGATACGCTGTCAATCCGTCCCTGGAAGCTCGACGTTGGCTTGCCACGCCAGCTGTTCTTGCCTGGCGGGCAAGTCCCCAGCTTGCCCCTTCCGGGGATGGGCGTTCACCGGTCTGCGTAGGTCCATCGGAACCACGGTCCCGGCTCACCCTTGCCGCCGACGGTCTGGTCACGCTGATCCCAAGCCCAATGGAATTCTATCTAAATGGGAACCGTTATAAATCATATGTCTTGGTAGTGAAAAATCCAAGTTAGCTTTGCCCTGGGGTATCCATCACCTGATCGATACGTTGCACCAGGGAAGTCAGTAAAGCCATACGCATAAATACGGCCCCCCGGGCCTGAGCAAAGTACCAATTATGCTCCGTATTGTCCAAATCAGTGGACAATTCCTCTCCCCGGGCTAAGGGATGGAGAATAATCGCCCCGGGTTTTAGGGGAGAAGACCGGCAAAGCCTTAAGCCTTTTCCAAGCTTTTCAAAGCTGTCCCCCACCCAAGCGATAGAATTGATATATACCACGTCTAAGATGGGGAGTTCGGGATTGAGATGACGGGCTATCCGGAGGGTAAGACCGGAAAGCTCGAGCTCCTCCCGCTGATCTTTTGCAAATGCTTCTTCCTGATGGCAGATCACCACCACTTCTTTTATCGCTGGTGCAAATAAGGCTAGGAATAACAGCAGACTGCGCACCGTGCGCATGCAACTGGGGACCCCTACGATGCCCACCCTTATCTGGGCCTGGGCAGGGACCTTCGAGGCTATCAACTCAGGTCGCCACTTGAACAAGGTATACAGGTCGGCTAGGCCCTGGGTAGGGTGCTCATCGATGCCGTTCCCCGCATTGATAATAGGAATACGCAAGGACTCCAGCATCTTGTAGACGGCCTCCTCGCTGCCATCCCGTAGCACGACTAAATCCCCGTAGTTATTGAACATCTCGGCCACGTCGGCTAGGGTTTCCCCCTTGGCGATACCCGTAGTGGCCGGGTCGGTAATGGACATTACATCGCCGCCTAGTCGATGCCAGGCACTCTCAAATGAAAGCCGGGTACGGGTGCTGGGTTCATAAAAGGCATTGATGAGGATCTTACCGGTGAGAGGCAATTGCATCCGGGTGGGGGTGGTTTCGTAAAGGGCCGCTAGACGGCTGAGTTGAATGACCTTCTCCCGGTCGAATTGGCGGGCGCTGAGCACAGGACGGTTAGCCAGATCCACCAAAGGCGCCGGATTTTCTGGAATCTGCTCCATGAGGGCCAAGGGCCGTTCAATGCCGGCCGTATCGTCCTTGGGCTGTAAAGGCTCCTTTAATAATGGGTTGAATTTCTTCACCATAATTGTCCCTTTATCCAATCACGAAGCAGCAATACGAGCAAAACTAAAGGCGCAGCGGAGGTGATGATTAGGGCTGCCGTAACTAACCCAGTCAGCCATTCTGCCGATATTAGCATGGGGTTTCCTCTTGCGGATGAGCTTCTTGTAATCTATCCCAGTTAAAATCTCTGGGCCAAAGCCAGGTGCTTAAGAGCACGATAACCATGGACACGAAGGCCCCTACCAGGGCAGCCACATAAAACCCGATGGCAAAATAACTGGAGAGACCGGCAATGCTACCGAGGGCCATAGCTGCGACTGCTCCCATGGGATTGGTGCGGCGCCAATAGAGCCCTGCGGCAATGGGCCAGATGGTGCTGGCCACGAACGCGCCGGTGAAATAGAGCAATTCAGCGAGTGTAGCCAGTCGGGGGACGCATAGCAGCCAAGTCAATATCCCAAGACCGATTATGGTGATCACCGTCACTCGGCGGAGTTGCTGACCGGTGGCATGAGGGCGTAAGTGGCGCCGGTAGAGGTCTTCCACCACCAAGATGCTGGTCGCTGCCAATAAAGAATCTAAGCTTGATGAAAGGGCTGAGAACACCATAATCAGTACCAGAACTGCGCCAGTGACACCCAGCAATTCTCCGGCAACCATGGGGCCAACCATGTCTGCTGCCGGTATATTGAGATCCAGGGCGGGAACCGCTAGGGCAATAAAACCAGCCACGACCGGGATCGGCATCCATAGGATGCCGGCAGTGAAATAGGCCTTAAATCCTACTCCTTCTCGAAAGGAAAAAGCGCGGCTCCACCACACGTTAGAGTGGAAAACTTCACCTATCCCAAATAATAGATTATTAAAAAGAAACATGAGGGCGGCGGGCATCAGAAGATTAAGCAGTTGGGGGCGTTCTTCAATGACTGCGGCATGGATGCGGTCAAAACCTACGTTATCGATGGCGAGCCAGGCGATAACCACCAGTCCCGATAAAATCAGCAGCGACTGGATAAAATCGGTGCCGATGACGGCGCGAAAGCCTCCCAACAGGGTGTAGCTAACACAGATAGTTAAAATAATGGTCATGCCATAGTGATAGGGGATACCCGTTAGAGCATTGATGAGGATACCTCCCGCCATTCCCATGCTCACTAGCCAGCCGAGGCCGTAAAACAGGGAGATAAGGAGAAACAACCGCCAGGCCGTTTTTCCGTAGCGCAAGCGGATAAAATCACCGCTCGTGTAGCCATTGGGCATGAGTGTGCGGATCCGCTTGGCAAGCGGGGCAAACATGAGCAGCCCCACCGCTCCCAGGGAATAGCCCAGCATTCCCCAAATGCCCATCTGGAAGGCCAGCTGGGGGGCGGCCATGGTGGTATTGCTGGTCACCCAGGTGGCCATGGCGGTGGCAGTACCTAGGGCGAGTCCTACCCTGCGCCCGGCCAGCACATATTCGTCTAGGGCTTTGGCGTTGCGGCCCCAGAACCAGCCAAGCCAGACCCAAATCACGCTGAGAATGGCTAAAGTGATCCAGCCCAAACGAGGCTCTAGGATAGCGCTGTTAATCGAATTCATGGGGGTACCACCTGGTTGATTTCTTCAATGGCCTCATGGGTAGACATGACTCGTGCATAACGATCTTTCATAGTTTGTATGGTCGCCTTTTGCAGTTCAGGAGTAACCGTGGTGCAACCATCCTCGATCAAAGTCGTATAGAAACCGAGATCGCAGGCGTCACGAATAGCTGTGGAGACACATTCATTGCTATAGACTCCAGCTACGAATAGGCCCGTAATTCCTAAGTTGCGCAAGACATAGGACAAATTGGTGGAGCTAAAAACGCCGCTGGCGGTTTTATTAATAATGATTTCATCTCCTTGGGGAGCGATTTCTGGCAGAAATTCAGCCTCCTTAGAGCCTGGTGGAGCATAGAGTCCTAAGCGTTTATGTTGGGGGCCGCGATCACGGCCGTCTTTTGTCAAGGACTGGATGCGGGTGTGGATTACCTCCAAGCCATTGGCTCGAAAGGTGTCTTGTAGGCGCCGTACATTCGGTAAGACGATTCGTTCTAGCTGGTCAAAGTAATAGAATTCGGGGACCTCTTTAGGGACTTGCTCCTTGGGTAAATGGGCAAAAACCCCATAGCCAGGTGCTGCATCCAGATATTGTAAGTCTACGACCAGCAGCGCGGTGCGGCCCCTTTCTAAGGATTCCACAACGGCAGGGATTTCTGTCACGGTCTCCCGGTAGCTGTCCCGTAATGGATCAAAACTTTCTTTTGAGGATGAGTTTGGATTGGCCATGATAGTATTAATGAAAGCTTAGTGGGCTAGTTGATAGAGCGTATTTAATGCTACGTTTGCTCCGGTTTCGATATCCTCCCAGGGAGTCCATTCGGCGGGGGAATGACTACGCCCTCCTTGGCTGGGGACAAAAATCATACCTGCCCGGGTAAGAGTTGCCATGATTTGGGTATCGTGGGCCGCTCCGCTTGGCATCTGCAAAGGCTCCACTCCAAGATTTCGGGCCGCGTCAAAAATGGCCTCCATGAGGCCTGGGTCACACTTGACGGGTTCAATCTCACTCAACACTTCAAATTCGAACATGAGCCCTCGGCGACGGGCAATCGCAGAGAGGGCACGGCGGAAGGCATCGGCCAAATCCTTAAGAATGACCGCCTCGGTGTCCCGCACATCCAGTGAGAATTTGACGCTTCCCGGAACCACATTGGCAGCTCCAGGAAAAATCTCTACCCGACCAATAGTCGCTACGCTACGAGCACTGCCATTTTCTTCCAGGATCCGGGGGATTTCTCCAGCAAACTCAGCCAGGCCTTGAAAGGCATCCTGGCGCATGTCCATGGGCGTGGTGCCGGCATGGTTGGCGGTTCCCTTAAGGGTGACCTCCCATTTGAACAAGCCGACAATTCCTTCAACCACACCAATACTGACCCCCTCTCGTTCTAAGACGGGGCCCTGCTCAATATGAAGTTCTAGAAAGGCTAGCAGGCTTTCCGGCTTGCGCCGGGCCCGCAGGATATCCGAGGGATTAAGGCCCTGGGCCGTCATCGCCTGGGAGAGGCTAATTCCGTCCAGGTCGCGGGCATTGTAAATAGCCTCAGGGGTAAGCTGACCGCAGATGGCCTGAGAGCCTAGCAGGCCACCGAAACGCCCTTCCTCATCGGTAAAAGCGGTAGCTTCTACCCCATAGCGCAAAGACAGCCCCAGCTCCTTGAAGCGGCGCAGGCACTCCAGTCCAACCAATACCCCTAGGGCCCCATCGAGGTGGCCGGCCCCCGGTACCGTATCAATATGGGAGCCGATCATGATGCTGGGGCGCTGACCATCCCAATTGAAGCGGGCATGGATATTGGCAGCGCCATCCACATACAGATCTAATCCTGCTTCTTGGATCCGTTTTTGGAGCCATTCGCGGGCAGCTCGGTCACCTTCGCTAAAGGCCATGCGGTAAAGGCTGTAATTTTCATGCCGGCCAATGCGGGCCAAGGCCTCCACATCCGCTTGAAGCCGCTCGAAGTTTACCCTGAGGGACTTCGCCATTACTTCGACCTCTCTTTTTTACTAGACCGGGCACCAGAGATGATAAGGACTAGGGTAGCAAGGAATACTATGGCCCCAGCAGTAAAGAAAGCAAAAGCGCGCTCGGGAGGATGGTGCCTGACGGTTACCGCTATTGGGGAACTCCATGGGCTTGTCGGCTGTCCCTGGTTCAGGGCACGGACCCGATAAAAATATTGGCCGTTGTCCCGTCCGCTAATTAGGGTCGCTTGATCAGGGCCTTGGTAAACTATTGTGGGGTGGGTGAATTCCGTATCATGGGCTTCTTGGAGTTCATAGCTTGAGGCTAACAATCCGTTTCCCTGCCATTTTAAATGGTAAAATCCTGCTGTTGCAGTACGGCTGTCAGAGACGAGTTCCGGGACAACGGCAGCCGTTTCAGTTGCCCATGCCGATGAGGCTATAGGGAGAAAGACCACAATAACTGAAATAATTAATCTTAATTTTTCCGTGATACTAGCTCGAATCCTCATGATCATTTACGGCTGTTTCGGCCCTATTTCTCCTGCCATGTCAGAAGATATGGCGAACGGGCCAGGGGTTGTTGGGTCATCATATCCAAGGCAAATCTTGTTTCATTATACAAGCTTAGGTCCTAGGTTCCATAAATGGAGAATCAATCCGTTACTGCTCACGACCGATCTCGTAAGTCTGGTGCTAAAAAAGGCGTTTGGATTTTCAGAAAGTTTGGAATTGTCCCATTTAGGCAGCGGCTGTTCAAATTAGTACAGGCCAAAATAGCCCCCTTAGGGCGCTTCTACTGGGCGCGCCCAAATTCTTTTATCGCACTGATCTTAGGGGGATTCTTGATTGTAGCCTTGCCCTTGTCCACCGGGCTAATTATCGCCACTGTGGAAATGGAATATTTGGCGCGCCAAAGTACGGCAGCTGTTTATAAAAGCGTTCGGGTAACCCAGGGAAGCCGAATTTTGGGACAACAGCTTATTGCGATGGAGCGTGCTGTGAGGCAGTTTCAGGTGTTGAATGACCCGGCGCTATATCAGGCCTATATGACTAATCGCAGCAAATTCCAGGATATTCTAGGGCAAATGTTAGAATTACCTCTCAGCGAGGAGCAGCGGCAAGGATTTGGCGCACTGGCGCGCAAAGAGAACGAAATTTACGATATTTTGAGGCTTAATATTTTAGATTCCGATGCCAGCAAACAAGCTATCAACCAGTTTCCTGGTTTGGCACGCCAGGCACAGGCACTGCTAGCGGAGAGTAACCAGTTAGTGGGCGAAGAGGTCAATGCTTTGCAAGAGACGGCACGCAAGGCGAAGGAGTGGCTTTTTTGGCAAGCATTAATTCTCATTCCTGCGGCAGTGGTCCTGGCCGGTTTGGTTACGGTCTTGATTAGACGGTATTTTCGTCAGTTTGATAACTCTATAAGACGCCTGGGTGATGGGGATTTTGAGACCCCTATTGAGGTGATGGGTCCCCGGGATCTGGAAGCACTAGGGCAACAATTGGATTGGTTACGACAACGCTTGGTCGAGCTAGAAGAAGCTAAAACAAAGTTTCTTCGCCACGTTTCCCACGAACTCAAAACACCTCTGGCCGCCCTGCGGGAAGGGGCGGAATTGCTTTGTGATCAGGTCACGGGCCGTTTAAATGCGCAGCAATTAGAAGTGGCCCGGATCTTACGTGACAATAGTTTGCGTTTGCAAAAGCTGATTGAGGATATGCTTAGTTTTAGCCTAGCAGGGAGTAGCCAAATCGAACATGTCCCCGAAGCCGTGCGGCTGGATCAGTTGGTTAAAATCGTGCTATCTGATCACAAGCCCACTACTCTATCGAAGCGGGTTAAGCTCATCGCGGATTTGAAGCCGGTGAGGATTTTGGGTGACCGGGAGCGTTTGAAAGTCATTATTGATAATTTAATGTCCAATGCCCTTAAGTATTCACCACCTGATAGTTCAGTGAAGGTCAAATTAGTCCAAGAAAGCAATCAAGTTCACCTTGATGTGTGTGATTCGGGTCCAGGAGTTGCGTCTGAGGATGGAGAGCGGATATTTGATTCCTTCTATCAAGGCAGGGCGCAGCCCCTAGGCCCCATTAAAGGGACCGGTTTAGGCCTTTCAATTGTAAAAGAAAGCGTCCTCGCCCATGGAGGTAATATTGAACTTATCAATGGGGGTCAAAAGGGAGCCCATTTTCGAGTTACTCTGCCCTTGACAGTGGCGGAGCAGCACCCATGAGGGAGATAAGCTATGGAGTAGTGCTAGGGATATTTATGCTGGCTTTGCTATTAGGCAGTTGTTCTGCAGTGAGGCTGGCATATCCAACTCCTGTTGATGAACTTTCTATTCCGCCACCCAACCACTTAGCACCGGATCCGAATAATTTGGAACTTCTGCTCCGTTACTATCGTGGTTTACGCTCTTTGTCAGAGGTGGCGCTGCGGCAGGAACTAGATCGAGCCTGGCAGGCGACCGCCAAAGAACCGACAGCCTTTGATCGCTTGCGATTGATTTTGCTCCTTTCTTTGCCCGAGACACCCTTCCAGGACTTGGAGCAAGCCCGGGAGATGTTGCATGATTTTCTAGAGACCGAGAATACGGAAGGACTCTGTGATTTGGCCCTGTTGCTCCAAGAGTTTGTAATGGAAGAGGCACAACAGAAACGTCACTACCGTCTCCTTCAAGAACAGCTTCAACAAAAAGAGGAGCAAGTGAGACGCTTGAGAAGTGGACTGAAGTACCTTGATGGTCGCCGTAAGCAGGAGCAGGAGTGGGCCAAGAGCTTGGAGAAGCAACTAGAAGACGAGCGAGGAAGAGCGGAAACATTAGAACAAAAGCTTGAAGCGTTGAAAACCATAGAAAAAAGGTTAGAGCACCGAAATCAATCTAAGGAGAGTTTGGAACTACCCGAACAGGGAAAAGAATTAGATGAGTGAAAAAAATAGGATTCTGTTGGTAGACGATGACCGTGATCTACTGCGATTGCTATCACTGCGTTTGGCTGGGCGTGGCTACGAAACTGTGGTAGCGGAAAGCGGGGAAGAGGCTTTGGCTCAGGTGGAGTTGGCCCGCCCTCAAGCCGTGATCACCGATTTGCGAATGGAAGGAATGGATGGGATGGTGTTGGCCGATTGCATTCACCGCAAAAACCCAGCACTGCCCGTGATTATTTTGACTGCCCATGGTTCGATCCCTGATGCAGTGCATGCCACTAAGAATGGAGTCTTTGCTTTTCTAACTAAGCCCTTCAATAGCCGGGAACTCTTGGCCCAAGTGGAGAAGGCGCTTCAGATTTCAGGTACCCACTACGACTCGGAGAAAGAGCCGGCAGAGAATTGGCGCGAGGAGATCATCACCCGCAGTCCACTGATGGAGGATCTCCTGAGTCAGGCCCGGCTAGTGGCTGAAAGTGACGCCAGCATTTGTCTGCGAGGTGACAGTGGAACGGGCAAGGAGTTACTGGCCAAAGCTATCCATAAGGCCAGCTCCAGAAACGAACAACCTTTTATTGCCGTTAACTGTGCGGCCATTCCAGAATTGCTATTGGAGTCTGAATTATTTGGCCACGCTAAAGGCGCATTTACTGGTGCAACCCGGGACTATCCGGGACTGTTCCAGGCCGCCCATGGGGGTACCTTGTTTCTGGATGAGATCGGGGATATGCCGTTTTCGCTCCAGGTAAAATTGTTGCGGGCTTTGCAGGAGCAGCAAGTACGGCCGGTAGGGAGTACTTCCACTGTTATGGTGGATGTGCGTATTATCTCGGCCACCCACAGAGATCTGGATGCGGAAGTGCGCGATGGCAACTTTCGAGAAGATCTCTACTATCGGCTTAACGTGGTGATGTTAGAGATTCCGCCCCTCGCTGAGCGGCGAGAAGATATCCTCCCTCTTGCTAGCCATTTTCTGTCAACTATTGGGAGTGGAATCAAGAAAAATGTTCGGGGGTTTTCCGCCGAGGCCATAGAGCTATTGGTGAGTGCTCCTTGGCCCGGCAATGTGCGCCAGCTCCATAATGTTGTGGAACAAACCGTCGCTTTGTCAACTACCCCCATTATTTCTGCTAAATTGGTCAAAAAAGCACTGCGGCAGCAGTCAGGCCAATTTCCTTCCTTTGCTGAAGCCCGGAGGCAGTTTGAGCAGGAATATCTGGCGGGTCTACTCAAAATCACTAATGGCAATGTGACTCAGGCGGCTCGTCTGGCCCAACGTAATCGCACCGATTTTTATAAGCTTCTGCAACGTCATAACTTGGATCCTTCTGCATTTAAGCCTGTGAAGCAGCAGTAAATACTAATTTAATAAAGCCGCGAATGCATGCCATCTCTTGAGCAGTGAGTTATGGAGTACGCAGAATTTGGGCTCATTATCGTGGCCCTTCTTGGGGGGATGCTCCTGGGCGGATTTTATTTTGGAGGGCTCTGGTTTACCGTTCGTCGTTTGCCTTATGTGGGGCATCCTGCCTTATGGATGATGTTAAGCCTAATGCTGCGCTCCGCGGTAGTACTTGCCGGTTTCTATTTCCTCTTTGGGAGGCACTGGGAACAAATACTGGCTGCTTTGGGGGGCATGCTGATTATCCGCACCTTTTTCGTACGTCGCCTCCGGCCAAAGAGCGAAGAGATGGCTCCCCCCTCATCCCGGAGACAGCAAGTATAGGGCCGGTAAAGCGTTAGGGGAACCTATTGTTTTTTGATGCGCTGGGATATGTAAGCTGGTGGTTGTTTTCTGCTGGAATAGGGAAAAATGAAAGACTTTTATGCTCTCTAAAACTCTACCCATCCTACTCTGGCTGTCATAAAAATTTACAGTTAGGGTGCAAATTTAATTTCAAAGATATTAAAAAACAAGCAATTACTGATTAGGCATTGTTTTTGCAAAGGTGTTTTTGTGGGCAGAAAGTACCCTTTTATTTAGTAGGGTGACATTCATAAAAACATAAAACATAGCTTCAGGGATAATGTGGTGTTGATTATGCCTGAATACGATGGGTGGAGATTATGCATAAACTTTTATGGTCTAGTCTATTGCTGTTTCTTGGATTTATAGCTGGTTCAGCCCAAGCTGTATTGATAAACGCACAGCTTACGGGAGATGGCCGGGCTGATAACCCTGACTTGCTCCAGATCGATGTTTTGATAGATGTGACCGGTAATGTTGCAGAGTGGGATATTACTGTCGATACAACTGACCACCCCGACATCAAGCTCCATGAGTTTTATTTTAATCTAAGAGATCCGTTTAACGGTGTCAGTTCTGATTCGCCTTGGACAGTTGAAACAAACCCGTCAGCGGGATCAAATACTGGAAGTGCTGATTTTTATTTTACCGATTTTGATCCAGCTAACTGGTTGATTCAGTCGCCTGCCGACACTGTAGGTGGGGGGACCTTTACGCCAAATTTCTTATTTGAATACTCAAGCTCAAGACCAAATGTTAATAATTTAACGTTATTGAGTTTTACAATGATTTCTAACATTGGCGATTTTGTAGCAGATGATTTTTTGATGGCGCCTAGTTCGATGAGTACGGATGGTGATTTGGGTTCCGGTCAATTGGGCGCTCATCTTCAGTCACTTGCAGTGAATAGCATCACTTGTCCTGAGGGTGAGTGCAGCGATAGTGGATTTGCTTTGGGTATTTACAGCAGTAGTGAAGGCGGTGGTGGCGGACCCCAGGAAATCCCCGAACCCGGTGTTCTGGCCCTCTTCGGCACCGGTCTTCTGAGCTTAGGTCTCATTGGCCGTCGTCGTAAGCATTTAGCTTAAAACAAAATTTTTGTATAAAAAATAGACACCGGCTTAAAGCCGGTGTCTTTGGGGTTGAATTCTGCTACCAGATTTCTGTTATTTATTTTTACCTCCCTTCTCATTGCCATTGCCATTGCTATTGCCTTTTCCTCCCCCGGAGTCTCCTTTATTATCGGAACCTACGTTGACTATTATTAATGTCGTAGCGGTATTTCCTGCCCTGTCCTCGGCGACTGCACTGATGCTATGGAACCCTATGGTGTCTTTACGGGTATTCCAACTGTAGGAGAGGGGGCTGGTGTCGGTTGCGCTTCTCATTGCCCCGTCGATGAAGAGTTGAATGGCGGCAAGGGCGGTGTTATCGCTGGCATTCACCGTGATATGCACTGTACCGCTAATGGTGCTACCTTCTGCAGGTTCTGTGATGCTCACGCTGGGAGGGGTGATATCGCTTGAATCCGGGGTGTTATCCACGAGTACGGTGACGGTGGAGGAAACCCCTTCGTTACCGGCAGCATCATAGGCATAAGCGGTAAGGGATACTGAACCATCGGCTACCGTTGTGGAATCCCAGCTAAAGCCATAGAGGGAAGTGGTATCACTGCCAAGGAACTGGCCATTGGCATAAAGGTCGACTCGGGTTACACCGGCGTTATCCTCGGCACTGACGTCGATGGCGACGGTACCGGACACGGTGGCTCCCTCGCTGGGAGAGAGGATGGCCACCGAAGGGGCTTGGGTATCGATAGAATTTGTCTCGCTGGCGGCAATTACGGCGCTGTAAGCATTAATACGGCCATAGCCGTAGAAGCTATCCCAACCGCTGCTACCCAGGTCATCGGCGGTGCTTTCTAAAATGGATTCTATTTCTCCCGGTGAGAGGAAGGGGTTGGCGGATAGGATGAGTGCAACGACCCCGGCAGTAGCCGGACTGGCAAAGGAAGTGCCAGAAACCGAGCCGTAGCCGCCGCCCCGGGTAGTGGTCCAGATTCCCTCACCGGGAGCGGAGACATCCACATAGTGGCCATAGCTAGACCAACTAGCTTTGCTGTCGCTGCTGGTGGTGGCAGAAACTGAAATCATGTAGGGGTTATCGCTGTAACCGGGGTTGCTGCCACTGTTGCCGGCGGCGACCACCACAATTCCCCCTAGGCTACGGAAATATTGGGCGGCATTGGAGACGGTCGAGCTGTTGGTCACATCATAGCTGATATTGGCCACCTGGGCGCCTTGATCAGCCGCCCATGTGAGGGCTTCTGCAATATCGCTCCAATAGGCCCAGCCATTACTGGAATCCGTGACTCGAAGGGGCATAATGAGGGCATTCCAAGCGATGGAGGCGACCCCCTGGCTATTGTTGCTGCTGGCTGCGGCAGTGCCAGCTACCTTGGTGCCATGGCCGTGGATATCCCAGGTGTTGCTATTATTGCTGGCCGTATTCCACCCAGAGAGAACTTTGCCAAACAGATCGGGATGGGTGTCATCAACCCCCGTATCTAAAACAGCCACAGTAATGTTATCCCCGAAGGCAGTGTCCCAGGCTAAAGGCGCCGCGATCTTTGGCAAGTGCCACGCACTTGGATATTTCGGATCATTGGGAATGGTTTCACTTAGCTCCACCACCCAATCTTTTTCGGCAAACTTGATGTGGGGATTGCGAGCCAGGGCCCGGGCCACGGCATCTTCGGCTTGTTCAGGCACATTCACGATATGGACATTGAGGGGACCGATACGGCCCTTAGAGGTAGCCCCCGCCCGGGCAAAGATTTTATTCAATTCTAAGTCTGGCAATCCCGCCTTAGGTTGCACCAGGAGGCGTCCGGGAGCCCAGGGCTTGGCTGGGGGCTCAGCTTGAGCCGGGGACATGAATAGGGGGAGGGCGGTTGCCAATAGAAAAAGTATGGAGACAGTTTTGATGCGTGAAGCAAAGCGCGCTCCTTGGCGCGCGATATAGTGTTCCATAAATGGCTCCTTTAGGTTGCAGGACAAAACTTTGGTGATCGGAAAATCACCGAATCTGGGTTCGGCAACTTCAGCTTGAAAACCTTAACGGCAGGTTTTACCGAGAATTCATGGGGGCAATTGGGAGTTGCTTCACATCCTTGAGAATTGGTGGAGATAGGGTGGGCAGAAAACCGCAGTGAAACAAATGGGGGAGTGGAGTGTAGTCGCTAGGTAGGATGTTCATCGGCAGTCGTTGTTATTGCTTTTTGAGTTTTATAGCATTTCTCGTTTAAATGAGACCTAAGGCGCTTGGGGTTCTTAGCGGCAGGCGTAACCAGATACGCTGTCAATCCATTCCTGGAAGCTCGATGTCGGCTTGCCACGCCAGCCTTTCCTGCCGGCGGGCAAGTCCTGCCTGGACGGGCGTTCACCGGTCTGCGTGGGTCCACCGGACCCACGGTCCCGGCTCACCCCTGCCGCCGACGGTCTGGTCACGTTGACCTCAAGCCCGATGGAGTTCCATCTCGTTAACATCCCCGCAGAACCCCCGTTCTGAACCCATCAGCAGATAGATGTGCCGGGAATCTTGGGCAAGGGGTTGGTGTGGGGGGTAGAAGTGATGAAAGTCAGCGGCAACCGCCTTAACGCTATTCACCACCTGTTGTTGGGCGGGGAGCAAACGCCCGAGCTTGCGGGGCTCCAACAGCGCAAGCATTTTCATGCTGTCCATGATGCTACTGATCTCCTGCAGGGAATGAAGGTGTTGCTTGATTTCCCTGCGTCGGCTCATTGCTTATCTTTGGAGGTGGTCAACAGCCATTTTTCCAATATGTGTAGCCAGTTGCTCCGATAAAAATAGGTAGAACTCCTAATATTATCGGCCTATCCGAGGTTCTATACTTAAAGTATGAATTTGGCTTATTGAAGGCCACAAAGAGTTGTCATTTTTTTAGTGGCTCAGGTATTGGGAATATGATTTTTTTGCAGCACCTCTGCTTATTCTCCTCTAACTCAAGTCTGGTTCGCGAGTTTCTAAAGCTTATTTTGTATGAGCCCGTTTAAGCGATCTGAAACTTTTACGGGTGGTGTTTATGATATTGTTCTAAGGAGTGATCATGGTTAGGAAAAAGACCCGCTTCCGTTGCGTTGCCCAAAAAGGGTGGTATTTTCTGACTCGGGAAGGCCGTATCGGTCCTTTCGATACCCGGCGAGAAGCCGAAGTAATGTGCCAGCGCTACCTTGATGAGATGATCATTCTCCGCAGGGAGCAACAAGGAAGGGTCCCGCAGGAGATCAGAAAAATAGCGTAAGAAATTAACTACCCAGATTAAAATAGATATCGCTGTTGGCCAAGGAAGGGGAAGGTTGTGAGGTATGTAAGGAGGAGAGAAGGGCGGCGTTTTCACCTATAAACTGTAACGCCGCCCTGAGAATAGTTTACTAACCCTTGAGGTGGACGGTGCTTGCCTGAGGGCCTAAATCTCCCTCTTCTTCAGTGAAGCGCACTTCCTTGCCTACTTGTAAGTCCTGGAAGTCCTCATTCAAGACACTATTTCGGTGAAAATAAATTTCCCGACCATCAATAGTTTCAATCTTCCCGTAGTCTTGTTCAGGGACTAGCAACGATATCCGACCAGAGGGGGGCGGTTCATGATGCTTAACGTTGCCCCGTTGCCGCTGGGAGAAACTCTCAAGTTGACGTTGGGCTGCGTTAAAGGCATCTCGGAGCGCAACATAAACGTCTTCGTGAGCTTTTTTTCCATGGTGTTCGCGGCTGACCACCAGTTCTCCGCCAGGCACCGTTAAGTCGATGCGGACATGATAAAGTTTGCCTTGGTGGCGGTGCCGATGAGGGGCCTCAACGACCACTCGGCAGCCCATAATACGATCATAGAACTGCTCTAATTTAGCGGCTTTTTCACGAATTCTGTCCTCTACGGCGATGGACGGCTCCATATGACGAAAGCTAATTTGTATAGGTAATTGCATACGGGTGCCTCTCCGACAAGGTTGGGCTTCAAAAATTTAATAAGGTATTGATGTGGATAGATTATCCAGCCCTGCTGGCCTGGATTTTTTAATTTGTTAAATGCAGTGTAAGAATAGTTCAAAGATATGAGCTTATTGGATGATGGGTTATTTCTAATCTTTTCGGACATATTCTGGCTAAACTAAAGAAACCAGTTTGCACTCCTTACTTGATTTATAGACCATCCATGATAGAAAAGAAAAGAGGGCAGCAGAGTAAATTTCAATTTAGAGAACGGCGTCAATAATTGGAAAGCTTATCAAGAAGATTAGCTAAGGTATTGTCAATTAAATTTAAAGTGAGATTAGTATGCCAGAAAGCAGTGGTGTCCCCAATGTGGGTGCACCCGACCCAGAATTAAAAAATTCCCCCATCGCCTTGGAAAGCGACGAAGAAACTGAAGTATTGCGGTTGGAAGTGCCGGGTGAGCCCGTCTGCTACTTTAATAATCAAAGCTATAAAAATGGCACCCATGTTTGTAGTAGTGGTGTTTTGCTTCGTTGTGACTATGGCGTTTGGGTGCGGGTGGGGCCTTGTGACCCGGACAATCCCTGAGTAGCCGATCTGATAGAGAGAAGAAGTTTAGAGGAATCGATTTCTCTCCGGGGGGGCTGCTCAGGAATTTCTGGCGGAATTTCTTCCGGCACCTCCTCCGGTAGGGGAGGTTCTTCGGGTGGAGCTTCTGGTGGGATTTCTTGGGGTACTTCCTCTGGAGGCATTTCCGGGGGGAATTCTGTTGGAATCTCAGGGTCTCCATGTAGCGACTTTCCCCCGTTTTCCATCACTCTATCAGGAAAAGGCCCACAGGCAGGTGTTAAGGTTAAGCTTTGTATTTTCCACATTGGGGAGGTCTCCTTATCGTAAGCTAGTAAGAAATTTTCACTACCCCTCGTTTTTCCAAGAAGGGCTGTCGAGGCGCCGCTTGCGTTAGACTCGATTGGTCCCCTTTACAGCCCTCGCCGGCTAGAAAATCTATTCCGGAAGGGGCGTTTACTCACCCTCATTCCCATATCTTTTGATAATCTTCGGTTCCTCCTCCGGGTGGGTATCCGTATCCGAATACCCCAAATCATCCGGCTCGATATCATCATAGGGAGTGGTCCAATTTTCTGGCGGCTCGATCCACTCTAAATCCGATCCTTCCCAGGCCACCATATCCATTTCCCCAATATCACCGTCTACATACTGGATTTCGATGAGGCTACTAGTTTCATCTATATCGATAACCCGAAAGATTTGGTGTGTCTCGATATTTTCGTACCACTCGCCTGGGATGGGCTCTATCTCAATTGCCATTGTTATATCTCCTAGGGATTGCAGCAAATCACGCCACAAACCAGCATAGACTAGTATTTATGAACTTTTAAAGAATTTAGAGAGCAGATATCGGGGCGGAAGTTGGGGAACAAAAAGCTAAATATAATATTCAAGGTATTATATAAGTAGAAGAGGAAATAGCTATGGGCCAGACTGATCTAAGTGTGCGGGTTGAATGTTATGCCGGCTATCAGGGGGAAGAAACTCCCCGCCGTTTCTTTCTCGGTAGGAGGCCAGTAGAGGTATTAGAAGTCGTTGATCGTTGGCTGGCACCGGATTACCGTTATTTTAAAATCCGGAGTGGGGATGGGAGTATATATATCCTGCGTCATGATGTGGCATCAGGGCGGTGGGAGCTGACGTTATTTGACAGCGGTAAGCGGGAAGAGACTCGCTTGTCCTCGACTTAAGGAGCTGTTTTTGGCAGGGAAGCGAGATGGGTAGAGATGTTAAGCTTTAGTAAATAGGCCGTATCTGCAATGAAAACTATCTTATTGTCTTTAATAGCTGCTTATCGCTATGGCATTAGCCCCCTAATGGGCAATCACTGTCGTTACTATCCCTCCTGTTCAGCGTATACTCAGGAGGCTATCCAGCGCTATGGTGGATTTCGGGGAGGCTGGCTCGGGTTAAAACGCCTTTTGCGTTGCCATCCCTTTCATCCAGGTGGCGTTGATCCAGTACCGGATATCCCTCAAAAGCAATGGCGATCCAAGCATTGACTTACTGGGGGCGGAAAAAAGTTTTCCTGTAATCAAATCAAAGAGGGGATAGGCTTGTGCATGGACTGACTGGATTGCTGGGGTTTGGGTTGTTGCTCCTAAGCTATGGGTGGGCGGCGGAACTGGCCCTGGAATTTCACGGACCCTTACAGCAAGGAAGTTTGCTCATAGGGAAAACTGAACCGGGAATAGAGGTATTCCTGGATGGGCGTCAGCTGCGGGTCTCCGAGGATGGGCTATTTTTGATGGGCTTTGGCCGTGATGCCAAGCCGGAGGCGACCCTTAAGCTTGTTTTTCCCGATGGTACACATGAGGTCCGAGAACTTGAGATCGCCCAGCGCCAGTATCAAACCCAGCATATTGAGGGGCTGCCTCCCCGTAAGGTGACCCCCCGCACCGAAGATTTAGTGCGTATCCGCAAAGAGGCTGCCTGGGTTAGAAAGGCGCGGGAACTGGATGATCCCCGTACTGATTTTTTAAGCGGGTTTATTTGGCCTGTGCAAGGTGCTATCTCTGGCGTTTATGGGAGTCAGCGAATTCTGAATGGCCAGCCCCGGCGCCCCCATTATGGAATTGATATTGCGGCACCTACCGGAACGCCTGTACGGGCCCCCTCGGATGGACTCGTTACCTTGGTCCATCCCGATATGTTTTTTTCAGGAGGAACGCTTATTCTCGATCACGGGCATGGACTTTCATCCGCGTTTTTGCATTTGCGGCGGATTCTAGTCGAAGAAGGTGAGCGGGTAACCCAGGGAGAGATTATCGCCGAGGTGGGTGCCACGGGACGGGTTACCGGCGCTCATTTGGATTGGAGAATCAACCTTTTTCAAACTCGGCTTGATCCTCAGCTCTTGGTTGCTCCAATGCCGACGGGGGCTAGGGAATGAGCGGTCCTCGTTCCCTAGCTAGGAAATCCTGGGTCAGACCAATAATTTTAGACATCCCAGTTCGGTAGTTATTAATAGCTTAATAGCCGCATTGGCTGGGGGTCACGACAATTTCGCCGATAGGTTTAAGATCCTTGCCATGAAAAGAGTAGCGAGCATTGACTCCGTGTTCTAAGAAAACATGTAGATCCGGGCTGTTGCAAGCCAATTCAAGTGCTTTCGGGCTGGTTTCCTCTACAAACTGGTTGCTATCGAACTGATCGGAAGAAGCATTTATTTTAATGTAATTGTACCTAAGTTCCCCGTCTCGTCCCTCAACGCTGCGAAGCTCTGTTTCTCTGTCCACCTTCTTAGGGAGCGCCTTATTGATCTGTGCGGCGATAATGTTAAGGGCCGCTTGAGATTGTAGTTCTTCCGGACTGATGTTTTCTCCATTGGGTAGAGTAATTTCGTTTGAATCTAGCCACTGGGTTTTAGCTGCGGCTATTCCCACCACCAGGATAGGAAGAAAAATCCAAAGATATTTCAAGGACTTTTTCACCTCTTTTACCTCTTACATGATTCAGTGGTTACGGTATTTATATAATTACCCAAGTATAGGTTTTAGGTAGAGTTTGGCAAAAATACACCAACCTTGTGGTTATTATGGACTAAGGGATGCTTGCCTGAATAGCCCTGACAGGGGTTAGAGAGCCAAATCGTTGGATATAGCGGCTTCCATAAACGAGAAATGCTAAACTCAGTGAAAGTTTTGAGGTCTTTCTGGAGCGAGCCGGTGGCGTGGAGCCAGGGGACAGAGAAGTCCCGGAAAACCCTTTTTTCAGGAGGAAAAACGGGTTTGCGGAACACCTCCGGCTCGCTCCTAAAACACCTCATATTTTATTCTATAGGTACTTATATCGACAGATTGATATCGACTGATTGGACTGTTGATGAGGCCATGAATTTCCTTATTTCTGGTGGGGTGGTGGGGCCGGATGAGGTGAACTACCGAAAGGGGAGTACTAAAAGCAAATCCTCGCGCACTTATCAGTGGCGGAGCGGTCTATTTAGGAGTGGTTTATTTATTTAATATCGCCATTTCTAAATTTGTGTTTGCTGGCTAATGCCTATTACCGTTCATTTACCTCTTCGCCGGGTTCTCCTTGGCTGCTTGTTGATGATGTCGGGTTTATTTACTGAAGCCCATTCAGCGGGTACCGTTAGTGAACTACGCGCCCGTCATAACGAACGAGCTTTTGACCTTCGCATGGAACAGCAGCATTTTCGCCATCGCTTCCAAAGCGACCAACTTCCGCTGGCAAAGCAGCGCGGGTTTAATCTACGACTCCAGCAACAAAGAATACGCCAAGGGGATTTGCAACGCCAACAAATCCTGGAGCAAAACCTCTTACGGCAGCAGCAAGGTCATCGACTTGACCCCACCCGCCGAGGAGAGCTAGAGCTGAAACAGCGCTTTCGGCGGGAGCATCAAGAGCAACAATTTCAGTTTAAGCAAGAGCGCAAAGGCCTCATGCTCAGGCAGCCGTCCTTGGATTCTCAAATGCCGGCGGATAGTAATAATTAAACTAACAAGATTTTGGACGACATTTTGGGCGACTATGGGGTGCCCAAATAACCAGGCTTTGCTGTCCATTTCTGGGGAGATAGTCCTCCCTCATCCAGAACCCACGTACTCCCTGGCTACAAGTTTCAGAGGCAAGGAGGACAGCATCACCGCTTCCACCAAAAGTTGTCCACGCCGGTCACTGCCGTGGACCAATTCTCATTGCCGAAGATAGCGGTCAAGGAGCGACAGGAAGAGGAGGCTACGGCGGCAATAGTGCTGATTTCCCTAGCAATGGTTCGGCCTCATCCACGTCAAAGGGGGCTGTGGCGGAAGACAGACCAGGTTCTACTCTTTGGCCAGATCGAATTACCGGAAAGTTCTCCAGGGGTGTGGTGCTCCTAGCCATTTAAGCCCACCGCCGCCAGGGCGTTCCGAGCCCAAGCATGGCGCACTGCCGCCGATATACCTCGGTAGATGAGGGGCAACTCTACATTTTCTAAGGCTGAGGTGCGGTTTAGCAAATTGAAGCCCTGAAAAACGAATCCCAGATAGTGGCGGCGTAGCCGGGCACGTTGGTTGCGGGATAGTCTGCCCACCTCGATCCCTTGAAAAAAATAAGCCCCCTGCTGGGGATATCTAAACAGCCCAGAATATTCAAACAGGTGGATTGATACTGTATTCTCTGGGAGGTCGTTAGAGCGGTAGTCAAAGCTAAGCAGGAAAAAGGAAGACACTCGCCTATGTTGTTGGATAAAATGGCAATATTACAGGACTTAGGGAGCTCCTTTAGGAGGATTTTTTAACCCTATTCCAGGCGGCAGGGAAATCAATGTTAGGATGTGTTTTCTATAGAGAAACGCGGAAAATAAGCTTAAACCACATTTTTAGGGAATTTTATCAATGAAAAGAATTAAGCGGCGATTAGCAAAAAATGAGTTAGCGCGGGGGAAATTGCAAGCTGAGAAAGCAAGAAAAACCTTAGATTCTAAGGCGGATGATTTGTTTGAAGCCGCCTATAAGAAGCTTTCCTCGGCGGCTTTACTGGATAATAGTAATGCAGAAATTTTCCATTATTGGGGATTAGTGCTTTACGACCAGGCCCAACGCAAACAGGGTAAGGACGCTAAGGAGCTTTATAAAACAGCATGCGAAAAATTTGAAGTGGCGCTCAGGCTTGAGCCGGACAACGCAAAGGTCATGAATGATTGGGCCGCGGCCTTAATTGAGCAGGCCAAGAATAAACCTGATAAACGTGCCGAAGCCTTTTATGGAGAAGCAAAAGAAAAAATTACTGCTGCGGAGGCCTTGGAGCCGGGGGTAGGGGCCTATAACCTAGCTTGTATCCATAGTTTGCGCGGAGAGCAGAAGGCATGCCAAAAATATTTAGAGCAAGCGCATCAGGCGGATAACCTTCCTCCCCTAAGACACCTTAAAGTGGATAAAGATCTGGATAATGTCAGAAATGAGAAATGGTTTAAGAATTTTCTCGAAAAACTTGCTGAGGAAGAAGAAATAAAGGCTTCGGAAGCAGAGGCTGTAGAAAAGAAAGTAGAGGCAGAAAAGCAGCCAGAAAAAAGCCGGGAGGTTAGTTCTTGGTGGCGTCGATTAAAGCGCTCATAAAGTTCATGTTAGGAACTGGGACATCGGAAATAGGGTGTCCTGGATCCCCTTTCGCTTCATCCGGGCTGCTGATTTAGCAAGCCCTGTAAAAAAGAAAAATAAGAACACCCCTGACATCGATCCCTGGTGGACTAGAAAACAGATGGCAGGAATATTTGGGACAAGATAATGGAAGCTAAAGTGGCTAAATCAGCGTGATAGGCCTTATCTGACCCACCTTGGCGGGTATATCGGCGCCATTGAGCAGTATACGTTTGGTGGGGTAGAGAGCTATATGTACTGTCTGATAAATTAAATGCCGAGGAAGTCCTGCTGTTTAAGGCGGTGAGGAAAGCGTGCCTCTTTCGCTGTTGATTTGGGGATAGCTAAAGTAGCTACCGATTCGGATGGCGAGTCGTTTTGCGGTTCTACATCCGTCTCTTTCGGTTGAATATCTTAGACAAGTTTGAACAGTTCCAGCGACCTTGGAGCATTCTGTGGTGAGCATCGTTTAGTTTCTTGAGTATCCGGTAGCAGTTATCCAGTTCCCGACGATCTTGATCCTGCTCCACCCGAGCGAGGCAGCGTTCGTAGATCAAAGTGCCGTGCTCGTATAGAACCTGCTGGTCCCGCTCCTGGTAGGTCAGGGGTAGAATCATGGCCAGGCTTTCCAGTAGCTTCAGCACTACGGTGATCTGCTCTCCGCCGTAGCGGCGCAGGGGACTGTAAGCCGCTTTGGCTAGGTCGGCGAAGGTGACCGGGTAATCGATTAGCCGAACCTGACCGTCGTTATCCCGGTAGGCAGTGGGTGGGGGCACTCGGGAAGCGGCTATAGCCAGCGCGGTGGCGATCCGGTCGATACAGGTCATGGCGGTGAAGGGGTCATTGACCCCGCGGGACAGAGCCCTAACCGCTACCTCTACCAACTGGCGCACAGCAAACTCTGGGTCCTGTTCCGGGGTGGGATGGGAGCCTAGCAGCAGGGCGGTATTGACTGCCGTGACCAGCTCGTCGTCGGCCTCCGCACAGGGGCCGAAGCGCGCCACTGTGGCCCCGGCCACTAGATAGCATCCCGGTCGATAGAGCAGTTCCAGTTGCCCGCTGCGGTGGTAGGCTAGTCGCACCAGACTTTGATGATCCACCGCCTGGATATAGCCACTTTGGCTGATAGGGATGGTGCAGATTGGAGCAGTGATCGTGGTGATTTCCCGGCCGTCGGCAGAGGAATTTTCCCTGTCAGTAAATAGTCGTTCCAAGGTGCCATGTAATTCCCGGCTCACGGAGTTGAGCACATTCTCCACCTGCATGAAAGTAGTGACGTGATGGATGTAATAGATCAGCACTGCAATACTGAGAATAGCCAACAGTATGGCCGTGACCAGGGATAAGCTGGGCACAAAAGTGATATTATCAACGGCCTGGATGCGGCGCAGGATCAGCAAGCAATAGAGATAAGTGGCAGTAAACACCCCCAGGACCAGCTGATTGCCCTTATTGAGCATAAAGTTACGGATTAGCCGGGGTCCAAACTGGTTGGAGGCTAACGTCAGCACCACAATGGTGATGGAAAACACAACACCGGCCACGGTAATCATGGAACCGGCCACGGTGGAGAGCATAGCTCGGGCTCCGGCCGGTTCATGGGAGTAGATCCAGCGCCACTGGGTGGCCCAGCCGGAGCCGTAACGATCATCAATGAACAGGGTCAGAAAGGACAGCAGCACCGCCCCTAGCAAGATCAGGGCAGGCAGAAACCAATAATTAATGGTAAAGCGGTACCAAAGTCTTTTCAGAAAGAACTTGATCCCCTTTCCCTTGAGTTTTTCCCCGGAACGCCAGAGCTGGGTTAGATTCTGGCTGCCACGGTGTATATCGAAGCGGATATTTTTCAAGGGAGTTTCCCTCCTTATAGTCTTGTTAACCCTATCATCGAGACCCTTTTCCAAATTACTAGCCACTGGGCTGCCTCTGCCAGCGATAACCCTTGGCATAGGGATCCATAAAAAAAGCCTGGAGGAGATCCGGGCTAGAGGGTTAGAGAGAATATGCTGCAATTTTCCCGCCTCTCAACACAGAGAGACATGCCTAAGTTTAAAGTTTATTTTTCTACTAACTGGAGTTCTATAGAGGAATACCCTGTCACTTCAAAATTTTTGTCGAGGAACTTAAATCCCTACAGCCAACAGGTACTACGCTAGACTTGAGTAGCATTACTTTTTGAGCACTACTATATTTTGAACTATGCTTTTAGTAGTTAGAGACGAGTCGGGAATATCCGCCGACGTTTAGCCTGAGATTGACGAGTTGCTGAGGCCGATGGGTGTGAAGCAAGCCGTCGCAGTGAATCCAAATCAGCGTGCCCCATTAGACGCGTGTTGGCAAAATGTTGCGTGTCTTTTGTTTTGGGCTAGCCGGCTATCTCAAGGAGAGAAGTTATGAGCGACTCAGCGACAAAATTAGGTGATGAAACCCGCGGTGAGACACTTGCGGATTACTGGCCGCTAATCTCGCTGATTGGTGGCGCAGCGCTAGCGGCGTGGGCAATCGCCGATGGTTTCTCTAGCGTTGATATGCGCACATTTATGCACGCTTACATGGGTGTTTTCCTGTTGGTGTTCGCATTATTGAAGATTTTCAACTTGAGCGGATTTCAGGACGGCTTTGTGATGTATGACTTGCTGGCCAAGCGGGTCAAGGCATACGGATACGCGTATCCTTTTATTGAGCTGGCCCTTGCGATCATGTACTTAAATTTCATTGCGCCTAATTTTACCTACTGGGCTACAGTGGTGGTCTTCGGGTTCGGAGCGATTGGTGTCGTAATAGCACTGAGACAAGGGCTCGATATTAATTGTCCCTGTATGGGCAGTGTACTCTCAGTCCCGCTCTCTACCGTAACGCTAACGGAAGATATTGGGATGTTGGTCATGGCACTGATTCTGCTATTTGTCTAGGCGTTAGCCCCTAAGTACATTGTAGGTAGTGCTCAAAAGGTAATATTGCCCAAGCTTGGCGCATTGCCTCTTAAGGGTAATGGCAGATAAAATAGTCGTTTAAGCCGATATATCAGTCCGCATTCCATTTGACAGCTCGTCCGAGATGTGATCACTTCAGCTCATCCAATGAACTCAAAGAAGAAAAAAACAGGAGGCTTCGATGGTGTTTCTCCCCGTGCATTGTCCCTATTGCCAAAGCCATCGAGTAGTCAAAAGGGGAAGGAGTGAGAGCGGAGAGTAGCGTTATTGATGACAGAATGAAGCCTGCGCCCATCGCTCCTTTCGCTTGGATAATGTGTATAAGGGTCGTTTGCCACAAGTCAAGCAGCAGATTATCGAGATGGCGCTGAACGGGAGTGGGATACGAGAGACGGCGCGGGTTTTAGAGATCAGTCCCCACACGGTGCTCAAGGAGCTAAAAAAAAGAGTCCCGTCTTAAGTCGGTCAACCCCGCGCTGTTGAAGCGTTTGCCTGCAGAGCAGGCAGAAGTGCAGGTGTTGCGGGTTGAGCAAGAGAAAGTTGATGAAATGTGGAGTTTTGTGGGAAAGAAAGAGGGATCGGGTCGGAGGGAGAAATTTGTAAAGCACACGATTTGATCTGACATTTTGCTGAAAAAAAGTCTATTCTGGGGGCATGCCCCCAGAATAGACTTAAAACGAAAAAGAGGCGTGTCAGAAGATGAGCACCTATCAAGAAAAGATCATCAAACCGAAATTGGGCGTGTTGGAGCTAGCCAAGCCACTGGGGAATGTCTCGCAGGCCTGTAAGGTGATGGGCTTATTCTAGAGACAGCTTTTACCGGTTTAAAGAACGGTATGAGACCGGCGGGGAACAGGCGTTGGTGGAGATCAGCCGCCAGAAGCCGATGATCAAAAACCGTGTGCCGGAGCCTGTAGAGCAGGCGGTGGTGGATTGAGCCATCGAAAACCCGGCGCTAGGCCAGCGGCGGGCCTCGGCCCAATTGCAGTAGCGGGGAATTATCGTCTCTTCTTCAGGGGTGCGCTCCATCTGGTTGCGCCATGATTTGGAGACCCTGAAAAAGCGTCTCAAGGCGCTGGAGGCCCGCTCGGCCCAGGAGGGGCTGGTGCTGACTGAAGCGCAACTGGCCGCGCTGGAGAAGGCCAAAGAACAACGCGAAGCCAAAGGGGAGATCGAATCGGAGCATCCCGGTTATCTGGGCTCACAGGACACCTACTTTGTGGGGACGATGAATAGTGTGTCTGTCAGATTAAGTCTAGAGTTTTACACGACGTCTCATTGCTACTGGAGCGGACACTGCGCCGTGGCTGTGCCTCGTGCTCGCGATGGGCTCATTCGGATTGCCCACTCTGCTTGGGGTGCCGCTCAGCTCTCGGGCCGTTAGGAATGTAAGAGGTGGATGTATTCAGGTGTTCAGTGAGGTTCAGTGATGGCCTGGTGGTGACCTGCGATGGAATAGCCTACGAAGGGAAGCTTTGGCTCGTTCCTTTGTGGCTTAGACATCCGAGAAACCCCGTTGTCCTACCCGAGCGAATGATTCGCTTCGATTTGTGCCCGCATCAGAAGGCGGAAGGGGGTGATCTAGATTACCAAAACATCCAACTCCCCATACCTAAGTCCGCCCTTCGTGGCGAGGTACCGCAAGGTATCGAATATATCGATCGCCCACAAAACCTTGAGGTTCCAGTTCACTTACTACGCCGTTAGTAGATAGGACATTTGCCCCTATGCACTCGTTTCCTGTGGCCACGCCAGGAAATTCTCAGGATCTACCCTGGGTTTTTGCCGTTTGCAAGCCTGCCCCAGGCTAATACCAATTTCATGTAATTTTGCACTGTATAGGTCTAATGTATAGCGGTTCTCACTTAAGTGAGGGACAGAGTCCACAATGTTTAAAATAGGCTTGACAGTCTTGGGGGGAAATCAGCGTGAGTGCTTCGCTGAGGGCGTGATAAAGTTGCTCTTTTGTCCGGGCCGCTTTTTTCTTTAGGCAATGTTTTAGCTTGGACCAAGCCTATTCAATAGGGTTGAGTTCAGGAGGATAGGGTGGTAAAGAGACCACCCTAGCGCCGGTCTGCTCGATTGGCTCAATCGCCTCTTCATCTCGGTGAGCGGCGGCATTGTCTAAAATGACCACCTTCCCTTCGTGGAGGTGAGGCCAGAGGAAATGCTCGACATCATAGAGGAAAACCGGGCCATTGAGCGTGCCTTCAAAACACATCGCAGGCAGGACTCCGTCCCTGGATAGGGCCCCGATGGTGCTAATGCGTTCGCCTTGGGTCGTCGGTTTTTTTCCATAGGCTCTTTGCCCTTGAGGGGCCCGTCCATAGGCGGGGGTCAGATTCAATACCGCTCCGGTTTCCTCGAGCACAATGAAGTCTTCGGGGGAACACAGGCTCACTTCGACCCAATACTCAAGCCAGCGTTGTTTCACCCGGGGCGTGTGTTTTTTGGGATCGTAGAACGTTTTTTTTTCGCGTGATCCGGTGCTTTTTCAGCCCTCGATCCATGGCCGAGGTGCTTATCGTTTCACCAAAGCGGGCTTCAAATCGCTGGCACAATTCGTGGAGCGTTAAATCGGGTTCGCGCTGGAGCACCTCGGCCAAATACTGGGCCCTTGGCTCATCAATTTTTGCCGGATGCCCCACCCCTTCTCGGCGCTTGGGATGGACCGTCCCCGTCTCCCGAAAGCGCCTCAGAAAACCACTGACTGTGTTCTTCGATACTTTAAATCGTTTCGCCAGCTGACGGACCGAACCCTCTTTGTTCCTATAGGCTTCAATGACTTTTTGGCGTAGGTCTAATGAATAGGGTGCAGGCATCGTATTTAAACCCATTCAATCGGGTTGAAGAAAATAAACAACTTTAATATTGTACCTAATGAAAACGGGAATTGCTATAAAGCCGCCTCTGGAGCCGGAGCGGAGGTGAGCGTGCGTAGTAAACAGGGTGATGACAGGCGCCGCTCTGATTGTGGAGCGTGTGGAAGAGGCCGCTCCAGGCATGTTTCTCTAATAACATTAGAGCCTCACATGGAGGTTAGGCGCTCCCCTAGCAAAGTCGCGAAGTGAAACGGCGCGCCGAGCGCGAGGAGCGGTAAAGACCCCAAGACCAAGGTCACCCCTTCGTCGAGGACCGCGAGGAACCGCGAATTCTCCAGATTGATGAAGTTTTGTAGGAACAAAATTGAAATCAGTCATGGCGAAACTCCAAAGAGCCTCCCTTAAGTGCGAAAGCTCTTGCTGTTATTGGGCCGCCTGTACTTAAGGTAGCTTTTAGTAAATTTAGAATGAGAACCTAAATGAAGTTCAAAACTTCCTGGGCGTGATTCTCTTTCTTCTACCGGAGATTTACACCACGAAGATCAAATACTTCCAGGATACAGATACACTCTATATGTAAACTTCGTCATTAGGGCACAGGAAGGCAGCGGGGGATACTAGAAGGAAGAATGATAAGCAGGCGAGAGAGAAGGGGGTGTCTGTGAAAAAGCTTCTCTCAAAGCGGATAGGCACCCTCTTCTTTGCTTCCAATCAGAATGTGGACATTTTGTGGACAATGGTAAGAATCCATTCTACACAGTAGGGCATTTTGCAATGGGCGCCCATATAATTTGATTAATAAAAACAATGGCTTACTATTTTCTCGCATCTCGGTGTCAAACCTTGCCTACTGTCAATTGTGGCCTTGCGGTAATATCCATCTCACTAGCCACACTTTAATCACCCGGCTAAATTCAGGTTTTTTAAGAACTAGGTAGCACGGCTCTATCTTCTGCCGCATTGATGAGGCGCGGAAAGGCAATGATAGCGGGTTTCCTGCCAGCTTGCTTACGCAGAATCGTTAAAATACCTACCTGAAGAAGCTGGCGAATAAGCGGATGGGCGCTAGGTTTTGGAATACCGGTGCGCTCTATAAAATCACTGGCGCGAAAAATAGGTCGGTCAAATAGAGCATCTACAATTTCATGTGTATCTTATTTCTATAATTTGAGGGTGCCAGCGAAAGGAGGCGGGGCAACTCAAGAATTTGCATTTGCATAGGCAAAGGATTAACCTTTTTAACGTGACTAAATCGTGACGCAACGCTGTCAAAAGGGGGGGTCGTGACATATTTAGTCACGCTAGGCGCGGGGAATGGCTAGTAAGTTGTTGAATTTATTAACCCATGTTTGTGAATTCTAGGCCTTCTAAGCCGAGGGTAGTAGGTTCGAATCCTACCGGGCGCGCCATATAAAATCAAGGACTTATCATGATACAGGAAGTGCAAGGATCTACCTCTGGCACAGTAATGGCACAATTAGAGGTTGAAGTGGCTAGACTATTCCGGACACACGAACTCAAGTCATCTTAAAGACAAAATGAGGAAAGTGTGTTGTGATGAATACTTCAGCTCATCCAATGAACTCAAAGAAGAAAAAAACAGGAGGCTTCCCTGGTGCTTCTCCCCGTGCATTGTCCCTATTGTCAAAGCCATCGAGTAGTCAAAAGGGGAAGGAGTGAGAGCGGAGAGTAGCGTTATTGATGACAGAATGAAGCCTGCGCCCATTGCTCCTTTCGCTTGGATAATGTGTATAAGGGTCGCTTGCCACAAGTCAAGCAGCAGATCATTGAGATGGCGCTGAACGGGAGTGGGATACGAGAGACGGCGCGGGTTTTAGAGATCAGTCCCCACACGGTGCTCAAGGAGCTAAAAAAAAGAGTCCCGTCTTGAGTCGGTCAACCCCGCGCTGTTGAAGCGTTTGCCTGCAGAGCAGGCAGAAGTGCAGGTGTTGCGGGTTGAGGAAGCGAAAGTCGATGAGATGTGGAGTTTTGTGGGAAAGAAAGCCCAGCCGCGCGGGTTTGCGGCATGCCATCGACCATCGCAGCGGGCAGGTATTGGCCTACGTTTTGGGAACCCATCAAGACACCGTCTTTTTAAAACTCAAAAGACTTCTTGAGCCTTTTGGACTCACCCGTTTTTATACCGATGACTGGGGAACCTATCAGCGCCATCTGGACCCCAACAGACACCACATTGGCAAACAAGATACCCAAAAAAATAGAAAGAAAACATCTCACCTTACGCACCCGCATTAAGCGATTGGCACGCAAAACGATTTGCTTTTCTAAAACCCAGCAAATGCATGATATTGTCATTGGGCTTTTTATTAATCGATATGAATTTGGGGTGCAAGTGTAAATTTGGAACCTCCAGATCTGGAACACTACTCAGGTAAAGCATAGCCACTCCAGGTCTGGGTGCAGGCGGGTTCATGAGTATCATCAAACCGACATCTCTATTTAATTTCCTCGTCATATTGTTCGCCTAGACTATCACATCACAATATATCCTTATAGGTCGTTTACGACTTCTTGGGAGTAAGTATCCGCTATTGTCCTTATCATCCCAGTGCTTGTGATAAAAGTAATGCAACACCATTCGAGTGCATTTTTCCTGATGCAGGTCAAAAATTGCATTAGTCCTTGACACTGGGGCCAAGGATCTCCAGAAACAAAAAACAGAGGAACCTAACATGTCCAAACTATCACGCCGACAGTTCGTAAAAACAGGTTTGGCGGTGGGAGCTGCCACTCTCGCATTCTCGTCACTTGCCGCACGGGTACCCAATGGCCGGGGCTACGGTAATGCTGCTTACTCGCCGGGCTATGGACCATTGACGCTGAAAAAAGATCTTTCAACGGGTTTGAAACTGCTGGCTTTGCCGGAAGGCTTTGAGTACCAGTCCTTTGGCTGGACCGGGCAGACGATGACCGATGGCCGCCCCACACCAACTGATCACGACGGCATGGCTGTGTGTGCCAAGCAGGGTAGCACTATTGCCCTGGTTCGAAATCATGAATTATCCGCTGGCGAGGGCACTCAGTGTCTAGTTCCCGGCGGTATGTACAACATGAACGAGTACGGAGGGACAACCAATCTCGTATTCGATTTTGTTCGCGGCGAGTTCATCGATTCCTATACCAGTCTTGGCGGTACTATCCGTAACTGCGCTGGCGGTCCAACCCCCTGGGGTTCCTGGGTATCTTGTGAGGAAACATTCCACGGCTGGGATAGCCGCACAGATGGTTTCAATCATGGCTATGTCTTCGATGTCCCCGGCTTCGGTATCAGCAACGGCCAGCCTATTCGCGCAGCGGGTCGGTTTTCGCACGAAGCCGTGGCAGTGGATCCAATGACGGGAGTTATGTATGAAACCGAGGATACGGGTGAAAGTGGTTTCTACAAATACGTACAACCGGGTGCGGGTCATCCCAATTGGCGCGGCGGACGCGATAAGAACGAGCTGTTACGTGATGGTGGTGAACTCTATGCTATGGTCATCAACGATGAATTTCGTAAAGATATGACTAACAGAAGTGGTGAGTTCGCCGCCGGCGATAGCTTCAGTGTCTCTTGGCAGCGGGTTGAAGACCCTGAAGCTGTCCATGGACGCGCGTTCGATTCGGCACCTGCTGCCCGCTATCTTCTCGCGCGGTGAAGGCTGCTGGGAGGACACGGGCTTAATCTATTTTATCTCTACGGATGGCGGGGCCGCCGAACTAGGCCAAGTCTGGGTATACGATCCGCGCGCTGAAATACTCACACTTTTATATGAAGCCAGCAATGCGACGGAGTTAGATGGCCCGGATAACATCGCTATCAGTCCTCGTGGTGGTATTGTCCTATGCGAGGACGGTGGTTCGAATCCTAAACGCCTGATCGGCCTGACTTCGGATGGATTGACATTTCCATTTGCGGAAAACCAGATCGTTTTGGCACAAGGCGATATTGACCTTATTGATGCGGTATTCCCAGGCGTCAAAGATAACTTTTGGGATAATCCGGTAGGCGACTACAGAGGTCGTGAGTGGGCAGGGGCGACATTCTACGGGGACTGGCTGTTTGCCAACATACAATCGCCTGGTGTTACTTTTGCGATTCGCGGCCCTTGGAAGAAAGGCGCACTTTAGAGCGATTCCCGTTTGAATCGGAAGTGTGAATAGGGAGGGGGTACCCTGTTTTTGGTGTGGGCCATTGGCGAAGCAGGAAGATTATGGGGGATTATGGGGTATGTTCGGGATACGTGTAATAGGGAGTCACTTCAAATAGTGAAGGGTGAGTTCAGATAGATGTCTGAAAAATGGTTTGCCTATCCAATTTATCACCCATTATGGATAAAATTTTTTTAAAGACAAAGAAGAACGTCCAGAAATGAGCACATTGTCGGACAAACAGTGATCATCAGTGAACTAATACGGGTAACCACTAAAAATGGGTTACAAAAATAATATGAAATCAAGCACTAACATCCAGTGACTACTTATTACACGTATCTTGAACATACCCCAACTAGACCGACGTTTTGGCTTGTTGGGATTGGAAGAAAAAGCAAATCGGGGTCCACACGATGGCAGTCAATGAAACAGGGGGCATTTTTTGTAGGTGTTGGAGAGGGCAAGGTGCGAGGCGAGCTTGTTCATGAGGGATTATCTACACGGGGATAAACTGCCGACCTTTAAGTAGCGTTAAAAAACCAAAGACAAATATATTACGCTTATTCTAGCGATGACGGGAAAGAGGAAAAATCCACACGCTAGTTGAAACAATTGCACTCACCCAAGATGTGGAATAGACCATGGGATTTAGCGGAATCAGTATTTGGCAGCTTCTTATTATCCTAGTAATTGTATTGCTATTATTTGGTACTAAAAAACTGCGCTCCATAGGTGCTGATCTAGGCAGTGCAGTGAGGGGGTTTCGTAACTCCTTACGTGATGAGGAGCCGCCAAATACCGAAGAAATGGAAACTATCGAGGATAAGCAAAAATCCACCTATAAGACCGAATCCGTCTCTGAGAAAAATCAAAGTGACGCTGACTTTAAAGTAAAGTTGGGCGACGAGATTAAGTAGCTCACACTTTTCTATCGTGTTCGATATTGGTTTTTGGGAAATTCTAGTCATTCTAATTATCCTACTCCTCGTAGTGGGTCCAGAACGATTGCCAACGGTAGCTCGCACGATGGCCATATGGATAAGGAAAGCACGCCGCCTAGTAACTCAAATCAAGCGCGAAGTGGAGCAAGCATTACAAGCCGAGGAACTTCGACAAGCTCTCAAGGAAAACAAAGACTTAAAAGATTTTGACGAATTCCCTGGCGAGTCTACTTTTTCAAAGCCGAATCCCCACCAGGAAAAATATTCTAATGCAAAAGCGTCCAATGACGGCGCCTGAGCACTTTGACAACGACGAACAACCCCTCGTCTCGCATTTGATCGAGTTGCGGGATCGCTTGCTGCGCGCCGTTGTTACCGTCCTGATCATCACAGTGGCGCTTATACCCTTTTCCAACAGTCTCTACCGTTTGTTAGCCCGCCCCCTCATGGCTCACTTACCCGAGGCAAACTCAATGATTGCTACTGAGGTAGCCTCGCCCTTTCTTACCCCCTTTAAACTGACCCTGGTTACAGCCATTGTGCTCTCTATCCCCATGCTCTTGTACCAGATCTGGGCCTTTATTGCTCCTGGTCTCTATAGCAGTGAGCGTCGCATTATACCGCCTTTGTTAGCTTCCAGTACCCTGTTGTTTTTTTTAGGCATGGCCTTCGCCTACTTTGCGGTTTTTCCCCTGATGCTAGGCTTTTTCACTCAAGCAGCCCCTGAAGGCGTTGCTGTCATGACCGACGTTACTAAATATTTGGACTTTGTATTGACAATGTTCTTTGCTTTCGGGATTGCTTTTGAAGTTCCCGTGGCTACCGTACTGCTCGTGTGGGCTGGGGTTACTAAATATAGATCGCCTTCGAGAAAAGCGCCCTTACATCATTGTTGCAGCCTTTATTTTTGGCATGTTACTCACCCCCCCTGATGTGATTTCACAAACTTTGCTGGCCGTACCGGTATGGCTACTGTTCGAAGCGGGATTGTGGTGTGCCCGCTAGTTCGTCCCTAAAAATCCAGCAGAAGAAATCTAATCAGCTGTTAATATAGCGCTTTCGTGCCCCATAGAGGGATATGTTCGGGATACGTGTAATAGGAGTCACTTCAAATAGTGAAGGGTGAGCTCAGATAGATGTCTGAAAAATGGTTTACCTATCCAATTTATAATCTAGGCTCAATATGGATTCCAGTCAGCTGAGTTATCATAGCGTACCGATCCTGCTAACGAACATAGACGCCCAGCGATGACCCAATGATAAAGCTCCAGAATCTGCTTGACGACAGCAAATGCTATGAAACGGTCCGCGAGTTGCGCTGGCCCGAAGGTGTTGATTGCCCGCACTGCCACTCGAAAGCGATCACCTACTGCGGACAACCCTCCAGCCCGGTACCCAAATTTATACCGATGAATACCACATCTACTCGCGATTGTCCGACTGGGGGTAGGGTCATCGTACGGTCTGCCACAGCCAAGGCGAGTACGCGCGCGATGAGGATGGCGATGGTTTTCATGAGGTTCACGTCAATACTATCGAAGGCTTTTGGTCGCTACTACGCTTATGGCTACGGCCTCATCGTGGCATTTCACAAGAGAAATTACCGCTGTATCTGGGCTTCTTTCAATTCGTCCATAACGCTAGGCGATGCGGCAAGGGACTGCTGAAACCGTTGCTCAGTGCGCTGCTGGCGTAGCTGACTGGAATCCATATTGAGCCAAAAAATAATGAGGGGATAAAGTAGAGTTGGGAGCTTTTGTCAGTTTTGGCAGTCTACCCGTGGTGGAACGGTTGGCCGTGAAGGTGAGATCCCCTATAAGGGACCGAGGTCGGTTTTGTCAATCCTGTCTAGTGGGTATTTTTACCAATTTAATCAAAGAATGCAATCTATTAAGTCATCAAGTAGTTGTTTTGACTGAATATATATAATGCAAAATCACATGAAATTGGTATTAGAAAAAAAATACAGGTGCGGGTTACACTGAATCAACAGGGGATTGCAGTGTAGATGAGGCGGGGCTAGCTAAACGGGCTGGCAATGTTAGCTACACCCCATTAGGACTCAACTCTACAGTGAAAAAGATCCGCTTAGGGATTGTGAAACCATGGCCATTTTGTTGATCTCCATGGGGTTCAAAACCCCACAGCAATTGCAAGAGTATATCCAGGTTGCGGATCGGGATATTCCAGGGGCAGATTATTGATACTTACCCCCGGTTGTTTTTTTTATCTATAGGACTTGTTGGGGACTTGATTTTAGAAGGGATAAAACAATGATACTAAGCACCCCAGAAAATGCAGCTTTTTAAGTATTTGTTTATAAAATGTTTAAATGGTGGGCGATACTGGGATTGAACCAGTGACCCCTGCCGTGTGAAGGCAGTGCTCTCCCGCTGAGCTAATCGCCCTAAATTATCTCAAATTTTACGGCCAGATTCTTTTGGGGTCAATGACAACTTAATAGAGGGGAAGGGGGTGCCTGATCCACGTTTTGAATCCTTACAACAATGGTTGAGCCGGGATCTTGGTGTAATCAATTACCAGCTGGTGCCGGCTTCGGAAGATGCCAGTTTCCGGCGCTATTTCCGGGTGCACCGGAATGGGGATAGCCTAATTGCTATGGATGCTCCGCCGGAGCGAGAGAATTGCCGGTCTTTTATCCGTATCGCCCGGGGCTTTCGTGACTTAGGGCTGAATGTGCCTGAAGTATTGGAGCAAAATTTGGAACAGGGTTTCCTATTGCTCACCGATCTGGGCGAGCGCCAGTACCTGAGGATTTTGAATTTCCATAATGCTCCAGTGCTTTATGGGGATGCTTTGGCAGCCTTACGGTTGCTCCAGGGAGGCGATGCCGAAGAGCTAGGGTTGCCATCCTATAACCGGGATTTGCTCATGAAAGAGATGGAGTTATTCCGGGATTGGTATCTGGGACGCCACTTAGGGATTGACATAGGAACGGCTTTGAATGAGACCTTTGGGTTACTTGTCGTCTCAGCCCTGGAACAACCCCAGATACCGGTACATCGAGATTACCATTCTCGCAACCTTATGGTGACGGAAAAAGCCAACCCGGGAATTTTGGATTTTCAAGATGCGGTGAAGGGTCCGGTGACCTACGATTTGGTATCCTTATTGCGGGATTGTTATCGGGCTTGGCCTCAGGATAGGGTGCTCACCTGGCTCTATGATTACCGGCGGAAGGCTGCTCAGGTAGGAATTCCGGTAGGGGCTAGCGAAGCGGAGTTTCTTCGCTGGTTTGACTGGATGGGGGTACAGCGCCACTTGAAGGCAAGCGGGATTTTTGCCCGTTTGAATTACCGGGATGGGAAATCGGGCTATCTCAAGGACATTCCCCGGGTTTTAAATTACCTCCGCACTGTAATCTGTCAGTATGACGAACTGGCGGAATTGGCCCAAGTGCTGAGAGATTTGCCTGAGCCGATGGGTTCACCATGAAGGCCATGATACTCGCCGCTGGACGGGGAGAGCGAATGCGCCCGCTGACTGATAATACCCCTAAACCCTTGCTTCGGGCCGGTCCCAAACGCTTGATTGAGTATCTTATTGAGTCCCTGGCGACGGCCGGGTTTACCGAGTTGGTGATTAATCATGCCTACTTGGGAGAGCAAGTGAAGCAAGTGCTGGGTAATGGCGAACATTATAGAATTCAGATCCGCTATTCTCCCGAGGGTGAGCGGGGGTTGGAGACGGGGGGGGGTATTTTTCAGGCCCTTCCCCTGCTCGGGGAAGAGCCTTTTTTAGTGGTTAATGGGGATATTTGGACTGATTATCCCTTCGCTAGGGTGCGGCGGGCACCGGCAGGGCTAGCTCACCTGATTTTGGTGGACAACCCTCCTTACTCTCCCCAAGGAGACTTTGCTTTGCTAGGAGAACGGGTAGTCACCGAAGGAGCCCGCAGACTGACGTTTAGCGGCATGGGGATTTACCGCCCAGAACTATTTGCCCATTGCTGTCCTGGCCGATTTCCCCTGGCCCCTTTGCTACGAGAGGCGATGTGCCAAGGTTGGGTGACCGGGGAATATTATCGGGGGCAGTGGTGGGATATTGGCACCCCAGCACGCTTGCAGCGTTTGGAGCAGTGGCTGCAAGGCGCCAAGAGGTAGAAGGGGTAGCCCCACGGTGTCGTCGCGCCTTGCCATCTTGCATAATTAGGCACGTTCAACTGCCGTTTCTAGGATTATTGCGGCCCGCCTACTAGCAGTTTTTCCAACAAGGCCTTTTGAGCATAGAGGCGATTTTCTGCTTCGTCCCAGACTACGCTTTGCGAGCCATCAATCACCTCTGCAGTGACTTCCTCATCCCGGTGGGCAGGAAGACAGTGCATGAAAAGGGCATCCTCCTGAGCTAGGGCCATCAGTTTGCTGTTGATTTGGTAGTCTGCAAAGTCTTGAAGCCGGCGTAGCTTTTCTTTTTCTTGTCCCATACTGGTCCAGACGTCAGTAACCACCAAGTCAGCTCCTTTGGTCGCCTCCCGTGGGTCTGTCATGATTTGCGCTCGTTCTCCCGCTGCCTGCAAAATAATGGAGTCGGGTTCATAGCCCACTGGGGTGGCGATACGCAGTTGGAAATCGAATTGGCAGGCCGCATTAATGTAGGATTGGCACATGTTGTTACCATCGCCTATCCAAGCGACGGTTCGTCCTTGGATATCTCCTCGGTGCTCAAAATAGGTTTGAATATCCGCTAATAATTGGCAGGGATGATAGCTATCCGTGAGGGCATTGATTACGGGTACCCGGGAGTAGGCCGCGAAGCGCTCCAGCATCGAGTGGGAAAAGGTGCGGACCATCAAACAATCCACCATCCGGGAGAGAACCCGAGCCGTATCTTCTATGGGTTCTCCCCGTCCGAGTTGGGTATCCTGGGGTGAGAGAAAAATGGCACTGCCACCAAATTGGGCCATACCTGCCTCAAAGGAGACACGGGTGCGGGTGGAGGATTTCTCGAACAGCATCCCGAGTACTTTGTTTTTCAAGGGCTCGTAGATTTTCCCCTGCCGTTGCAGAGTTTTGAGATCGATAGCCCGTAGCACTAACTGTCTGAGCTCGTCAGCCGGTAGGTCGAGTAAAGTCAGAAAATGCTGTATTGCCATCCCTATCTTCCTGATTATCCATGAGTCTCAGCCTTCTTTAAGAAATGCTCTGATGAGCTTATTAATCTTTGCCACAACAATATCGGCTTCCCTATCGCTAATAATAAGGGGGGGAAGTAACCGTATGACACTGCCTGCTGTGACATTAATCAGTAGCCTTTCTGCTAAGGCCTGTTGCATCAGCTTACCACAGGGCCGATCCAGTGCGATTCCCATCATCAAGCCTTGTCCCCGAATAGCCTGGATTTCAGGTAAGTCGCGTAATGTTTCCCGGAAGGCCTCGAGCATTCGTTGGCCTAATTGATCTGCCCGTGTCGCCAGCTGCTGCTGCTCTAAGATTTCCAATACCGCCAAGGCGGTACGACAGGCGAGAGGGTTGCCGCCACAAGTGGAACCGTGACTGCCAGGCTGCAATACTTGGGCGGCTTTGCCTTGGGCGAGGCAAGCACCAATGGGAATGCCATTACCTAGGCTTTTGGCAAGGGTAATCACGTCTGGTTGGGACTGGCTGTGCTGGAAGGCAAACCAGCGGCCGGTACGGCAAAGCCCGGTTTGCACTTCATCCAACATCATCAACCAGCCTTGGGTATCGCAAATTGCCCGGATCTGGTCGAGATAAGTACTTCCTGGGACTATGATGCCTCCCTCGCCCTGGATAGGTTCCACCAGGACGGCAACGACTTCTTTACGGGTTGGTTCGGGTAGTTTTTCCAAGGCGGAAGCATCGTTATAAGGCACCCGAATAAAATTTTGAACCAGGGGTTCGAAGCCTGCCTGAATCTTGGTATTTCCGGTGGCGCTCAAGGTGGCAAGGGTGCGTCCGTGGAAACTGCCCGTCATTACGATAATCTGGGGATTATCGATGCCCCGTTCATGCCCATAGCGGCGCGCGATTTTAAGGGCGGCTTCATTAGCTTCGGCCCCAGAGTTAGCAAAAAAGACTCGCTCCATTCCAGCCAAAGCATTGAGCCGCGTGGCTAAGGCTTCCTGGAGGGGAATACGGTAAAGGTTGGAGGTATGCAGTAAACGCCCTGCCTGCTCTCTAATCACCTCGGTAATGGCGGGATGGGCATGGCCAAGGCCACAAACTGCAATACCGGCTAGAGCATCCAGATATTCATTGCCAGCGGTATCCCATAGCCGGGCGCCTTCTCCCCGTTCAAAGGCTACGGGAAGACGGGCATAGGCAGACATTAACGGCTCGTTCATTGCGGTGCGATCAAACTTGACGGTGAGTTTTGAATGAAAAATGGCAGCCCCCCTGGAGGCTGCCATAGGCTAATTGGAGTTTTATCGTGACTAATTTCTCATCAGTCCGGCAAATTCACGTTTCTCAGCAGTCCTCGGGCGACAGCTCGGCTGCAGCCCTTGGGGTCTTTACCGCTTCACGCGCTTTGCCTTCGGGTTCTCCCGACCCTAGGTTCCATGAGCGAGAAAATCATAGCGCCAATTTGACGCTGAAACAACATTTAACCGACCCTTGCCCTCGGCGAGCCGTTTCACTTCGCGGCCTCGCTAGAGGAGCATTCACCATCCAAGGGGAACTTCAAGGGATAAAAAAGGAGGAATGACCCCCTGCTTCCGATGAGTTTAACTCATCTTAGCCTGTCAAGTTTTTGGCGACAAAATCCCAGTTTGCTAGATTCCAAAAAGCTTCCAGATATTTGGGTCGAGCATTGCGGTAATCAATATAGTAAGCATGTTCCCAGACATCGCAGGTCAGTAAGGGAGTTTTGCCTTCTGTCAGGGGGTTGCCAGCATTACTGGTACCTACAATATCCAAGGAACCATCGGGATTTCTAACTAACCAGGCCCAACCGGAACCAAATAGGGTAATGGCTGACTGGCTGAATTTCTCTTTGAAATCGGCGAAAGAGCCAAAACTTTCCCGGATAGCATCCATCAGGGCACCATTGGGCTCCCCGCCTCCCTGGGGCGTTAGGCAGTTCCAATAAAAGGTGTGATTCCACACCTGAGCGCCATTATTAAAAATAGCACCGGAAGCTTTGGTAATGATTTCTTCTAAAGACGCATTTTCAAACTCAGTCCCAGGAACAAGGCCATTGAGTTTGTCCACATAGGTTTGATGGTGCTTGCCATAATGATATTCGAGCGTTTCCTGGGAAATATGGGGTTCCAGGGCGTTCATAGGGTAAGGGAGTTCTGGTAAACGATGACTCATGCCCAATCTCCTTTGTCGTGTCGTTGGTTAGGTGTGGTATAAAATGGAATGACTGACTAAAAATATCAGGAATAGTCTAAGGTGCCCTTAGTTGTGATTGCAAGGGCAGTGGTTAGCGCGATTCGAGCTTTGCTCGCCTTGACTTAGCAAGGAACCTTTGCGCGATGTGTTAAGTCTATTCAAGTTTGTTTAAATACATGACATCTCGGAGGTATATGCTATGGATGTAATGGAGCAGATTAAAGGAGCGGTGGAATCTAATCCAATCATTTTGTTCATGAAGGGATCGCCTGAATTACCCCAGTGTGGTTTTTCTAGCCGTGTAGCTCAAGCACTACAAGCTTGTGGCGCAGAATTTGCCTACGTAGATGTGCTTGCTAACCCGGAAGTCCGTGCCAATCTACCCAAGTACGCCAATTGGCCTACTTTTCCCCAACTCTATATTAATGGCGAACTGGTGGGGGGGTGTGACATTACTTTAGAATTGTTTGAAAGCGGAGAATTGCAAAAAATGGTGCAGGAAGCTGCTCCTCATCCCTCGGAGGGGTAGCTTCTGTTTTGACGGTAACAGCTCAGGCGGGTAGCGCGCAGTGAGCTTAAGCAGGCACTTTGCGTGCTTTCCGCCCTTGAACCGGCATCATGGCCTCCTTACTATAGCGACAAGAAATTCTATAATTGTTAGGGTACCGGTTTTCTCTTTATCGAATAGAAAGGGTCAGGAGGAATCGGGTTGTGATTTATGGGTAAAATAGATCCAGATGAAGAGAACGAGGGTGGCTTTGCCGTTGATACGGCAAAGCCAAAGCTCAAGCGACCACCCATGTATAAAGTGGTGATGCTCAATGACGACTATACCCCCATGGAGTTTGTCGTTGAGGTGTTGCAGACTTTTTTCGCTATGGACAGGGAAAAGGCGACGCGTATTATGTGGCAGGTTCATACCGAAGGGAAGGGCATTTGTGGTGTATTTACCTATGAGATCGCAGAAACAAAGGTAGCCCAAGTGAACGAGTATTCTATGAATCACCAGCATCCGCTAAAGTGTGTTTTAGAAAAAGCTTAATGGAAGCTGTAGGACTTAATTTTATCAGTAGGGTCTTGCAGGTCTTGGCGGGTTGCGGTAGCGTCCTAAGGAAGATTTAAGGTTTTGATAAGTTTTTTTTCTGGTGGTATAGCCCCGCCGAAGTGAGGTGATTGGCCATGTTGAGCAGGGACCTGGAAACAAGCCTAAACCAGGCCTTTAAAGATGCGCGGGAGAAAATGCATGAGTTTCTCACCGTGGAGCACCTCTTACTTGCCATGCTGGACAATCCGGCAGCGGCCACTGTGTTACGCGCCTGTGGCGCGAATCTGGAGCAGTTGAAGGAAGAAATAACGGTTTTTCTTAATGAAACCACGCCCTTGTTATCGACCAAAGATGGTCGAGATACCCAGCCGACTCTCGGTTTTCAACGGGTATTGCAGCGGGCGGTACTTCAGGTCCAGTCCTCGGGGCAAAAAGAGGTCACCGGCGCTAATGTTCTGGTTGCGATTTATGGCGAGCAGCAGTCCCAAGCAGTCTACTTTCTGAAACGCCAGCATGTGACTCGCTTGGATGTCGTTAATTACATCTCCCATGGGATTAGCAAAGTTGATCCCCAGGGCAGTAGCGGAGAATCGGCTGGGGCCTCGGAAGAAGCGGAGGCCACCGGTGTTGAAACCCCTGGGCAGAGCCCGTTGGAAACCTATGCCACCAATCTTAACCGGTTGGCAGTACAGGGAAGAATCGATCCCCTGATTGGGCGTCGCATTGAGTTGGAGAGGACGATTCAAATTCTGTGCCGGCGACGTAAGAATAATCCCTTGTTTGTCGGTGAGGCTGGGGTAGGGAAAACTGCCCTGGCCGAAGGGCTCGCGCGGAAAATTGTTGAAGGGGATATTCCCGATGTGCTGCAGGACTGCACCATTTACAGCCTGGACATGGGCGCTTTATTGGCTGGCACCAAGTACCGGGGGGATTTTGAGAAGCGTTTAAAGGGTATCTTGGCCCAGTTAAAAAAGGAAAAAGGCGCTATCCTTTTTATTGACGAAATCCATACGGTGATTGGGGCGGGTTCAGCTTCCGGTGGAGTGATGGATGCCTCCAATCTCATTAAGCCCGTGCTGGCTTCCGGTGAGCTTAAGTGTATTGGTTCCACGACCTATCAGGAATACCGGGGTATTTTTGAGAAAGATCGGGCTTTGGCGCGGCGGTTTCAGAAAATCGATATTCCTGAGCCCTCGGTAGAGGAAACAGTGCAGATCCTGCGGGGGTTGAAGTCCCGCTTAGAAGAGCATCATAAAGTTCGATTCTCCCAGGCTGCGCTCCGTACGGCTGCTGAGCTTTCAGCCCGTTATATTAACGATCGCCATCTCCCGGATAAGGCCATTGATGTGCTTGATGAGTGTGGCGCCAGTCAACAGCTGCTAGCACCCTCCAAGCGCAAAAAGGTTATTGGGGTGCAGGATGTGCAAACGGTGGTTGCTAAGATGGCCCGTATCCCGCCTAAGCATGTTTCGACTTCCGATAAAGAAAGCCTGGCTAAGTTGGAAGCCAATCTCAAGCAGGTGATCTTTGGGCAGGATGAAGCCATTGAAGTGTTGAGTTCGGCCATCAAAATGTCTCGCTCTGGTCTGGGGGATACCGCTCGACCGGTCGGATCTTTCCTGTTTGCGGGTCCTACGGGTGTTGGCAAGACAGAAGTAACTCGTCAATTGGCGTATATCCTGGGGATTGAACTCATCCGTTTTGATATGTCCGAGTACATGGAACGCCACACCGTATCTCGCCTTATTGGAGCTCCGCCGGGCTATGTGGGTTACGATCAAGGTGGTTTGCTTACCGAAGCCGTCTGCAAAAATCCCCATGCGGTTTTGTTACTGGATGAGATCGAAAAGGCTCACCCCGATGTATTCAATCTGCTCCTGCAAGTGATGGATCATGGTACTTTAACGGATAATAATGGGCGCAAAGCGGATTTTCGCAATGTTATCCTGGTGATGACCTCTAATGCGGGGGCCCAAGAGATCAGTCGAACCTCCATCGGTTTTACCCCACAAGATCATTCTACCGATGCCATGGAAGTGATTCGGCGGACATTTAGTCCCGAGTTTCGCAACCGGTTGGATGCGGTTATCCAGTTCAGTGCCCTGGATGAACCTTCCATTGGTCGAGTCGTCGACAAGTTTGTGCTGGGGTTGGAGTTCCTCCTGGAAGATAAAAATGTAACCCTAGAAGTGAGCGAAATGGCTCGGGCTTGGTTGGCCGAGCATGGCTATGATGAAAAGATGGGCGCACGACCCATGGCTCGCCTCATACAGGAGAAGATAAAAAGGCCTTTGGCAGATGAGTTGCTATTTGGCAAGCTAGCCAACGGGGGGCATGTGGTCGTCGATATGGCTGACGGCGAACTCGAAATTACTTGTCAAAGTAGTCGTGACTGAACCATTGCCTAGGCTGTATTAGGTATTGTCGGCCCATGAGGCGCTGTTCCGGCTGTTTTCCCTAGCTCTGAAAATTATGTTATAAAGTTACAATTGCTAGGTACAGTCGGGGTTTTTAGTGTCCTATACTAACATTTTGGTCCCCTTCAGGGGGCCCAGCCATAATCACTATCACTGTATCCGCGATGCTTTGGCAGTGGCGGAAAAAACCTGTGCTAGTCGGGGCCTGCGGCTGACTAAGTTGCGGCGCCGAGTTTTAGAGTTAGTGTGGGAGCACCACGTACCAGTTAAGGCCTACGATATTCTCGATCAGTTGCGCCAGGAGCATCGAGGGGCCGCTCCTCCCACCGTTTATCGGGCCCTGGATTTTCTGCTTCAGGCCGGCTTGATCCATCGCTTAGAAACCCTCAACGCCTATGTCGGTTGCGGCGATCCTGACCGTCCCCATATCGGACAATTTTTATTATGCCGGCAGTGCGGTACGGTCGCTGAATTGGATGCTCCTGAGATTACCGGAATTCTGAGCCGAGAAGCGAGACATTTAGGTTTTCGGGTGGATCGCCAGACCGTAGAAATTAGAGGGTTGTGTCCTCAATGCGACGGAATTTAGCTGTCCTTGTAAGTTTAGGGTGATGAAATTCGGTCGCCGGGGTATCCCCGCTTATCTTGCCAGTCTTTTGGTCATCATCATGGGGTGTTGGAGCTGCCATGTTCATGCCGCAGATCCCCTTTCCGTATTCGTCAGTATTTTGCCCCAAAAGTATTTTGTCGAGCGTATTGGTGGTAACCGGGTGCAGGTAGCGGTGATGGTGGGACCGGGCCAGAGTCCGGAAACCTACGAGCCCACTCCCCGGCAGATGGTAAAGCTAGCTCAGGCCAAGCTTTATTTTCGTATCGGTGTTCCCTTTGAGAATGTCTGGTTGAAGCGGATTATTGCCGCTAATCCCCAAATGGAAGTGGTGGATTGCCGACAGGATATCCCTCTTCTGTCTACCGGGGAGACCTATGGGACTGGAGGGAGAGAGGAAGAGCACGGAGCGATAGATCCTCATATTTGGACCAGTCCAGCTCTGGTGAAGATAATGGCCGGTTATATTCGGAATGCTCTGACCACAGTAGAACCGGCCTATAGCCACCTATTTGAGGAAAATTACCAGGCGTTTGTCCAAGAGCTGGAGCAGCTCGACCGGTTCATCCGTCAAACCCTGGCCGAAGTCACTCACTACCGCTTTATGGTCTTTCATCCCGCTTGGCGTTATTTTGCCCATACTTATGGACTTGAAGAAATTGCTATTGAGCAAGCGGGTAAGGAACCGGGTGCTAAATCCCTGGCTGCCCTGATTGAACGGGGACGCAGGGAGGGTGTTCGGGCCATTTTTGTCCAGAAGCAGTCTAGTCGAGCGAGTGCGGAGGTGGTGGCTCGCGCAATTGGTGCCAAAATCATTACCCTTGATCCCCTTGCGGAAGACTATGTTAATAACCTGCGTTATGTGGCCACCGTGTTGGCCAGGGTGTTGCAGTGAAGCAGGAGTTGGTTATCTCAATTAAAGAGGTTTGTTTTTCCTACACTGGCCCTATGGTGCTGGAGCATATTAACCTCGATGTGCTCCGTGGGGAGTTCCTTGGCCTGGTGGGTCCTAATGGGGGAGGGAAGAGCACCTTGCTGAAGATTATATTAGGGCTGTTGAAGCCCTTAGCCGGTCAAGCCTCCGTGCTCGGTTTACCGCCAGAACGAGGGCGGGGGGGGATTGGTTATGTGCCCCAGCATACGGCTTTTGCTGAAGACTTTCCCATATCAGTAGAGGCTGCTGTCCTCCAAGGGCGTTTAGGTAAAACTCGCGTGATTGGCGACTATACTCGAGAGGATCGAATGCTAGCCCGGCGTGCCATGGAGCAAGTGGAAATTTTAGAGCTCAGTACTCGCCCCTTAGCTGCCCTCTCGGGGGGGCAACGTCAACGGGTGTTGATTGCACGGGCTTTAGCTGTGGAACCTGAAATTTTGATTCTGGACGAGCCTACCGCCCATGTGGATTTGCGTTTAGAAGAGAATTTTTTTCACTTGCTTAAGCAGCTGAATCAGCAAATGACGATTATTGTGGTCTCCCATGATATTGGCTTCATTTCCCATTATGTCAATCGGGTTGCTTGTCTTAACCAGACTTTAATCTGCCATGAGACAGCGGCTGTCAGTGGGGAGGTGATAGAGCAACTCTATGGCGCCAGCGTACGCATGATTGACCATATCCATTAATATCCATGGGATTTTGGGAGACATTAACCCACGCGGTCTTTCTGCAGAATGCCCTAGTCGCTGGAATTCTGGCCAGCCTAGGCTGTGGTATTGTCGGCAGCTTTGTGGTGGTCAAGCGGATTGGTTTTTTGGCAGGAGGCATTGCCCATACGGTTCTGGGAGGCATGGGGATCGCCTATTATTTGGATAAAAACCCCTTTGCCGGGGCTTTGGTCGCTGCTTTGTTGGCGGCCTTGCTCATTGGTTGGGTGAGTCTGCGGTGGCGGGAGCGAGAGGATACCTTAATTAGCGCGCTTTGGTCCATGGGGATGGCGGTGGGCATGATCTTTATTTCCCAGACCCCGGGTTACAATGTGGACCTCATGAGCTACTTGTTTGGCAATATCCTCATGGTATCCCGGGAAAAGCTTTACCTGATGGCGGCTGTAGATGGGGTCATTGTCCTTACTGTGATGTTGTTTTATAAGCAATTCCTGGCCCTCAGTTTTGATGAAGAGTTTGCTCGCCTCAGGGGAGTCCCGGTAACGTTTTTCTATTTATTATTACTCTGCATGGTGGCGCTTACCGTAGTCCTTTTAATTCAAGTGGTCGGTTTGATTTTGGTTATTGCCTTGTTGGTGTTGCCGGCAGCCATTGCGGGCCAGTATATGGGGTCTCTGGCAGGCATGATGCTGTTAGCCGTTATCCTGGGGAGTGTATTTACCAGCACCGGTTTAGTGATCTCTTATGAGCCGGATTTACCGGCAGGGTCTACCATTGTACTGGTGACAGGAGCTGCGTATCTCCTTTCTACCTTAGGCACGGGATTGCGGCAACGTTGGCGGGTGCGGCGCCAAATTCAAACCCGGTGAGAGAAAGTTGTATTTGAATGCTTAAAATGGGAAATACCCCTATGACGACGCCACAGTATGACCAGGATCTTTATAGTTGGGCGCTGGAGACCGCCCGAGCTATTCGAACACGACGTTTCGCAGGGATAGATTGGGATGCGATAGCCGAGGAGCTAGAAGATATAGGGCGAAGTGAGGCGAGGGCGTTGGAGAGCCAGCTGATACGGTTGCTCGCCCATTTACTCAAATGGCAGTATCCACCTCGCCAAAGACAACAGTCTGAAAACAGTTGGTGTGGGACTATCAGGAACGCGCGGCGGGAGGTCCGAGATCTTTTGAGAAAAAACCCAGGACTTCAAGCCAACCTGCAAGTGCGTTTTCTGGAATCTTATCCTAAAGGCGTAGACTGGGCCGTTATCGAAACTAACCTGCCTGAGACCACTTTTCCCGCTGAGTGTCCCTGGACTTTTAAACAGGCGATGGATGATGATTTTTGGCCTGAAGCCTGAAATAAGCCTATAGTTAAAGCACGGGATCATTAAAAATGGAATACTCGGTTTCTCCTTCATTGACGGCCCAACGAATATCACGGGCTACTCCCTTACCAATCCCGGGTACGGTCATCAGCTCTTCAAGCTGGGCGTTTAAGATAGCTTCTACACTGCCAAAGTGAGCGAGCAACTGCCGTGCCCGTTCCGGACCTATCCCAGGAAGTCCCTGTAGTAGGGTAAGTTGGGTGCGTCGTTTCCCTTTGGGACGGCGACCCTTCCGCGGCAGCGCTCCTGTGGCGACGCGGCGCATTTGCTGGGCGGCGTAAATCAGTAACTTGGCGCTTTCTTCAGAGTGGCGAGAGCGAAGCAGGGGAATGCCTAAAATCAAAGTCAAAGTAATGATCGCGCCTTGGATGGCCTCTCGGCTCATCTTGTTGTCAGCTAAGCTGGCAGTGGTTCCTTCCAGAAGAATAACGGTTCGATACTGAGATGTTGCGAGCCGGCACCCTTGGCGAAATAGACGGCCATCCTGAATGGAGGCAATCAGATCCATCAAAGTCTTGCGCTCTGCCAGTAAACGATTATCAATCAGATAATCCCCCAAGGGGAGGCGCTGGAATTTGATAGACATCCCCTCCATTGCTGCTAAAACGGCGGCCGGTCCACAATTGGCTTCCCGATCATCCACAATGACGGATAAGGGGGGATTGATTTCTGGAAATGCCTGGGTTGATATTTTAATGACTCCATCCTCCTGAGGGGGCTTATTTAATATTTATCGGTGCTTTTAAATAAGCTAAAGTGCCAGAGAAGTGACTCATTACTCCAGCCTCTACGGGTGCACAATTCTATTTGTGGGCTCAGAGGGGCGGTTAAGCAGCACGAAGCCGATCGCATTCTGCTCAAAATTTTGCCTAGCTACTTAATGTAACCTTGGGTTGTGGTATTTTTTTAAAACTGCTTCGCTATTTAGCCACGTGATTGATAAAGAACGTCATAAGCCGCAAATCGTTGCCATCGAGACTATCGCCAAGACGCGGTTATTTCGGGTGGAGAGTGTTGACTTGTGTTTTTCCAACGGCGTTGAAACCCGCTATGAACGTCTCAAGGGGGGAACACATGGTGCGGTCTTAGTGGTACCCCTACTTGATCGGAATACGGTGCTGCTTATTCGAGAATACGCTGTGGGGACCGATCGATATGAATTAGCCTTACCCAAGGGGCGGGTTGAGGCGGGGGAGGAGTTACTCGCGGCAGCTAATCGGGAGATGATGGAAGAGGTGGGTTATGGCGCCGGTCGCCTTACTTATCTCACTTCTTTGACCGTGGCACCAGGCTATATGGGGCACAGGACCCATGTGATCATGGCTGAGGATCTCTATGAAGAACGCCGTCTAGGGGATGAGCCCGAGGAGATCGAGGTCGTGCCGTGGCGCTTGACGGAATTATCCGCGCTGCTTGCCCGGGAAGACTGTACTGAGGCCCGCAGTATTGCAGCCTTGTTTATGGTCAAAGAGAAATTAACTCAAGAGGAAAACATCAATGCCACGAGGAAGTGATCCAGCAGCATTGCTGGAGCCAGTGATGGAGATTGCCATAGAGGCCGGAGAGCAGATCCTGGCTGTCTATAAGACGGCATTTGTGGTAGAGCATAAGGAGGATTGTTCGCCCCTGACTGAAGCGGATCTCGCCTCCCATAATACTATTGTGCAAGGACTGGCAACGTTAACCCCAGGGGTGCCGGTGCTATCAGAAGAGTCCAAGGAAATATCCTTTGCGGAACGCCATACTTGGCAACGTTATTGGTTGGTCGATCCCTTGGACGGAACCCGAGAATTCGTCAAGCGTAATGGAGAGTTTACGGTCAATATTGCCCTCATTGAGGATCATCAACCTGTTTTGGGAGTGGTTTATGGGCCTGTGATGAAAGTGCTGTATTACGCTTCCAGGGGGCAGGGGGCTTACCAAAAGGAAGCTGATAGGGCTTCAACCCCACTCAAAGTGCGTCCTTGGAGGGGAGGCACCGCTCGGGTGGTGGGTAGCCGATCTCATGCCGGTGAACACCTTAAAGCTTTTCTAAATAAGGTGGGGCAGTATGAGTTAGTCTCCATGGGGAGTTCGTTAAAAATTTGCTTGGTCGCGGAAGGACAGGCTGATGTTTATCCCCGCTTTGGGTTGACCTCGGAATGGGACACGGCGGCGGCCCAGTGTGTAGTAGAACAAGCGGGGGGGATGCTCGTTGACCTTAATAGAGTGCCGCTTCGCTATAATGCTAAAGAATCGTTGGTCAATCCCTATTTTTTAGTGATTGCCGATCCTGCGGGCCACTGGGAACAGTTTATTCCTGAATCAGTAAAATTGGATTCCCATTCCGGAAATTAGCGTCTTTTTTGGTCCTTTTCCCAGAAAAGGAGGGGTTGGTTTCTTTGTGTCCTTGGTGCCTTTGTGGTGATCTCATTAATTATCCGGGATAATTGTAAAAAAGAAAGCCCCATCAAAGCAGAGGAAGATGGGGCCTAAAGTGAAGGAGACGATATCTAAAGCTGAGTGCGTCAGTGAATCGCCAAAGAGTATTTAAAAGACGATTTGACCTCGTAAGGTATAGATATTGACATCCTCATCTATGCCTCCCAGACTGGTCGCTTCGCTGTTGGGATCCGGCTCAGCGCGGATATAATTAGCGCGGAATAAGATACTGGGGGTGGCCCACCAGTTGAGGCCCACAGTAAAGTTATCCTCCTCTCCTCCCAGAAATCCGTTATCTTCCAGATCGATGGTGCTATAGCGGAAAGCGATTTCCCACGCTCCCCAACCGCCTTGACCTACAATGCCTTTGGGGATAACCCGGTTATAACGGCCTTTGTCCACCTCATAATTGCGGGACTCGCCGGTGAGAAAATACCCCGCCTGGAAATACCAGCCGTCAAAGTCAGGTTCAGGCAGTCCATTTTCCCGACCGACTTCGGCTCGAAGGTACTCCCCTTGAGCATGGAATGAACCCCAAACGGTAGAAAGTTCTCCTCCCAAGAGTAAGAGCTCATCGGCTTCAGGAATGACACCCGTGTTCACTAATCTAGTCCCTGCAATATGGGCTTCGGGACGGTTTGAGAAAGCGAGCTCTGGATCATGTTCGAAATTACGGTAGTAGGCAGCCCCCCCTACATGCACCACCCGAGTGGCTTCAGCAATAGGGGCAAAGGTCACTCGGCCGGCCACCCCCCAATTTTCATTAGATTTGCCTGCGTCGTCAGTGCCTTCACCAAAGAATCCGCCATTGACGGTCCAGTTATTGCCATGGGTACCCACATTAAGGCCTAAGCGGCGGCGACCAATGTCTTCATTATCAAGAAAACCATCAATTAGTGCCCGTTCCTGGAAGACTTGCCAGTTAGAACTGGTCATAGATTGAAGGCTAATCGGGACCTTTTGGTGGCCTAAAGTGAAGCTGACAGGTTTTAGCCCGTTGAATCGGATATAAGCATCGTTAATTTCACTTTCGCCCTCGGCAAAATCGACTTGGAGTTTGTAGTCCCAAATCCTCCACATGGTCCCTTGAGCTTTGAGGCGGGCACGGCGGATTTCTGCTCCGCTTCCCAGGTCGCTTTCATCTTCATCAAAGAAATTCGCATCGGCCTGAATACGGCCCCCCACATTGAACTCAAAGGCGCCATCAGTGGATTCCACCGTAAGCCCTTTATAGTCCGTTTTCACTTTGACCGAAGCTTGGCCGGTTTCGGCCACTTCTTTCTTGAACTGTTCTTGCTCGGCAATGGCTTCTTCTTCATCGGCCATGGCGGCATTCCGTAATATTTCGAATTCGTCCTGACTGATGGTCCCCCGGTCCCGGAGAACCTTAAGCAGGTCCAGCAGGGCCTCTGTGCCCCCGTAGGTGGGACCAGCTAGTAAGCCAGTGCAACCTATAACCGCACAATAGGTAAGCAGATTTTTAAGTCTGTATTTCAAAGCTTTGTCCTCCCCCTATAGAAAATTACCTGAAGAATAATGGATAACTAGGCCTATACCTTTAAATAGAGAGCGACCATAGCGGGGGTTTATGACGAAGATGTGAAAGTAAAATTACAAAACTGTTACAGTGGGAGAGCGCATGAGCCAGTATGCTCTACTAGGGCTCAACTCTTTCTATTATTTAAGAGGGTGGAACTCTAACGGGGATTGATTAAGCCAAGATGAAGGTTAAATGACAAAATTATTACAATTAAAACGGCATGGAAGGGGAAATTTATCGACAATCTGGTTATTTCCTATCGGATTGGCGTCAAAATTAAGCAGGCTTAGAATACTTAAGCTGAGGTTGTCATAAAGTTGTCATAATTTAAGTGTCATAATTTTAAGTTAAAGCAAGGATGGTTAGGATTTTTTAAACGGTGTATAAGAAACGAGATTAAAAGTGCCTGCAACAATATTGGTCGTTGATGACGAAACCGCAATTCGCGAAATGCTGGGATTCGTCCTTACTCAGGAAGGTTATCATTATCAGGCGGCGGCTGATGCCGAACAGGCATGGCAACGGATCAATGAGTCCCGCCCAGATCTCATCTTGCTAGATTGGATGTTGCCAGGAATTAGTGGAGTGGATTTAGCCCGCCGCCTTAAACGAGAACCTAATACCCGTAGCCTCCCCTTAATCATGCTGACTGCCCGCGATGATGAGGAGGATAAAGTTCGAGGCCTCAATGTGGGCGCTGATGATTATATCACTAAGCCCTTCTCGCCGACGGAACTGATAGCTCGGGTTAAAGCGGTGCTTCGGCGGAGTGCGCCATTGCTCAGTCGGGAAGTGGTTGAAGTGGATGGACTAAAGCTTGATCCGAGCAGCCATCGGCTGAGCGTTAAGGATAACCCCTTGGAAATGGGACCTACCGAGTTTCGTCTGTTACACTTTTTTATTACCCATCCCGAGCGAGTCTATAGCCGAGGCCAGTTAATCGACCATGTTTGGGGGGACAATGTTTACGTGGAGGAACGTACGGTGGATGTGCATATTCGCCGGTTGCGTAAGTCCTTGGAGCCGAGTGGTCACGATAGATTTATCCAAACCGTACGGGGGGTAGGGTATCGCTTTTCTACCCATTCCTAGAGGAGCCTCTCGGACGATGTCTCACCTCTGCATTGCTGCCCCAATTTTCGCCAGGCAAGACGCGACCGACGAAGTTGGGTGGTTACCAACAAGGAGGAAGCAACGCCGCATGGCGAAAATGGGAGCGCAATCCGTCGTATGCGCGAAATATTGCCCGGGAGGATTCTAATCCCATGCGTGCAGATCTTTGGCGTTTTGGGGGGGGGCTGTTACTAGCTTTGTTCTTGGGACTCGTTTTAGGGCGGGTCTTTTTTTGGCTTTTTCTCTTTACCTTTGGTTATGTCCTGTGGCAACAACGCCAACTCTATCGCCTTTATCGGTGGTTGCAAAAACCAAAAAAGAGAGCGCCTCCCAGTGAGATTGGAATAATGGGGGGAATTGTCCGTGAGATTGATTTTAGGCGTCAGCGCCACCGTTCTCGCAAGGGCAAGCTTACTCAATATCTCAAGCGTTTTCAGAAAGCGACGGCGGCTCTTCCCGATGCAACCATCGTTCTTAACCAACACGATGAGATTGAATGGGCCAATGAAGTTAGCCAACGGCTCTTGGGGATAAAATCCCCCTGGGATGTGGGCCAACGCATCACCAATCTGATCCGTTATCCGGATTTTGTTGAATTGATGGCGCTTGACCGCAACGAGGCTAGCACCATTGAGTTGCCTTCGCCCGTTAACCCGGAGTTGCATTTAAATATCCGCATGGTTCCTTACGGTGAAGGGCAGCGTCTGTTGGTGGTGCGGGATATCACTCGACTCCATCGGTTAGAGCGAGTGCGGCGTGATTTTGTGGCCAATGTGTCCCATGAGTTGCGGACTCCTTTAACTGTCCTCCGCGGTTATCTGGAGATTCTGGACAGGGGAAGGGAGGGCAACCCCGAGGTTTGGGTCCGTTCCTTTAAAACCATGCAGGATCAGGTCGCGCGCATGCAACATCTTATCGACGATCTGCTGATGTTGTCGCGGCTGGAAAACCGGAATAAAAAACCGGCTGAGGTTCCAGTTGCGGTTCCGGAGATGTTGGCAGGGATTTGTCGGGAAGCCCGGATGCTGAGTGGTGACCGCCAATATCAGATTCAACTCGAGGCGGATACCAGCTTGTGGTTACGGGGAGACGAGCGGGAACTGCATAGCGCTTTTTCCAACCTGGTAGTCAATGCCATTCGCTATACCCCGGCCCAGGGAAAGATTACCCTCCACTGGTTTAAACAGACGGATCAGCCTTGCTTGGAGGTGAGAGATACTGGCGAAGGGATCGCAGCCGAGCATATTCCCCGTTTGACAGAGCGTTTCTATCGGGTTGATAAAGGGCGCTCACGGGAGAAGGGCGGTACTGGTTTGGGGCTGGCCATTGTCAAGCATGTTCTAAACCATCATGAGGCCCGGTTAGAGATCGAGAGTGAATTGGGTAAGGGGAGCGTATTTCGTTGTCTTTTTCCTGTTGAGCGAGACCACCGGCCCAAAATGCATTTATCCGAAGCAAGTTAGTGACTGGTCAACGCTGTCATATAAATGTCATATTGTTGTCCTATACTGGTGACGAGCTTGGTACATCATTGGTTTGTTACACGGCTTTCACTCCTGCAGAAATCAAAGCATATCCCATTGAATAATCGTAACAATAAAGGCGTCCTACGTTAAGGAGAATTGAGTACATGCAGATTAGACACATCATTGCGGCTCTAGGGTTAGCCTCGGTCGCACTGTTTTCTAGCCATAGTATGGCGGCAGAACAGGTGGATTCTGATCTTAAGGAATACAGCAAGGCCAGTGGTGTCGCTGGCAACTTATCTAGCGTTGGCTCTGATACTTTGGCTAACCTCATGACCCTTTGGGCTGAAGAGTTCAAAAAATTCTATCCTAATGTGAATATTCAAATCCAGGCGGCGGGTTCCTCAACGGCGCCTCCCGCACTGACTGAAAGTACCGCTAATCTCGGTCCTATGAGCCGGAAAATGAAGGACAAGGAGGTGGAAGCCTTCGAAAAGAAGTATGGTTATAAACCGACCCCCATTCGAGTAGCTATTGATGCGCTAGCGGTTTATGTCAACAAAGACAATCCCATTGAGGGAATCACCATCCCGCAAGTGGATGCGGTTTTTTCTGCTACTCGCAAATGTGGCTATCCTAAAGATATTACAATGTGGGGAGATCTGGATCTAGGTGGCGAATGGACCCACCGTAGTCTCCAGCTCTTTGGCCGTAACTCCGTTTCTGGGACTTACGGTTACTTTAAGGAAGCGGCCCTTTGTAAGGGCGATTTCAAAAATACGGTCAACGAGCAACCCGGTTCTGCCTCGGTGGTTCAGGGGGTGACTAAATCAATTAATGGTATCGGCTACTCTGGCATTGGCTACCGTACCTCTGGGGTGCGTGCGGTTCCCCTGGCGACCAAGGCGGGTGCCCCTTATGTGGAGGCGACCTCGGAGAATGCTGTGAGAGGGCAATATCCTCTGGCGCGCTTTCTTTACATCTATGTCAATAAGCATCCCAACAAATCCTTGCCGCCTTTAGAACGGGAATTTGTCAAAATGGTGCTTTCTAAGACGGGCCAAAGCGTGGTGATTAAAGATGGTTATATTCCATTGCCAGCCCGGGTCGCCGCTAAAGATCTTGGCAAAATTGGGGGGGATTAAGGTAAGGGAGGCCTATTAGCCGTGCCTCAAACATCTCTATGTCCGGAAAGCGCCTCGCCAAGCGAGGCGTTTTTTCTTTCACATTTTTGTTATCTTTTCCCATAGATTGAAATGGTTGCTAGAGTTTCAGAGACTGAAGAATCTGTCGTTCCTTCTCCCAATTCGCCGGTGGCCATACGCCGTCGCCGCTGGCGTGAAATCAAGGACCATATCGCCCGATATTACATTGCTGCCGGTGGCATCAGTGTTATTATTGCCATTATTCTGATTTTCTTTTACCTCCTGTACGTGGTCATCCCCTTGTTTCGCCCGGCTCATGTGGAGCCAGGCGTCCAGTATTCAGCTCCTGGCGGCAGTCCTGAAAACACCCTTCATCTGGCCTTGAATGAATATAATGATGTGGGTTTCCGCCTGACTGACCAGGGACGGGCCATTTTCTTCTCTACCGGGGATGGCAAGGTAGTTTCGGAAGCCCAACTGCCGTTACCTAAGGGAGTCACCGTGACTAGTTTCGGGGCCGGCGATCCTTCCCGTCAAGCAGTTATCTATGGTCTTTCCGATGGCCGCGCCCTGCTGTTACGCCATGCCTATGATATCTCTTATCCCGACGATATTCGCACTATTACGCCTCGGTTAGAGCACCCTCTCGACAAAGGACTGTTGGCGGTAGATGCCCAGGGGCAACCCTTACGCCTCATTAGTGCCCAATCTGATGAGGACCAGACCACTGTGGCTGCAGTCACTGGGGACGGACGCTTAGTTTTGGTGAACTTTGCCTTGCAGCGGTCTTTTCTTGATGATGAAGTGACTATTGAGCGGGTTGCCTCATCGCTGGATCTCTCTCCACTTAAAGTGACTCATCTGGCTCTTGATGTGCAGCAAGAGGAGTTATATTTGGCTGATTCGGAGGGCTATATCAACTACTACCAGGTAAGGGATAAGGAAGCGCCACGCTTGGTGCAGCGGGTGAAGGCAGTCCCAAAGGATGTTCAGATCACTGCTTTGTCCTTTCTCACAGGCGGCATTTCGCTCTTGGTAGGAGATTCTTCCGGTCGGATCGCGCAATGGTTCCCAGTGCGAGATGAAAATAATAATTATACCTTAGAGCAAATCCGGACCTTCGAATCTCAACAGGCACCGATTACGGCCATTGCCTCTGAGCATGCTCGTAAAGGCTTCTTAGCGGCGGATGCTTCAGGCCACGTGGGCATTTACCACACCACTGCGCACCAGACATTACAGGTCACACGCCTCAGCGAGGCTCCTTTGACGACGGTGGGAATTGCGCCTAGGGCGAATGCGATGCTAGCCAGCGATCCCCAGGGCAATGTGCATTTCTTGAAGATAGATAATGAACACCCAGAGGTCTCCTGGCAGGCCCTGTGGGGGAAAGTCTGGTATGAAAGTCGGCAAGAGCCTGAGTTTATCTGGCAATCCTCATCAGCGAGTAATGATTTTGAGCCAAAGTTTAGTTTGACCCCCCTCACTTTTGGTACCTTCAAGGCGGCTTTCTATGCCATGTTGTTTGCCATTCCGCTGGCCATTATGGGAGCGATTTATACGGCTTATTTCATGAGCGCTAAAATGCGGGGGTTGGTCAAGCCCACCATTGAGATTATGGAGGCACTCCCTACGGTTATTCTCGGTTTTTTGGCTGGTCTCTGGTTGGCACCCCTGGTCGAAAGTCATCTCCCGGGGATCTTCGCCCTCTTGCTGTTAATGCCTGTGGGTATCTTTATCGCTGCTTATTTATGGCACCGGCTGCCTAGCCGGGTGCGCCATCGGGTCCCGGAAGGTTGGGAGGCGGCACTGCTTATCCCCGTTGTGGTGGGTATAGGGGCCCTCGCCATGATACTGAGTAAACCGTTAGAGATGGCATGGTTTGGTGGCAACATGTCTCAGTGGATCACCACTCACTTAGGGATTACCTATGATCAGCGCAATTCCCTCGTGGTAGGGTTTGCTATGGGTTTTGCCGTGATCCCGACGATTTTTTCTATCTCTGAAGATGCTATTTTCAGTGTCCCCAAGCATCTCACTTTTGGGTCCTTGGCTTTAGGCGCCACTCCGTGGCAAACCTTGGTGCGGGTAGTGCTTTTAACCGCCAGCCCAGGTATTTTCTCTGCCGTGATGATTGGTCTTGGCCGAGCGGTTGGCGAGACCATGATTGTGTTAATGGCTACGGGTAATACGCCCATTATGGATTTTAATCTTTTCCAAGGCTTCCGGGCCCTTTCTGCAAATATTGCCGTGGAAATGCCGGAGTCTGAGGTCAACAGTACTCACTACCGCATCTTATTCCTGGCGGCATTAGTTTTATTTATGGTGACCTTTGCTGTTAATACTCTGGCCGAGATTGTGCGCCAGCGGTTGCGAAAAAAGTACAGTAGTTTGTAGGTAGTTAGATTGGATGAAGATAGATAAAGAGCTCAAAGCGAATGAAAGAGTGGTTTAAATCGGGGACGCCGTGGGTGTGGTTGACTGCGGGTGCAGTGAGTACCAGTGTGGTCATGGTGGCGGGTTTATTGGTCCTTATTGCGGTCAAGGGATTGGGGCATTTTTGGCCAGCGCAGATTGCAGAGATTGAGTACACCCAGCAGGATGGGGAAGTCGTACGTTTGATTGGGGAAGTGGTTAGCCAAGAGCAGGTTGCCCGCCAGCGCTTGCAGGATAGGGGTTATATGCTGCCCGAGGCCCCCTCTCTGGTGACTCGGAACCTGCTCAAAGTAGGCAACCGGGATTTCTTCGGTTTTGATTTTCTTTGGATTGTGGAGCCATTGGTCAACAATGAGCGTTATCCCAAGGAGTTGATGGCCATCGAGCGGCGGGAATGGGGCCATTTTTATGGCTATCTTCAGTCTGTCAAGGAGCAAGACAAGGTTATTGCCGAAGGTGAAAATGCCTGGGAGACTCTTCAACAACGCTTGGCTAGAGTCAATGAGTTCCATGCTCAAATTAAGGATATTGAAAAGCATGACATTGGTGCCATCAATTATCAATTGGAGAAGTTGCGTTTGCGTCGTCGGGGTCTGGAACTTGAAGAGGTGACTGATCCCCAGGCCTATGCAAAGGTGGAGGCCGAGGAGGCAGAACTGCAGGAAGCCTATGCTAATGTTCAGAAAAAGCTTAATGAACTTTACCAGCAAATTAGGCGAGATAGCCTGACGGCAGAGATTGCTGATGGGCGGGTGGTGGAAATCCCCTTGGCAAAGGTGGTGCGGGCCTACCGTCCTAATGGGATGGGGATAGGAGACAAGAGTCATTTTTATTTGGCAAAGCTTAGGGAATTTGTGACCGAGGATCCCCGTGAGGCCAATACGGAGGGGGGGATTTTTCCTGCTATCTTTGGGACAGTGATGATGGTCCTCATTATGTCCGTTATCGTCACTCCCTTTGGCGTGGTGGCAGCCGTCTATTTACGGGAGTATGCTAAACAAGGGCTGCTGGTACGTATTATACGGATTGCAGTCAATAACCTGGCAGGGGTGCCTTCTATCGTCTATGGGGTATTCGGTCTGGGATTTTTTGTTTATTTTCTGGGAGGGAACGTGGATCGCTGGTTCTTTCCAGAAGCGTTGCCGGCACCGACTTTTGGGACTCCAGGCTTACTTTGGGCTTCCTTGACTTTAGCCATCCTCACCGTGCCTGTGGTCATTGTGGCGACAGAAGAGGGGTTATCCCGCATTCCCCGTTCCATTCGGGAGGGAAGCCTGGCATTGGGGGCTACTCGAGCTGAAACTTTATGGCGCACTGTATTGCCCATGGCTGCTCCCGCCATGATGACAGGGCTTATTTTGGCCGTAGCGCGGGCTGCAGGCGAAGTCGCACCCCTGATGATGGTAGGGGTAGTGAAGCTAGCTCCCTCTTTGCCTTTAGATGAGAATTTTCCGTTCTTGCATTTAGACCGCAAGTTTATGCATTTGGGTTTCCATATTTATGATGTGGGCTTTCAAAGTCCTAATGTGGAAGCTGCTCGCCCTTTGGTTTATGCGACAGCTTTGCTGTTAGTCCTAATCATCGTGGCCCTCAATCTGACCGCTATTATGATTCGTAACCGACTCCGAGAAAAATACCGTGCAGCAGAGAATTAAAGAAAAGGTTAATATCATGAACCGGCAGACTAATGACAAAACGCCGCAGACCCATGGGGTTGATATCTCGTTAATCGAGCGCGGTGTTGAAAAAGTTAAGCTACAGGATGAAACGCCCTGTCTGCAGGTTAAAGAATTCAATCTTTATTATGATCAAAGTACGCAGGCGCTTAAAAACATCAATCTTACTATTCCAGAGCGGCGAGTAACCGCTTTTATCGGTCCAAGCGGATGTGGCAAATCCACTCTGCTGCGCTGCTTTAACCGCATGAACGATCTGATTGATGGAGTCCGTATCGAAGGGGGAGTATTTCTCCATGAACAAAATATTTACAATAAAAACGTTAATGTGGCTGATTTGCGGCGCCGTGTTGGCATGGTGTTCCAAAAACCCAATCCTTTCCCCAAATCTATTTATGAGAATGTCGCCTATGGGCTGCGCTTGCAGGGGATTAAAAACCGCCGTACCTTAGATAAAGTGGTGGAAAAATCTCTTAAAAGGGCTGCCCTATGGGATGAGGTCAAAGGCCGTTTAGACGACAATGCGGTGGGCCTCTCCGGTGGTCAGCAGCAGCGGTTAGTGATTGCTAGAGCCATCGCCATTGAGCCGGAAGTGTTGCTTTTGGATGAGCCTGCTTCAGCCTTAGATCCCATCTCTACTCTCAAAATCGAAGAACTGATCTATGAACTGAAGAACGAGTATACCATTGTGATCGTTACCCATAATATGCAGCAAGCAGCACGGGTTTCGGACTATACGGCTTTTATGTATCTGGGGGAATTGATTGAGTTTGGCGATACGAGTACTTTATTTACTAATCCCAAAAAGAAGCAGACCGAAGACTATATTACCGGGCGCTACGGTTAATGATTGCCGGCGCTCTATAAGGCACAAGGAGTGAATCATGCCCCATAGCACTACGCCCCATACCTACCGGCAGTACGATAAGGAACTTGAGGATATCAAAAATCGGGTCCTCGCTATGGGCGGACTCGTCGAGCGGCAGATCGCCGAAGCCGTGGATGCTTTGGTAAATGGAGATGTGGAAAAGGCCGAAGAAGTGATTAGCCAGGATTACCGGGTCAATGCCATGGATGTGTCCATTGACGAGGAGTGCACCCAAATTTTAGCCCGTCGTCAGCCCACTGCAGGTGATTTACGGTTGGTGATGGCGGTAATTAAAACTGTTGCCGATCTGGAACGAATCGGGGATGGGGCCGAGCGCATAGGCCGGACTACGATTCGTTTATCGGATCGGGAAAGACCCGCGAATACTTTTGATTTGATAAGATCCCTCTCTAATCATGCCTTGGGGATGTTGCGGGATTCTTTAGATGCTTTTGCCCGTATGGACCCTGAGGCTGCCCTCAGCGTGGCGGCGCTAGATGCCCAGGCAGACGCCCGCTACGAGAGTATCCTGCGCCAGTTGATTACCTACATGATGGAAGATCCCCGCAATATTTCCTGGGCAGTGGAACTTATCTGGGTGGCCCGGGCTCTAGAGAGAATTGGCGATCATGCCTGCAATATCTGCGAATATGTCATTTATTTGGTCAAGGGCAAGGATGTACGCCATATCAGTTTGGAAAGCATGGAGCAAATTGTCCACGAAGACTAAATTTTAATTTTTCATTCGCTTAGGTACGCGCTTTCAGAATTGGAAAGGCGAAAGGATTATATTTGCCTCAGAAATTAGGGTCTTTTCTGTTTTTTTCTCCATGGAGGGAAGTTGGTGGTAAATAGGGAGTTTGACTTGTGTTAAGCCAGCGACATCCCGATACTCTGGCCGCCATAGACCTGGGGTCCAATAGCTTTCATATGATCATTGCCCGCGTGGTGAGAGAAGGTCAGCTACAGGTACTAGACCGCTTGCGGGAGATGGTCCAACTGGCCTCCGGCCTCGATAATGATAAGCATTTGAGCGAGGCGGCCCAGGAGCGGGCCCTGAGTTGCTTGGCCCGCTTTGGACAACGCTTGCGGAATCTCCCTCCTTGGGCAATCCGGGCCGTGGGCACGAATACCCTACGGCGGGCGCGGAATGCCGATGAATTTTTGGAACGCGCCTGTACTGTTTTGGGCCATCCTATTGAAATTATCGCAGGGGATGAGGAGGCTCGGTTGATTTATTTGGGCGTTTCCCATGCCCTAGATTTTGATAATGCCCGACGACTGGTGGTTGATATTGGCGGAGGAAGCACAGAGTTCATTATCGGTGAAGGTGCTGAAGAGGGGCGTTATCGGGAAAGCATTGAAATGGGCTGTGTCCATTATAGTCACCGCTTTTTCCCCAAGGGAATCTTGAATGGAGCTTCTATGCAGCAAGCTGAAATTGCTGCCCGGACGATGTTGCAAGACATTGAACAGCAATTTCGCCATTTAGGGTGGGAAGAAGCCATAGGGGCTTCGGGAACTATCCGGGCCGTAGCCCGTGTAGTCGCTGCCCAGGGTTGGTGCGGCAGCGGAATGATTACGGCGGCTTCCCTAAAGGCCCTTGCCCACTTTATGGTGGAGACGGGCCATGTTAAACAACTAAAGCTTGAAGGGGTAAGCCCTGAGCGAGGGCCCGTATTTCCCGGCGGCGTGGCGATACTCAAAGGCATTTTTGAGAGTCTGGGTATTGAACGCATGACGGTATCGGATGGCGCCCTGCGGGAGGGGTTGCTGTATGATCTCATTGGCCGGATTCGCCATGAGGATGTGCGTAGCCGCACTGTTGCTGATTTAGCCCAGCGCTACCATGTGGATCAGTCCCATGCCTCTCGGGTTAAAGAGACTGCCATGGCATTACTGGAAGCGGCGGCTTCCACCTGGGAGCTGGAAGAAGAAGAGCATTTTTTGTCTTTGCAGTGGGCGGCAATACTCCATGAAGTAGGTCTGGCCCTTTCCCATAGCCAATACCATAAGCATGGTGCCTATCTCGTGGCCTATAGTGACATGTCTGGTTTTTCCCAGCAGGAGCAGCAGGTCTTGGCGTTCCTGGTGCGGGGACATCGTCGCAAATTGCCAGTTGCCAAACTAAAGCTGCTTCCCGAGGATCTTCGTCAGCCTACGCTGCGTCTTTGCCTATTGTTGCGGTTGGCGGTGTTGCTTAACCGCAATCGTTCCCCCATTGCGCTGCCTTATTTAATATTCAAGGTCGATCAGAACACTTTAAAGCTTAAATTTCCTGAAGGGTGGCTGGTTCAACATCCGCTGACCGAAGCCGATCTGGTCCAGGAAGCCGGTTATGTGAAGGCGGCGGGTTATCGTCTCAAAGCCAAATAAATACCTCTGAATAAAATTATGAGGTGTTTTAGGAGCGAGCCGGAGGTGTTCCGCAAACCCGTTTTTTCTCCCTGAAAAAAGGGGTCGATGCGCGCCCTCCCTGGCGCGCCCCTGAGGGGCCTCCTCCGGATGTCCCGATTCGCTCCCGGCGAATCGGTGCGGGGACTTCCCTGTCCCCTGGTTCCACGCCACCGGCTCGCTCCAAGAATACTTCAAAACTTTCACTGAGATACTTAAATTATGCCGACAGAGAGCGAAATCAAGTTAAGGTTGGCCCCAGGGTACTTGTCCAAAGTGAGTGAACATCCCCTGGTGAGCCGGGATGTCCATCAGGGTCCGATGCGCAAGCACTTGCAAAGCATCTATTTCGATACCCCTGATTTAGGACTCCTAAAACAAGGGGTAGGGTTGCGGGTGCGCCGGATAGATCACCGCTGGGTCCAGACCGTCAAAGGAGCCAGTTCTGGGGGGGCTGGACTCCATCGTCGCCAGGAATGGGAAAGCGAGGTGGACAATAACAGTCCCAATCTGGAGCGGTTAGCGGCAGAAGCCAAGGTAGGAGTACTTGGAGAAGCGGATCTCGCCGCCCGGTTAATCCCGGTGTTTGAAACGGATTTTTGGCGTACCAGTTGGATTTTACAGATAAGGGATGAGAGTGCAATTGAATTGGCTTTGGACGAGGGGCATATCTGTTCGAATAGCCGCACCGAGCCCTTATCCGAACTGGAGTTGGAGCTCAAACAAGGAGAGGATAGGGATCTCTATTGGATGGCCTTGCAGCTGGCTGAGATTGTTCCCCTTACCGTGGAACATGCCAGCAAGGCCGAACGGGGTTATCGACTCTACACTCAACAGTTTTCCCCCCTAGCAGCACCAGAGCCCGCTCCCGCCGATGCAGTCACTGATTTCCGGCTATTGGGGTATTGGCTCGCTGACTTACAATACGGTGAACGGTTATTGCTTGAAAGGCGCGATCCCCAAGGGTGCGGCCACTTACAGGCAGCGGCTGAAAATTTGCATAGAAGTTTGGTAGCGGCAGGCCAGGGAGTGGAGGTTCACCTTCAAGAAGATCTAGACTGGCTCGTCAGGGGTTTACAAGAAAGCAAGGATTTTGCTGAAGCTTGTCATTTGGTGGCGGCTCCCCGCTATAGCCGGTTGTTGTTACGTTTGGGAGGTTACCTGGCAGAGTTAGAAGCAAGGGGCTGACTTGAGTTATGCTTATTTGCTGCCCCAGAAAACGGCTGGTGGTGGAATCCGGCTGAACCAGGCATAAGCATAAGTACCTATGAATAAAATATGAGGTGTTTTAAAAGCGAGCCGGAGGTGTTCCACAAACCCGTTTTTCCTCCCTGAAAAAAGGGGTCGATGCGCGCCCTCCCTGGCGCGCCCCCTATAAGGGGCCTCCTCCGGATGTCCCGATTCGCTCCCGGCGAATCGGTGTGGGGACTTCCCTGTCCCCTGGCTCCACGCCACCGGCTCGCTCCAAGAATACTGCAAAACTTTTACTGAGATACTTAGGGTATAACATCGCAGGACACTTTGAAAACTTTTGCTGAAGCGTGGACCCAAGAAATTGGGGCTAGATCCGGTGGTTTTTAGTCAGCCCGCTTTTCCAGCAATATCTGTTGGGCCGAGCGGGATTTTTGGTTGCCGGTGGGTTTGAGGCGTTTGTAACTGCCGTCAGATTGCAGTATCCAGGCCTGGGTGTTATCTGAAAGATAGAGTAACAGCCCTTCTTTCAATAGCCGCTCGGCTAGGCGTGGGTCTTCAATGGGAAAGGCGGTTTCGACGCGGCGAAACATGTTCCGCTCCATCCAATCGGCGCTGGAGCAGTAGATCTCGCTATGGCCATCATTGAGAAAATAATAAATGCGGCTGTGCTCTAGAAAACGGCCGATAATGGAGCGTACCTGAATGTTGTCGGAGACATTGGGAATACCAGGTCGCAGTCGGCAGATCCCGCGGATGATAAGCTCGATTTTTACCCCGGCCTGGGAAGCCTGATAAAGGGCTTGGATGAGTTGGGGCTCAGTGAGGGAATTCATCTTGGCAATGAGGTGGGCAGGTTTGCCATCCTTAGCATGCTCTGCTTCCCGGTCGATATAGCTGATAAGCTGCTTATGCAGGGTAAAGGGGGATAGCCACAGTTTCTTGAGTTTGCGGGCTCGACCGAGCCCAGTCAGTTGTGAAAAGATCTTATGGGCATCATCGCCGATATCCTTATCGCAGGTCAGCAGACCAATATCAGTATAGATCCGGCTAGTTCGAGCATGGTAATTGCCAGTGCTTAGATGGACATAACGCCGCAGGCGCTTCCCCTCCCGGCGCACGACAACCATTGCTTTAGCGTGGCTTTTATAGCCCACCACGCCATAAACTACTTGAGCACCCGCATCTTGTAGGCGGTTGGCCAAATGAATATTTTCTTCTTCGTCGAAGCGAGCCCGCAGTTCCACTACTGCAGTGACTTCTTTGCCTGTTTTGGCAGCTTCCACCAGGGCATCGACAATGGCAGAATCAGGACCCGTGCGGTAGAGGGTTTGTTTAATCGCCAGCACTTGCGGATCGGCCGCCGCTTTACGTAAAAATTCAATCACCGGGACAAAGGATTCGAAAGGATGATGCAGCAGCACGTCGCCCCGCTGGATAATTTCAAAAATATCTGTGTTGCGGGTCATGCGCAGGGGAAGACCGGGGGTGAAAGGGGGATATTTGAGATCAGGGCGGTCGACCAGGTCTGGCAGCGCTATCAGACGATTCACGTTGACTGGCCCATTCACTTTATAGAGGTCATCTAAAGTGAGGTTAAACTGTTTGAGAAGAAAGTCGGCCATCTCGTCAGAGCAGTTATCTGCGACTTCTAAACGGACAGCATCGCCATAGCGGCGGGTCGACAGTTCTCCTTCCAGAGCATGGAGTAGGTCATCGATTTCTTCCTCATCCACAAATAGATCGCTGTTCCGGGTGACCCGGAATTGGTAGCAGCCCGTCGCGGACATGCCGGGGAACAGGTCATCCACATAGGCATGGATAATGGAGGAGAGGAAAATGAACTCGTAGGGTCCTTTGGCATAAGTGCGGGGCACATGGATGAGTCGTGGCAAAGTCCGCGGGGCCATGACCACGGCAATCCCGTTTTCGCGGCCAAAGGCATCCTTTCCTTCTAGGGCAACAATAAAATTCAGACTCTTATTGATAATGCGAGGAAAGGGGTGGGCGGGGTCCAAGCCCAGCGGGCTGAGCATGGGGACTAGCTCGCTATTAAAGTAGCGTTTTACCCATTGGGCTTGTTTGGGAGTCCATTCCTGGCGCCGGAGAAAACGAATGTTTTCCTTTTCAAGTTGGGGAAACAAGGTTTCCTGTAAGATCCGGTATTGTTCTTCCACTATGCTGTGGGCATATTCACTGACCCGCTTTAAAGTTTCTTGGGGAGTTAAACCATCCGGACCTGCCTGGACTGAGCCTAGGGCAATCTGCTCCTTAAGCCCAGATACCCGGATTTCGAAGAATTCATCTAGATTGGTGCTGGAAATGCACAGAAAACGTAGCCTTTCCAATAAGGGAATGCTTTCATCCGTCGCCTGGGCAAGTACCCGGCTGTGAAATTGCAGCAGGCTAAGCTCGCGATTGAGATAAAGATCCGGGTGTTTGAGGTCGGGGGCATCCATGACTTGAGTCCCTGGGGAACGGCGATTATTTAGCTTTCTGGATATTCCTGAGGAGTATACGCTTTGATGCTGAGGGCGTGAATTTCATTACCCATGGTTTCACCAACGGCGTCATAAACCAGGCGATGGCGTTCTATCCGGGATTTCCCAGCAAAGGCTTCAGCCACAATGGTCACCTGGTAATGACCCCCACCGCCATGACCGGTGTGTCCCGCATGGCGGGCGCTGTCATCTTTGATGACCACGGAATGGGGGGAGAGGGCAGCCTCCAGGCGGGTGCGGATGAAAGCAACCCGTTCTTCTGGAGTCATGGCAACACCTGTTTAAAGGGTTTGACTGTCACCTGGGCATAGACTCCAGCTGCCACATAGGGGTCAGCCTGGGCCCATTGCTCCGCGGCTTCCAGGGAGGGAAATTCCGCCACGATTAGGCTACCGGTAAAGCCTGCTTCTCCAGGTTCCGCGGTATCCATGGCAGGAAAAGGGCCTGCCAGTACCAAGCGGCCATTTTCTTGGAGCTCTTGGATTCGCCCAAGGTGGGCGGAGCGGACTTGGCGACGGCGTTCCAGGCTGTGTTCAATGTCTTGGCCGATGATGGCATAGAGCATAATCAATCCTCAGACGGGTTGAGGTGTCGTGTCAGGTAAAAAGCCTGACCAACAACAAATAAAAGAGTCAAACCTAGCATACCAAACAGCTTGAAGTTTACCCAGACAGCTTCTGCGAACTGATAGGCCACATAGAGATTGGCTAGACCCGAGACCAGAAAAAATATCACCCAGGCTATATTAAGACGGCTCCATATGGAAACGGGCAAAGTGATCGCGGTACTCATCATCCGTTGAATTAAAGGCTTGCGGGTGAATATCTGACTAGCCAGAAAGGCGAGCCCAAAGAGCCAATTGACCACCGTCGGTTTCCACTTGATAAAAGTGGGATCACGAAACACCAGGGTGGCACCTCCCAATAGGGTCACTAGGCCTAGGGTAACTAGGTGCATGGGCTCGAAGCGATGGTGCTTAAAAAAATAGAGGCTGACTTGCAGGGTGGAGGCAAGGATGGCTACGGCCGTCGCAAAAAGAATGGCATCCTCCGAACCACCGGGGGTTAGCGTCAGGAAGGGGAGGCGATTAACTTCCTCTACGATTTCTGGAGGCAGCTTATCGTAGAATTGATAAGCGCAAAAAAATAGAATAACGGGAAAAAGGTCAAAGAATAGCTTCATAGATTCAATAGTTTTATCCTGTAATGGCGTAAAAATATCTTACTGTATTTGCCATATGGGGTACACTGTATTAGATGGCAACAGCAATCTACGATTTACACACCCATTCAACGGCTTCCGATGGGACTCTTAATCCTACCGCGCTGGTGCAGCGGGCTGCCACCCAAGGAGTGGCAGTTCTGGCTTTAACCGATCATGACTGCACTGCGGGTTTGGCTGAGGCTAGCGCCGTCGCTGCAAATTTAGAATTGGCGTTGGTTTCCGGGGTGGAGATCTCCGTGACCTGGGGCGGGCGTACGGTGCATATTTTAGGGCTGGGCATTGATCGGGAAGACTCAGAACTGCAAGCTGGCCTTCAGCAGTTACGGGCCTATCGGGATGAGCGGGCTCGCGAAATAGCTCAGGGCCTTCAAAAGGTGGGCATTGAGGGCGCCCTGGAGGGGGCATCATGCTATGCCCAGGGTAATATTCTTAGCCGTACCCACTTTGCCCGTTTTTTGGTTAAAAAAGGGTATGCCAAGAGTCTCCAGGCTGTTTTTAAACGCTATTTGGTTCAGGGCAAACCGGGGCATGTTGCAGGTCGTTGGGCGACGCTGGAGCAAGCTGTGACCTGGATCCGTCATGCTGGCGGGTTCCCAGTCGTGGCCCATCCTGCCCGCTACCGATTGACCCGTAGCAAATTGGGGCGACTGCTGGGTGAATTTAAGGAATGCGGAGGAGTTGCCCTTGAAGTGGTCTCAGGCAGCCAGCCCCCCGAGGCGACGGCCCTTTTACTTCGTCTTGCTCAGGAGATGGAGCTTTTAGGGTCTTGTGGCTCCGATTATCATGGCCCCGAGAATGCCTGGATTGAACTGGGGCAGATTCCTCCTTTGCCTGAAGGCTGCAAACCAGTGTGGAGCCTATGGCAGTAATTACAAGAATCACAAGGTAACGCCCCATGAGTCAGTATTTTCGGATCCATCCCACTCATCCCCAACAACGCTTGCTTAATCAAGCGGCGACCATCCTCCGACAAGAAGGGTTGATCGTCTATCCGACTGATTCGGGCTATGCTTTAGGATGTCAAGTGGGCAACAAGGCAGCGGCGGATCGCATTCGCCACCTTCGAGGTCTAGGCACTCGCCATGAGTTTAGTTTGGTCAGCCGGGATCTTTCGGAGTTCTCCCTTTATGCCAGAATTGGGAACAGCGCCTTTCGGCTGTTAAAAGCCCTTACCCCGGGAGCTTATACCTTTATTTTTAAAGCTACCCGGGAGGTCCCTCGGCGCTTGCAAGATCCTAAACGGCGCACTATCGGCATCCGAGTTCCGGATAATCCTATTACCCAAGCGTTGTTAGCGATCTTGGGCGAGCCCTTGATAAGCTCTACTTTGATTCTGCCCAGGGAGGAGATGCCCCTTACCGATCCAGAAGAGATCCGCGATCGGATTGGCAATCAGGTGGATCTCATCATCGATGGGGGGTATTGCGGCTTTGAGCCAACGACCGTGGTTGATTTGGTCGAAGATGTGCCGAAGATTATCCGTGAGGGTAAAGGGGATACATCGCCTTTTAAGATTGAATCTTAAATCGATAGGTAGATGCTGGCCATTATTTGCCACAACTATCAAAGTATTTAGGTAATTTTGCGTATGCTTGCTGAGATTGGGCTATGGCCTTTCCTCATTGTGGCTGCTGCGGCAGGCTGGTGGGGGTGGAGACAGGGCCTGCGCGCTTGCGAGGCTGCCAATGAGGTTGATTGGGGGGTGCGTTGGCTGAACCGTTTGGATGGTCTCAATCGCCTCTACTGCCGCCGTTTCCATCGCCTTGATTCTGCTTTGCTGCCCTTACCTGTTCAGGGGGGGGCTTTGGTGGTGGCTAACCATGTCTCCGGGCTTGATCCCCTACTTTTAGTGGCGGCGAGTCCTCGGCCACTGCGGTTTTTGATTGCTCGTGACCAGTATCGCCGCTTTGGCTTTAGGTGGTTATTCCGCGCTATGAAGTGTATCCCGGTTGATCGGGATAGACGACCAGAAAAAGCTCTCCGGGAAGCGTTGTTAGCCCTACATGCGGGGGAGATAGTGGCTCTTTTTCCCCAGGGAGGGATTCATCTGGATACGGACCCACCCCGTCCCCTCAAAAAAGGAGTGGCTTGGCTGGCAGTACGGTCAAGTGCACCTATCTATGCGCTCCGTATCGAGGGCGTTGAAGGTCAAGGCCAAATTCTTGGGGCTTTGCTGCTTCGTAGCCAGATTTCTCTTCACTATAGTCCGCCAATTGCTTGTGCTTCCCTGTCGCGAGAGGAATGTTTGTCGGAAGTGGCTCAAATCATAGAGGGCCGAAAGTGGAGAAGCCCTCAGGTATTGCAGGGGGTTTAATTTCCCTGACTAAGCCCCCATCTCTGTCTATAAGAAGAGATTTTAAGTACCAGAGGGTTTACCCATGCGACAGGACAAATTAACCACCAAGTTTCAGGAGGCCTTGGCCGATGCCCAGAGTTTAGCTGTGGGGCAAGACCATCAGTTTCTGGAACCGGCGCATGTAATGTTTGCCTTGCTAGAACAACAAGGGGGGACTGCAGCCCCCTTATTGATGCAGGCAGGGGTGAATGTCAATAATTTCCATGCCCAGCTCAGCGAGGCTCTGAAGCGGCTTCCCCAAGTACAGGGCGTTCCCGGAGAGATTCACCTCTCTCAAGATTTGATGCGGTTGCTCAATGTGACCGACAAGCTGGCCCAGCAACGCCATGATCAATACATCTCCAGTGAATTATTCATGCTTGCCGCTGTAGAGGATAGGGGCCAAGTGGGCGAGCTGTTGCGTAAAAACGGCGCCACTAAGGCGAATATAGAGGCAGCTATCAATACCATCCGTGGCGGGCAACAAGTGAATGAACCTGGAGCCGAGGACCAGCGCCAGGCCTTAGAACGCTATACCATCGATCTCACGGAGCGGGCTGAGCAGGGTAAATTAGACCCGGTCATTGGCCGTGATGATGAGATACGCCGCACTATTCAGGTGTTGCAACGCCGGACTAAAAATAATCCGGTGCTGATTGGTGAACCAGGGGTGGGTAAAACCGCCATCGTCGAGGGATTGGCCCAGCGTATTATCAACAGTGAAGTTCCGGAAGGGCTTAAGCATAAGCGTTTGCTCGCGCTAGATATGGGGGCTCTGATTGCCGGCGCTAAGTTCCGGGGCGAGTTTGAGGAGCGGCTCAAGGCGGTGCTCAAGGACATCAGCAAGGCAGAAGGAAATGTTATTTTATTTATTGACGAACTCCATACGGTCGTGGGTGCAGGTAAGGCGGAAGGGGCCATGGATGCCAGTAACATGCTCAAACCAGCCTTGGCTCGCGGTGAACTTCACTGCATTGGGGCAACGACCCTGGATGAATACCGTCAATACATAGAAAAAGACGCGGCCTTAGAACGGCGTTTTCAAAAAGTCCTGGTGGATGAGCCGAGCTTAGAAGATACCATTGCTATCCTGCGAGGCTTAAATGAGCGCTATGAAGTCCATCATGGGGTGGAGATCACCGATCCTGCCATTGTGGCGGCGGCCACTTTATCCCACCGTTACATTACCGATCGCAAACTGCCGGACAAGGCCATTGACCTCATTGACGAGGCTGCCAGCCGCATTCGAATGGAGATCGATTCCAAGCCGGAGCCCATGGACCGGATGGAAAGGCGCTTGATTCAATTAAAAATTGAGCGGGAAGCCTTACGGAAAGAAACTGATGAAGCTTCTAAGAAGCGCTTGGAGACTTTGGAAACCGAGATTAATCATTTGGAGCAAGAATATGCCGATTTAGAAGAGGTTTGGAAGGCGGAGAAAGCCGCCCTAAGCGGTGCCCAAGGGATCAAGGAAAAACTGGAGCAGGCTCGATTGGAATTGGACTCCGCTCGGCGTGCCGGAGATTTAACGCGGATGTCGGAATTACAGTACGGCCAGATCCCGGAACTCCAAAAACAGCTCGATGCGGCCACCGCGGCTGAACAACAGGATTTTACGTTACTACGTAACAAAGTGACGGAGGAAGAAATTGCTGAGGTGGTTTCCAAATGGACGGGGATTCCGGTTTCCAAAATGCTAGAAGGAGAGCGGGAGAAATTATTAAAAATGGAAGAGGCTTTGCACCAGCGAGTGGTGGGCCAAGAAGAAGCCATCGAAGTGGTAAGTAACGCGATTCGTCGTTCCCGGGCCGGGCTGGCTGATCCTAACCGGCCTAATGGCTCCTTCCTCTTTCTAGGACCTACAGGAGTAGGAAAGACTGAGCTTTGTAAGGCTCTGGCGGCTTTCTTGTTTGATACGGAGGAAGCCATGGTCCGCATCGATATGTCCGAGTTTATGGAGAAGCACTCCGTGGCCCGGCTCATTGGTGCTCCCCCCGGCTATGTGGGGTTTGAAGAGGGAGGCTACCTTACCGAGGCGGTACGCCGCAAGCCCTATTCGGTAATCTTGCTGGATGAGGTGGAGAAGGCCCACCCGGATGTATTTAATATTTTGCTCCAAGTTTTGGATGATGGGCGACTGACAGATGGCCACGGTCGCACGGTAGATTTTCGCAATACAGTAGTGGTCATGACTTCTAACCTTGGTTCCCATGTGATTCAAGAAATGGCCGGGGAGGAATATTACCAGGAAATGAAAAACGCGGTGATGGAAATTGTAGGACAGCATTTCCGTCCGGAATTTATTAACCGGGTGGACGATGTGGTAGTATTCCATCCCCTGTTGAAAACACAGATCCGGGCGATTGCCAAACTTCAGATTGGCCATCTCCAGCAGCGATTACTAGAACGGGATATGGATTTAGCTGTGTCCGAAACTGCTCTGGATAAATTGGCAGAAGTGGGCTTCGATCCGGTTTATGGAGCTCGGCCCCTCAAGCGGGCGATTCAGCAACAGATCGAGAACCCACTAGCCCAGGAAATCTTAGCGGGAAAATTTGAGCCTGGGGATCTGATTGAAGTGGGAGTTGAAGGCGAACATTTCGTCTTCGAGCGCAAAGCAAGGGCAGCCTCTGCCGCCTAGCTTGAAGTGGCGCGTAGGCCGGATAAGCGTAGCGCATCCGGCCTACGGTTTATCTTTGATAATATTATTGGTAGGCAGGATAAGGCACTCTGCGCCGCATCCGGAAAAATTCCTAATGAGAATGACAACCACGAGGGCGGCTGCAACCACAAGTCCCTGGATTTTCATCCTTAAGGGATTGCATGGCCGCTTCACGCCCTCTTGCCTTATAGCCATGTATTGCTGGTGCGGACAAGCGTTGCTTGACTGACCCTCCGCAAGCAGGACAGTAGGGCGCGGACTCGTTCATGCCATGATAGGCTTCAAAATCCTGGTTGCAAGCCACACAATGGTACTCATAAGTGGGCATCATCTTCTCCTAAGACATCATGATTACTTAGCGCCCATTTCCCTGCTGGTATTAACCTTACCGCTCACCGCGCCATGGGGAGGTCGCAGGTGGCTTGTCTCTACCTCCCAAATCCAACCACTGACAGTCACATCATTAGGAATCAAGGGATGATTCCGGACATATTCAACCTGTTTAGCGCAAATATCATCCACGTTGTCGAAGAGGCGAATCCATTTGCCAAAGGCACCTGCATCGAGCTTCAACTCGGGTAGAGAAGGATCAACTGGGATATTGTCCAGATCAATGCCTTGATCCTTGAGGGCGTTAACCAGGGTATCCATATGGGCAGACATCATGCCACACTCGGTATGATTAATGATGACGATTTCTTGGGTTCCAAAAAACTGGCAGGTGAGCATCGCTGAGCGAATTGCATCATCCGTAATGAGACCTCCGGCGTTGCGAAAGACGTGGGCATCGCCCCGATCGCCTCGAATTCCCAATGCTTCATCGACGGGCAGGCGTTCATCCATACAAGCACAGACCCAAAGACGGCGATTGTTGGGAATACCCAATTGGCGTCGCAGGGCCCAATTTTTGCGTTGGGTGTAATCGGCTTCTAACTGCTGTTTCAAGCTCATCTTATTAATCCTCCCATGGAAGACAACACAGGGGTTAAGGGTCAAATACAAGTTTAGGCCAAGGCTTTTTCTATCTGCAGCAGTTTTTTCTCTGCCCATCGTTGGGAGGTTGCATAATCTATTTTGCCGCTAGCAAGAAGAGGGACTTCTTCTACCACCAGAATCCGGCGGGGGACACTCAGCTCGCTGAGCCCCTCCGCCTTTGCCTGTGCCGATAGGGGACGTCGTTCGGCGTCTCTCTGTTCTGTGAGCAGCACCAATTCTTCCCCCTTTTTGGCATCTGGCAGGGAAACAACGGCATGGCGTACCTCTGGCCAAACACTGGAAGCCAATGCTTCTGCTGTGGTTAAAGAGACCATCTCGCCGGCAATCTTGGCAAAGCGCTTAGCGCGACCCCGGATAGTAAGATAGCCGTCTTCGTCAATATTGACGATATCGCCGGTGTCGTACCATCCCCTACCACGGGGAGTATGGGGAGGATGTAACAGTCCGGGGGCGTGATGTAATAAATAACCTAACATGATATTAGGCCCCCGAACTTCTAAGCGCCCGCCCTCGTTGATGCCCTCCACAGGCTCGAGATGGTATTCAATCCCGGGGACCAATCGCCCCACCGTGCCTGAACGGTGAGCGATGGGAGTATTGACGGCCAATACTGGGCTGGCCTCCGTAACCCCATAGCCCTCGAAAATGCGGATTCCAAACTTCTCGCTCCATAGCCGGCGAGTGGGTTCCTGCAATTTCTCCGCCCCTGCAAACACATAGCGTATGCTATGGAAGTCATAGGGGTGGGCATGTTGGGCATAGCCGGCTAGGAAAGTATTGGTGCCAAATAAAATGGTGGCGTTGACATGGTAGGAGACTTCGGGAACCATCCGATAATGCAGCGGTGAGGGGTATAAAAATAGAGGAACGCCGGAAAGGAGGGGCAACAGGGTGCCCGCCGTTAATCCAAAGGCATGGAAGACGGGCAAGGTATTAAGGATCAAGTCTTCTCGTGTGAAATCGATACGGCTTGCAACTTGCTGAATATTGGCTAACAGGTTGGCATGTGAAAGGACCACTCCCTTGGGCGTCCCTTCAGAGCCAGAGGTAAATAAAACCACAGCCGGATCGTCAGGGGTGGCTTGGGGGACCGTGCGCCAATAAGCCGCCCGGGCAAAACGAGAGCGAGCCATGGCTTGCAGCAGTTTCCAAGGGCCGATGTGCTGGCGTAAATCTTCTAAATAAATTAACCGAATCTTGCGGGCTAGGATCTCCGCCATGGTCTGTAATTCAGCCGCTTCGATAAAACGCCGTGAAGTATATACGGTGCCAATACCGCCCGCTTCGATGGCAGCAGAAAGGCCACTAGCGCCGGTGGTGAAGTTCAACATGGCCGGTACGCGGCCCTGGCTGTGCAAAGCGAAAAAGAGAACCGCAGTGCTTAAAGCATTAGGCAGTAATACGCCGACGTATTCTCCTGGCTGAGTCTCTCGTGCTAGCACCGAACCTAACAGAAAGGCTCGTTGTACCAGCCGGTTATAGCGTATGGGCTGGCGGTCTAAGTCTTGAGCAATTTGCAGGCTTCCGCCATGCTTTTGACGGGCATCTAGCAAAGCTTCAAAGACTGTACGGCGATAATGGCTGTTGGAGAATTTTATTTCCGTGATGGTTTCCAGCAGCCGGACTTCTGCCTGTCTGCGTCGTTCCCGGCTAGGAAGTTGCGGCGGTAGAGTAAAGTCCTGGGGCGGTAATAGGGTAATGGTAATGGGAGGGAACCATCTGCGACGGCCGCGCATGCAGGAAAAGGGGGTGTCTTCAGCCCCCTCAATCCGTACGGGTAGCACCCTGGCTCCGGATTTATAGGCGGCCCATCCTGGAGCTTGGTAAATTTTCATTATCGAACCTGTCGCGCTGATCCGCCCCTCGGGAAAAAGGACCACCTGACGGTGCTCGTTAAGGCGCCGAAGTAACACTTGCGGGGCAGAGGGATCCATAAGGTCTAAAGGGAAAGTGGGGATTAGCTTGAGCCAGGGGCGTAGCCAACGGTTTTGGGCCAACTGGGGAGGGATAGCGAAGACCGTGTCCTGGGGAAGAAATGTTGCCAGGAGCAAGGGATCGAGAAAAGAGATATGGTTGGCGATTAGTAATACCCGCTGGCCGGCTTTTTGGTAATGTTCCAAGCCTTTGACCCGGATCCGGTAAAAGTTTTTGAGGGAATATCGAAGCAAGGTCGCTAGCGGTTGAATCCGTTGGCTGTTTTCCTTCGCTGGTCGTGTTGTTTGGGGTTCCATGGCATTATCTTCGTGCAATTAAAAATTGAAGAGGCGCCTGTAGAACTGAGTACCTCAGCAGAAATCTTCGAATGTTGTCAGGGTAAGTCGGTTGTGGGGAGCCAAACTGCAAGCAGGCCCTTGCAGGCTTTAGTTCAATTTCACAGCCGCTCACCCTGTGATATTACATATTCTATGCATAAGTATTAGGATAAGGTAGCAGTATGACTTTATACCTCACGCTTAAATATATCCACCTTGCCAGTGTAGCGACTACTTTGGTGCTTTTCATTGGGCGCGGCTTGTGGATGCTGTTTTCTCCCCAGTATTTGCAGCAACGCTGGGTGCGCATTGTCCCCCATATGGTGGATACGGTGTTATTGACAAGCGCTATTGGTTTAACGCTTATCTTGCATCAATACCCGTTTGTGAATGATTGGCTTACGGCAAAGGTCCTGGCGCTGATAGGTTATATCGTTTTCGGCAGTATTGCTTTGAAACGTGGTCGGACTAAGCCTACTCGGGCCATTGCAGGGTGTGTGGCCCTTATCTTATTTGGTTATATGGTTTGGGTCGCCCGCGGCAAGGTTCCCTTTCCATGGAGCTAATTAGGTTTAAATGGAGTGGTGGAGGTTTCCTGTGCGGGTATCCAAATGGTGCCAGCGCTACCGGTTTTCGCTGCGAGAAACCTGACGAAGTATCCAATCCATGGCAGCGTGGGGGAGCATACGTTTCAGCGCGGCAAAAACATGAGTGGGAGTGGTGACATAATAGCGTGCTCGGGGTCGTGGTGCTTCTAGAGCATGGATGACTTTTTTGAGCACGGACTCAGGGGGAAGGGTGAAGGGGACGGCGGGCCCGCATTTTTTTAGGCGCTGTTCCATAGCGAGATAGGTTTGGTAATGGGCGCTGCGTGTAGGGTCGATGTTTTCCAGGTACTTTTGATATGAATTGTGGCGGAATTGGCTACTGATGGGGCCAGGCTCAATAACAGAGACCTTAATTCCGCTTCCATAGAGCTCTAGGCGAAGAGTGTCTGCTAAGGCTTCCAGAGCATATTTGCTGGCGTTATAAGCTCCGCGGAAGGGCAGAGCGATAAAACCGAGCACAGAGCTATTGTAGATGATGCGGCCAGCGCCTTGATTGCGCATGGCGGGGATCAGGCGGTTGGTCAGTTCCTGAGTTCCTAGGGTATTGGTTTCTAATTGGGCTCGCAATACTTCCCGGCATAAATCTTCTACAGCACCCGGCTGGCCGTAAGCTGCATTGTTAAACAGAGCATAAAGTTGCCCCCCCGTTCGTTCCAGAACGGTGTCCACCGTATTAGCAATGGAGGCTTCATCGCTGAGTTCAAGGGAAATGGCCTCTAGACCTTCAGCCGTGAGTTCTTCGAGATCTTGGGTTCGGCGTGCTGTGGCGAAGACACGATAACCGCGGGCTTGTAACCCCCTGGCAACGCAGCGGCCAATGCCGCTAGAGCAACCGGTAACCAACACGGATTTAGAAGCAAATTTCTGATTCATAAATGTTTATAGCGTAGTTTTTCTTGTGTGTTAAGTTAATCGTCGCTTGCAACCTAGCAGGCAAAGTATGCCAGGATGACAAGGCAAGCGCTATTGCCGCCTGCGGCAATTATTTGCCGGGTGAGGATAGCTTGCCAGTAAATATTTAGTTTCTATCTGTTTGATTCTTAGCATTACTTCTAGGTGGCATAACCCTTGCATGTGTTTTAGGGTAATTCAATTTATTGATTGCCGGGAGTGAGCTATGTCTATTTCCTTTGATTCGGCATTGGGAATTCATCCTTATGCTTTGAGCCTTTGGTCTCGGCGCGCCGAATTATTGGCGGCCAATCTCGCTAATGCTGATACGCCGGACTATAAGGCAAGAGATATTGATTTTAAGACGGCACTCCAGCAGGCCCAGGGAACAGCCCTGCCACTGCAAGTCACCCATGCGAAGCATTTGCCTTCTGCGGCAGGGCAACTCCCTGGAGGGGAGGCCCTTTATCGCGTCCCCCTACAAGCTTCCATCGATGGCAATACGGTGGACAGCCAGGTGGAGCATGGTAAATTCATGCAGAATGCGCTCCAATACCAAGCCAGTCTCCACTTCCTGAGTGGCAGCTTCAAAGGACTGCGGTCGGCCCTGAAGGGAGAGTAGCGCCATGTCATTGTTCAAAATCATTGATATTTCGGGTACTGCGATGAGTGCCCAAACCCTGCGACTGAATACTACCGCCAGCAATCTTGCCAACGCCGATAGTGTCAGCAGTAGCGTAAATCAGACTTATCGGGCCCGCCATCCGGTGTTCGCTACTGTGTTGAATGAATTTAATCAAGGGGCGGCTACCGGGGGAGTGCAAGTGCTGGGGGTCGTGGAGAGCAAGGCCCCGCTACGGCAGGAGTATGCTCCTGATCACCCCATGGCCAACGAGGCAGGATATATTTTTCATCCCAATGTGAATCCCATTGAGGAAATGGCCAATATGATTTCGGCTTCACGCAGTTATCAGAATAGCGTGGAGGTTGCCAATACTTCCAAACAGTTACTGTTACGCACCCTGCAATTGGGTGAATAGCGGATAGGGAAAGCATTAAATAATGGTTACTGCGACCCATTCCAACCTGGATATTTATAAAGAATTAGGACTGACCCGACCACCCGATAAAAAGCCTCAAAACACCGAATTGGGGTTAGAACAATTTCTGAAATTGATGACTACCCAGCTTAATCACCAGGACCCTTTTGAACCCATGGATAATAGCACTTTCCTTGGCCAGATGGCTCAGTTTGGGACGGTGAGTGGGATTCAAGATCTGCAAAACTCCTTTAAAGAACTCAGCGGTTCCATGCAGTCCAATCAAGCGCTGCAAGCTTCGGGTTTAGTTGGCCGCTCGGTATTAGTGCCTTCGGAGGTCGGTTCGCTGGAGGCAGAGGGCTCCTTGCGGGGAGCTGTCAAGTTGCCTTCAGAAGCAAGCAGCCTGCAATTGAAGATTTTTGATCAAGCTGGCCAGTTGGTCCGGTCTTTAGATCTAGGAGCAGGCCAAAGCGGAACCGTTCACTTTGCCTGGGATGGTTTCAAGGAGGATGGGACCTCAGCCCCGCCTGGGCTTTACCAATTCAAGGTGGAAGGGGTGGTCGATGGCAACACCCAAGCCTTGCCTTCATTTGCGGTAGCGCGGGTGGACAGCGTGGTTATCAAAGAAGGGGGCGAAGGATTGACTCTCAATCTGGTAGGACAGGGGTCGGTACCCTTTGGTCAAGTGGAGCAAATTTTATAGGGTCTTGGGTCGAGGAGAAATGTTATGTCGTTTAATAATTCGCTTAGTGGTCTGAATGCTGCATCCTCTGATCTGGATGTGGTCTCAAATAATATTGCTAATGCCAACACCACAGGTTTTAAAAGGTCGCGGGCTGAATTTGCCGATATTTTTGCCGTCTCCTCTTTCGGCAGCCCGAAGACGGCAGTGGGCAGTGGTGTTTTGCTCAGCCGGGCGGCCCAGCAGTTTGATCAGGGAAATTTAGACTTCACACAAAATATGCTAGATCTGGCCATCAGTGGCCGGGGGGTTTTTGCTTTGTCTCCCAACTTGACCAGCAATGAATTGGTCTATTCTCGGGCAGGTGCCTTTAGTATCAATAAGGATGGCTATGTAGTTAATGGCGCGGGTCAATTTTTGCGCACTTTTCCTGTCAACCAGGAGGGCACTGTTACCGCATCGAGTTTGGAAAGTTCTCAGCCGGTGCGGCTTCCTACCTCGGCGGTAACCCCCCAAGCAACCAGCCAAATCAATATAGGGGCTAATCTGCCTGCGGATGCCGCTTCCCTGGACCCGGCTAATTTCGATCCTTTGGATGCCGATACTTTCACGGCTTCCACATCAACGACGGTTTTCGATTCCCTTGGCAATAGCCATATTTCTACCTTGTATTTCATTAAGGACACCAATAGCCCCAACCAGTGGGCCGTTTATCACGCCTTGGATGGGGCCCTCGTCAATGTCAATGGAGGTACCGCCGGCACAGGTGGTATCCAGTATGGGGTCCTTAATTTCGATTCGGCAGGCAGCTTGACGGGGACAACGCCTAGCCCTTTGGTGACTGATCCTGTGGTTCTTGGCAATGGCGCCGATGATATGGCCTTGACGCTGAACTTTCCCTCTACCACCACCACCCAGGTGGCTTCGCCATTTAATGTCACAGCATTGGATCAAGATGGGTTTACGTCAGGCCGACTTACTGGGTTGGATATCAGTGAAACGGGGGTCATTCGGGCCAATTTCAGCAATGGGCAAGATTTAGCCCTAGCAAAGGTGGCGTTGGCTCAATTCCCTAATGAACAAGGGCTGCGTCAGTTAGGGAATAATGCTTGGGAGAGCACCATTGACTCAGGAGCCGCCATAGCGGGTGAGGCGGGCAATGGCAGTTTTGGTTTAATCCAGGGAGGGGCCTTGGAGAGTTCCAACGTGGATCTCACTGCGGAATTGGTGCATCTGATTACCGCCCAGCGTAACTTCCAGGCAAATGCCAGGGCCATTGAGACGGTGAGTACCCTCACGGATACCATTCTTAATATTCGTTAAGCATGAGTAGAGAGAGTAAATCAGAATGGATCGAATGCTTTATGTGGCAATGACAGGGGCCCAGCAGATGATGCAGGCCACTGCTGCTAATAATCACAATTTAGCCAATCTCAATACTACAGGATTTCGGGCTGATTTATCCCAGTTCCGCAGTATGCCCGTGTTTGGTGCAGGTTACCCTACCCGAGTCTATGCCATGGCAGAACGCCCTGGAGTGGATTTCACCCCGGGGGTTCTCCAAAGTACCGATCGGGAACTAGATGTAGCGGTACAGGGAGAAGGCCTGATTGCCGTGCAGGGTTTCGATGGGAACGAGGCCTATTCTCGAGCAGGCAATCTTAAAATTTCCAGCAATGGGATTTTGACCACAGGAGCAGGCCAGCCGGTCCTTGGGGAAGGTGGACCGGTCGCTATTCCGCCGGCGGAAACCGTGGAAATCGGCACCGATGGTACCATCTCCATCCGTCCCTTGGGGCAAGAGGCCAATACCTTAGCCGTGTTGGACCGGATCAAGCTGGTGAATCCTCCCTTGGCCCAGTTAAAAAAAGGCGAAGATGGTTTGCTGCGGCTAGCGGATGGCACTGCCGCTCCGCCAGATGCTTCAGTATCTCTAGCTTCAGGGATGTTGGAGGCTAGCAATGTCAATGGAGTGGACGCTATGGTGGAAATGATTGCCCTAGCCCGCCAGTACGAAATGCAGGTCAAGATGATGCAGGCGGCGGAGGAACTAGATGCCTCCTCTGCTCAAATGCTTCGAATGAGTTAAAAGACGGTTTAAATTTAAAATAAAGGGGGAATGGGCCATGAATCAAGCTTTATGGATTGCCAAGACCGGCCTTGATGCGCAACAGACCCGCATGGCGGTTATTTCCAATAACCTTGCCAATGTCAATACCACCGGTTTTAAGCGCGGCCGGGCTGTCTTCGAAGACTTGCTATACCAAACGGTACGCCAGCCGGGTGCCCAGTCTTCCCAGAATACCCAGTTACCTTCCGGGTTAATGCTAGGTACGGGAGTGCGGACTGTCGCCACTGAGAAACTCTTTTCTCAAGGGAGCATTGCTCAGACTGAAAATCCCCTTGATTTAGCTATTCAGGGGCGGGGTTTTTTTCAGATCCTCATGCCTGATGGCAGTTTAGCTTATACCCGTGACGGTACCTTCCAGGTGGACGCCAATGGCCAGTTGGTGACTTCCAGCGGCTATCCTGTAGAGCCGCGGATTACTATTCCTGAAGGTGCCCTCTCTGTGACCGTTGGCTCTGACGGTATCGTGTCGGTATTAGTGGCGGGGGACACCGCGCCTACCCAACTGGGAAATGTTCAATTGGCCGATTTTATTAATCCGGCAGGGTTACAGCCCATTGGCAATAACCTCTTCAAGGAAACCGCCTCTAGTGGTGTCGCCCAAACGGGAATTCCGGGGCTTACCGGCTTCGGGACTTTGGTCCAAGGCGCTTTAGAGGGCGCTAATGTGAATGTGGTGGAAGAGTTGGTCAATATGATTGAAACCCAGCGGGCCTATGAAATGAACTCTAAAGCAATTGCGGGCACGGATGAAATGCTCCAGTTTGCGACCCAGAGTCTTTAAAAAACTATGCAACTTAGGGGCGGCAAAATCGGTAATGCTTCAAGCATGGGCATCAATATCTCGGCAAAATTTTTGAGAAGAGCGCGGTCAGTTTTGCGTTTCTCAACCGCTCCGACAAGGCAACAAGTAGCGTGCACTGCGGGCACGAACAAGAGTGTGCCGGCTGGCATAGAGGTCAGGAAAAGCAACCCCTCAAAACTTCCGCCGGCGTACTTAAAAAAAATCATGATCAGCATGGTGGGTATTGCTCTCATTGCCGGCTGTGCGGCCCAGGTGCCCAAACCGGATCCTCATTTTGCAGCAACCCTCCCTAGGACAACGCCACCGCCTCAGCATAATAACGGGGCGATTTATCACGCCGGGTATGAGCTCTCATTGTTTACCGATTACCGGGCGCGGCAGGCCGGTGATGTACTGACTATTGTGCTGGAAGAGCGGACTGATGCGGAGAAAGAGAGTGACACCGCCATCGACAAGGAAACCAGTTATTCTTTAACTAATCCCACCTTGCTGGGTTCTGCCGTCCAATTCGATACCCCTAAATGGTTTCCTTTAGCCAGCAACAAGAACAATTCCCTGGAAATGGCCGCTGCGGTTGAAGGTGCCTTCTCCGGAAGTGGAGATAGCAGCCAGAATAACCGCCTCAATGGTCACATTACTGTTACTGTCGCTGAAGTGTTGCCAAACGGCAATCTTATCGTCCAAGGGGAGAAGGTCATCACTATCAACCAGGGCAACGAATATCTGCGAATCTCTGGTATTGTCAGTCCCCGGGATATCCAGCCGGATAATACGGTGTCTTCTTTAAGACTTGCGGATGTCCGTCTCGCCTATGTAGGCGATGGCGCAACCCAGGATGCCAATCGCATGGGTTGGCTCACCCGGCTTTTCTTTAGCAAATTTATGCCTTTTTAAGTGAGTTCACCTGGCCAACTATTCCCAACTAAAATCAGAAGCCCGCGGAGTTTTGCGGTGAAAATAATTCAGATTCTGTTCCTAGTGATCTTACTCTGGCTAGGCCAAGCGGCCCAAGCTGAGCGGGTAAAGGATCTGGCCGCCATCGCCGGGGTTCGTAGCAACCAACTGGTGGGTTACGGCCTGGTGGTGGGATTGGATGGCACAGGAGACCAAGTGACGCAGGTACCCTATACTACTCAAAGCCTCAGGAATATGTTGCGGGAGTTTGGGATCAATTTGCCCCCCGGTGTTAATCCCCAGCCAAAAAATGTAGCGGCAGTCTCCGTCCATGCCCAATTGCCTCCCTTTGCCAAACCTGGTCAGCAGATTGATATTACCGTCGCTTCACTGGGTAACGCCAGGAGCCTGCGTGGCGGGAGCCTGTTATTGACTCCCCTCAAGGGCGCCGATGGCAGCGTCTATGCTATGGCCCAGGGCAATCTGGTGGTGGGGGGATTTGGTATCGAAGGAAATGATGGTTCCCGGGTGACTGTCAATGTACCCAGCACCGGACGTATCCCCAACGGAGCTACGGTGGAACGGCATGTGGCTAATCCCTTTAAGGAGGGTGACCACATTGTCCTTAATCTCCATACCTCGGATTTCACGACGGCTAACCGGGTTGCCGTGACTATCAACCAGGCGATCGGTGCCGGCACCGCTCGTCCCTTAGACGGGACGTCGATCCAGGTTAACGCACCTCCTGATCCGGCGCAGCGGGTCAGCTTTGTCTCCTTGTTGGAGAACTTAGAGGTCGAACCCGGTGAGGCCGCGGCGAAGGTGGTTATCAATTCTCGCACCGGGACTGTGGTGATCGGCCAGCATGTGCGGGTGCAACCTGTGGCCGTCTCTCACGGCAGCCTGACGGTGACCATCACGGCTAATCCGGCAATTAGCCAACCGCCTCCCTTGTCTGGTGGACAGACGGCGGTGGTGCCGCGCACGGACATAGAGGTAAAGGAAGAAGGTAGCCGGATGTTTTTATTTGCCCCTGGAGTGTCACTGGGTGATATTGTGCGGGCGGTGAACCAGGTGGGAGCAGCGCCAGGAGATTTAATGGCGATTCTCGAAGCCCTCAAGCAGGCCGACGCCCTGCGAGCAGAATTAGTCATTCTTTGAACGCGCCTTATGACCGGTTGATTTCTTTGTGCTCTTAGTGTCTTTATGGTGATCTTATGAATTATCCAGGCTAAGCCCATGGCTCCATCAACCACTCCACTTTACACCATTGCTGACAGCTTTGATGAGCTTCGCCAGACCGCACGGCAAGCACCGAAAGATCCCGAGACATTGCGCCAAATCGGAGCCCAATTTGAATCTCTCTTTGTCCAGCTAGTGCTAAAAAATATGCGGGAAGCCAGCCAGGGGGAAGGACTCTTGAGTAGCCAACAGGTTCAATTTTATCAAGGACTTTTTGATCAGCAGATTTCCCTTGAACTGGCCCGTAAGGGGGGATTGGGTTTAGCGGATATGATTGTTTCCCAGCTGGGAAACAAAATCCCAGGGAAAGAATCCCTGTCTTCAGTCCAGAAGACCGCCATTGCCCGCACTCCAATAGAGAGAGTCACGGTCACTGAAAAGACAGCACCCGTCTTGGCAACGCCGGCCGAATTTGCCCAAACCCTTTGGCCCTATGCCCAGGAGGCGGCGCACGCTCTTCAGGTCGATCCTCGGGTGCTGCTTGCTCAAGCCGCTCTAGAAACAGGATGGGGGCGGCAGATCCTCCGTACTGAGGCCCAGGAGAGTAGCTACAATCTGTTTAATATCAAGGCGGACGGTCAGTGGCAGGGCCCAGTGACTCAGATAGGTACTATCGAATACCGGGAGGGGATTGCCGTGCGTGAGCAAGCCCGTTTCCGGGTCTATACATCCTTTCGGGAGAGTTTTGAGGATTACGTCACATTTTTGCAGCAGCAGCCCCGCTATCATCATGCCTTAAGCCATACTCGCAGTCCTGAGAGCTTTATCCGAGCCTTAGCTGAGGCTGGCTACGCGACGGATCCTGCCTATGCAGATAAAGTATTAGGGGTTTTAAGGAGCGAGACGTTAGGACAGGCTTTAAGGGAGGCAAGAATGACGCTTAAGGAAATTTAATTCCGGCTAGGTTGCAGACAAGGCAAAATTCACCATGGCAACAGGCGACCCACTGAGTATCGGCCTTTCTGGGCTCTTAGCCATGCAGCGGTCCTTGGCGACCACCAGTCATAATGTTGCGAATGTTAATACCCCCGGTTTTTCTCGGCAGCGCACGGAACTAGCCACTCAACTGCTTGAATTTTCAGGGAATGGGTTTATTGGTACCGGAGTTAGTGTCACCACCGTGCATCGTGCCTATGACGCCTTCTTGACCGAGCAGGTACAAGGGTATACTTCTGAGCACGCCCAATTCGAAACCTTTCATGATCTGACAGCTCAGCTTGACCATCTTTTTGCGGACTCTGAGGCCGGCTTATCCCCCACCTTGCAGCAATTTTTTAATTCGGTGCAAGAGGTGGCCGATGCTCCCTCTGCACCGGCAGCTCGGCAGGCATTGCTTACCGAAGGGGAAGTATTGGCTGCCCGCTTCCATTTTCTCGATGGTCGCCTGCGTGATCTCCATGATTCAGTGAATACTCAACTTCGGGATACAGTGGCGGAAGTCAATACTCTTGCTTCCTCTATTGCCAAGCTCAATCAGCGTCTCTCTGAATTCCAGGGGCAAAATAGCAGCCAGCCAGCCAATGATTTACTGGATCAGCGGGACCAGCTCATTGGGGAGCTTGCTCAGAAAGTGGCCGTGACGGTATTTCCCCAAGAAGATGGAATGCTCAATGTTTTTGTTGGCAATGGCCAGTCCCTAGTCGTGGGTGACCACAACAGTAAGCTAGCGACTCTTCGCGATCCCTACGATAGCTCCCGCTTAGACATTGGTTATAGCGTGGGCAGTGATACTTTGGCAGTCTCCGACCAAATGGCGGGGGGTGAATTAGGCGCTTTACTTTCTTTCCGGGCTCAAGTACTGGAACCGTCCCGCAATAACTTGGGCCAATTGGCGCTTGGAATTACTCAAACCTTTAATGCTCAGCACCACTTAGGAATGGATCTCAAAGGAGAGCTGGGGCACGATTTTTTTTCCCCTATCGATTCCAGTGCTCCGGTTTCTTTGCCTCGGACGGATAATACCGGCGATGGCATGGTGGAGATCACTGTTAGCAATGTTAGCGAGCTCACTGACAGTGATTATCGGTTGGAGCGCAATGGTGCAAGCTACACGCTCACCCGCTTGTCAGATAACCAGGTTTACTCTTTGACTAATTTTCCTGGCGGTACGGCAACCATCGATGGGCTAACTTTAGATTTAACCGCTGGTTCCATGGATTCGGGAGATAGCTATCTTATCCAACCTACCCGGGAAGCCGCCCAAAATTTCGGGGTGATGCTCACCGATACTAGCCGTATTGCCGCCGCCGCACCGATCCGTACCGAAGCAAATCTTGGCAATAAGGGGACAGGGCAAATCTCAGCGGCTTCGGTAACCAACACCAACGGCCTTCCTTTGCCTACTAATGGGCAGATTACCCTAAACTATGATGCGGCAGCAAAACAATTCAATGTGAATGGGGGGCCGGGTGGCGTGTTGGGTTATGATCCCGCGACTGAGGGTGACGGCAAGGAATTCACCTTTTCTATCTTAGGGGGGATCACCTTCACTATTTCGGGCACCCCTGCCGATGGAGACAATTTTGTTGTTCATAATAATACTGGGGGCGTGAGCGATAACCGTAATGCCCTCGTACTCTCCGGGCTGCAAACTCAAAGTCTTCTCCAAAATGAGACAGCAACTTACCAGGAACAGTATAGTCGTTTGGTCGTGGATGTTGGTGTCCGCACTCGTCAAGCGGAAGTGAACCGGGATACCAGTGGAGCTTTGTTAGATCAGGCAGTTGAAGTCCGGGAAGGCGTGTCGGGAGTGAACTTGGAGGAGGAGGCGGCTAACTTACTCCGTTTTCAGCAGGCTTTTCAAGCCGCCGCCCGGGTGATCTCGGTTGCCGATACTATGTTTCAGTCTTTGTTAGGTGCAGTAGGTAGATAATCCATGCGTATCTCCACTTCTTTATTCCAACAACAAAGCATTGATGGGATATTGGATCAGCAGGCCCAGGTCAGCAAAATTCAACAGCAATTAGTCACTGGCCGGCGTATTCTTACTCCGGCCGATGATCCTGCCGCTGCCGCTCGCCTGCTAGATGTTCGTGAAACTTTAGAGCAGCTCTCCCAATTCCAAAGAAACGCCGATGGGGCGACGGCTCGTCTGTCCCAAGAGGAAACAGCCTTGGCAGGGGTGGGGGATTTACTGCAGCGGGTGCGGGAGCTGGCGGTACAGGCGAATAATGGTTCTCAAAATAATGAGAATCGAATCATGATGGCCAAGGAAGTTCGGCAGCGTCTTGAGGAACTTCAGGGGCTTGCCAATTCTCAAGATGCCAGCGGTGAGTATCTTTTTGCCGGTTTTAAAGGTCGCACCCAACCCTTTACCCGGGAAGGAGGAGATTTTGCCTACCAGGGCGATCAGGGTCAGCGCCTAATACAAATCAGTCCTTCAGTGCAGATGGCGGACAGTGATCCGGGCTCTGAGGTATTTCTGGCCATCCGCGAGGGGAATGGCACTTTTGTTACTGAGACGGACCCTTCGAATAGTGGCTCGGGGGTGATAGGTCCTGGTTCGGTCAGTGGGATTTTTGTTCCTGACGATTACACTTTGCGCTTTTCTCAGCCACAGCCTAGTGACCCCCTTACTTTTGAAGTCCTAGACTCACAAAATAACGTTGTGACCAATGGCAATTTTGTCAGTGGGGAAGCAATTGCGTTTGGGGGTGCCCAAGTGAGCGTAACCGGCACACCTGGAGATGGAGATCGTTTTACTATCCGTTCCAGCGCCCATCAGGATATGTTCACTACTATCCAACGTTTTATTGATGCTTTGGAGCAGCCAGTGAGCGACACGGCCAGCCAGGCCCGTTTCAATAATGATATGAATAGAACCCTCACTGATTTGGATCAAGCGCTGGGGAAGGTTTCAGAGATCCGGGCAGGGGTCGGAGCTCGTCTTAATGCCATCGATAGCGAGCGCCAAATGAACGAAGACCTTAGTCTGCAAATGGCTGAGCTGCAATCCTCTCTTAACGATCTCGATTTTGCCGAGGCCATTGGCCATCTCAATCAGCAACTAACGGCCCTTGAAGCCGCTCAGCGAACCTATACCCGGTTGCAGGGCTTATCCCTATTTAATTTCCTCTAAGCGCTCTAATTGGGGCGGCAAACTCTTGCCGACTCTAGCCTAAAGTTTCCTCCTATTTTGCCGATCCTTTCCGTGGAAGCGACGAATGCGCCTTTTGCGCATCTCCGCTGGAGATAATTTAGTTGGGGACAAACCCGGAAAATATCTAAGGGAGGGTAACAATGCCTCAAATTATGAATACTAATATTATGTCGCTGAACGCACAGCGGAATCTTGATCGTTCCCAGAGTGCGCTGCAGACTTCGTTACAGCGTTTGTCCTCAGGTTTGCGGATCAATAGCGCCAAGGATGATGCCGCTGGCTTAGCCATTACCGACCGGATGAACTCACAGATTCGGGGTCTAAACCAGGCGGTCCGTAATGCCAATGATGCTATCTCCGTTACCCAAACGGCCGAAGGGGCAATGACAGAAGCCACCAACATCCTGCAACGGATGCGTGAGTTGGCGGTCCAATCGGCCAATGACACCAACAGCAGTGCGGACCGAGTAAATCTGCAAAAAGAGGTTTCCCAACTTCAGACAGAACTCAACCGGATTGCGGATACCACCTCTTTCAATGGTAAAACTTTGTTGGATGGTTCTTTTACCGGGCAGAAATTCCAGGTTGGGGATAAAGTCAACCAAACCATCAATTTTTCTATCAATAGCACTCGTGCTACCGACATTGGCGAGCATCAGGGAAGCAGTAACACCAATGTGGGGGCTTTAACGTTAGCAGCAGATACCACGGGGGATAATGGTGTCGCCGCTCAGAGTGTGATTCTCAATGGCGCCATAGGCTCTGAAACGGTAACTCTTGCCGGCGGTGAGACCGCCCAAGCAATCGCCGATTTAGTCAATGGGCAATCCGGCACCACCGGCGTGACGGCCACGGCCCAGACCTCAGTCACCTTGGACAACGCGGCCGATGGAACAATCGCTTTCACCCTCCAGTCGAGTGGAGGAACGGCCGCCTCCATTTCCGCGGGGGTCACCACGACTGATTTGACCAACTTGGCGGATGCTATCAATGCCCAAAGCGCCGAGACGGGGGTGACCGCTACCCTTAGTGAAAATAGGGATGCCATTACCCTGGAAAATACGGATGGCGAGGATATTCTCATCTCGGATGCAGCTAATACCGGCGCTGGGGCTGGCGCGGTAGCATTTGCTGTGGGGGCACAAAACTTAATACAGGATGATGGGAATGGGGAAACAGACAGTCTCGTAGTAGGGGGCCAAGTAGATTTCCAATCAGATAAAAGCTTCACGGTGACCGGGGATGCTACGGTTTTGGCTGGGACTAGCATCGCCTCGTCCTTGTCCTCGGTGGCCCAGGTGGATATCTCCACCCAAAGCGGCTCCAATAGTGCCCTTTCTGTTCTTGATAAGGCCCTCGGTTCCATCTCGACTCAGCGGGCGGATTTAGGAGCGCTGCAAAATCGTTTTGAGTCCACCATTTCAAACTTGGAAAGCGTCTCCGAAAACGTTTCCGCCGCCCGTTCCCGCATCCGGGATGCTGATTTTGCGGCCGAGACGGCTGAATTGACCCGCAACCAGATTCTCCAACAGGCAGGTACCGCCATGTTGGCCCAGGCCAATTCATTGCCCCAAAACGTATTGAGTTTATTAGGGTAACTTCAAGCTAATCCATATCACGTTCGGGGCCAAGCCCCGAACGTGATACTTTTTAATCGAATCTCTCGCCAGGAATCAGCGAATGTCTAATGCTATTTCTCCAGAGCTCATGCCTAGGGAAATCCCAGATGGACTTTCCCAAGCATCCGAGATCAAAGTTCATCCGCCTAGCGAGCAGCAGCCATTGACTGCCGGCTCGTCTCAGTCTAAGGGAAAGGAAGGGGAGAAGGGGGAAGTCGACCCTCAACAGTTGGTTGAGGCAGTGCAAAGCATCAACCATTTTTTGCAAAGCGTGCGCCGGGAATTACAGTTTAGTATCGATGAGGTGACGGGCCGCACTGTGATTAAGGTTGTTGACAGGGAAAGCGAAGAAGTGATTCGGCAGATCCCTCGAGAAGAAGTGCTGACGCTGGCGCGGCGAGTAGCGGAAGAAGGCGGGGAAGGAGTGACAGATGGCACGCTCATTCAAACATTGGTTTAACGGTGGGCTTATTTCTGAACGGACGAAAGAAACATGATTACTTCGTCGGGTATTGGTTCTGGGCTTGACGTTGAAAGTTTGGTTAACCAACTGGTCGCGGCAGAAGGGCAGCCCCAGCGGCTCCGCTTCAATCGCCGGGAGGCTCAGCTGCAAACGACTCTGTCCGCTGTGGGTACCCTGAAAAGTGAATTGGCGGACTTCCAAAATGCCGTTTCCGGGCTTAACTCCCTTTCAGCTTTCCTAGGGACTAAAGCCAGGGTTGACAACACGAGTTTATTGACCGCTGTAACGACGGCGGAAGCGGCTACCGGTACTTATCGGGTAGAAGTGCAGCAGCTTGCCCAAGCCCAGAAGCTCGCCTCGAAGACATTCTCTGACTCCCACACGACTATCGGCACGGGAACCCTGAGCTTTCATTTTGGCACCTATGATGAAGACACCAACACCTTCACGGCGAATTCCGATAAACCAGCCCAAGTGGTGACCGTTGATGCTGCCCACAGTAGCCTGAGCGGCATCCGCGATGCCGTCAATGAAGCCAATATGGGAGTCAGTGCGAGCATCGTCAATGGTGGGACCGGGGATCATCTGGTGTTTACCTCTAAAGACATGGGGGTGATCCATAGCCTGCAAATTACAGTTGATGATGGTGAAGGTGCCGATCCAGCTGATAATGTGGATGACGATGGCTTATCGCAACTGGCCTATGACCCCGCCGCTCCAGGCGTTGGTAGTGGTAAGAATTTGACGGAGACGGTGGCCGCCCAGGATGCTCGGCTCCTTGTCGATGGTCTGAGGATTACCCGCTCCACTAATACTGTCACGGAAGTGGTTGAGGGAGTAACTTTAAATCTCAAAAGTGCTGAACCAAGTTCCCCCACGACACTCACTGTTGCTTCCGATGGACAAGTCATCAGCAAATCAGTGAAGAGTTTCGTGGACTCTTATAATGGCTTGGTGGAGAGCTTAAACTCGCTATCTTCCTATAACCCGGAGACCCGAGAAAGGGGTGCCTTGCTAGGGGATGCGAGTTTGCGTGGAATAGAAAACCGCATTCGCCGTCTCATGGGCTATGCCGTGACCGGACTGTCTGGCCCCTACCGGGCCCTGGCCGATATCGGGATCACCACCCAGCGAGAGGGGACCTTAGCTTTAGAGGAGAGTAAGTTACAGAGCGCTATTAAGACCGATCCAGAGGCAATTGCTCGTTTGTTTGCGGTCGGTGGGAAGGCCTCGGACCCCTTGGTGCGTTTTGTGGAGGGCACGGAGACAACCCGGGCCGGTGAATATGAGGTCCATATTAGTCAGTTGGCTACCCAAGGGAAGTATACGGGGGAGGCGACAGGTAGTTTTCCCATTACTATCGATGCAGACAACGATGAATTCACACTCAAAGTAGATGGCAGCGAGCTTGGGACAATATCGTTGACCCACGAGATCTACAACAGTGGCTTGGAACTTGCCGCAGCGCTCCAGAGCCAGATTAACGGCAATCCCAAACTGAGTGAGGCAGGGGGGAGTGTGGCGGTCGAGTTTGTGAGCGACCACCTTGAAATCACCTCGAGTCGTTATGGAAGTGCTTCAAGCGTTGAACTCCTATCGTTAGATCCTTCGCCAGCTGTGACCACTACCCAAACCCTGGGTTTGACTGTGAAAAGTGGCGATGCAGGGGTGGATGTGGCGGGAACTATTGGCGGCCAAGCAGCAGTCGGTTCTGGCCGCTTCTTGACCGGAAGCGGCGGGGCAGAAGGGGTTAAGCTTGAAGTGCTTGGTGGCGGTGTTGGGGATCGGGGGAGCGTTGCCTTTTCCCGTGGAGTCGCTGCTCGGCTTAATGCTTTTCTTGAACAAGTATCCGCCTCGGATGGGTTTCTAGACAATCGCATTGATGGCTTGAATGATCGTATTGCTGATCTCGGCGAGCAGCGGGAGGTTTTGGATCGGCGGCTAGAGGCCCTTGAGCAGCGTTACCGGACGCAATTCACTATGCTAGACAGTCTCCTTGGGCAGCTCCAAGCAACCAGTGATTTTTTAAGCCAGCAAATCACTATTTTACCGAGAAGAACTTCCTCCTAGTGGGGCATGTTGAGTTAGAGTAGGACAGTTTGTGATTACTTTCAAAGAAGGCTTGGGTAATATTGCAGAGGAACCTCTTATGACACGTAAGGGAGCGCTACAACAATATCGCCAGATTGGTGCCCAAAGTGCCGTCACTGGAGCTAATCCCCACCGTCTCATTCAGATGTTATTGGAAGGTGTTCTAGAGAAAATTGCAGTGGCTAAGGGGGCAATGGCACGCAACGATGTAACGCAAAAATGCACCCATATCAGTGGGGCGATTAACATCGTCGATGGTTTACAATCAAGCTTGAACCATGACCAAGGCGGTGAAATTGCTGCTAACTTGGATCGGCTTTATGATTATGTTGTGAGACGTCTCTTGGAGGCCAATCTTTATAATGATGGCGCCATGCTGGAGGAAGTCACCTACCTCCTTAATGAGGTTAAGAAGGGATGGGACGCTATTTCCACTGCACATTCCCCAATGGCCTATGAGTCTTCTGGGACTGCATCGATTCCTCCAACTTCGTCTCGTTAATGGGAGTAATTTGGGGTTTTCATAAAGTATTCGATTCCGAGATCAGTGGTTGTGGGGGAGACCCTAGATATTCTCCTTGCCTTAAGCCAGAAGATGCTCTTAAAGGCTCAAGAGGGTGCGTGGCAAGAGCTGGCAGATCTGCAGGTGGAGCGAGATAAAGTATTGCAGCAACTGTTCCCTCCAGGGAATCCGCTTGTTTCTTTTCCCTTCGCCCGGCAGCGTCTGGAGCAACTCTTTTCACTCAATGAGCAAATCGTCGCCCTTTGTCAGCAGGAGCGTGATTGTTTTGCCCAAGGATTAAGGAAATTACAGCAGGGTTCTCAAGCTTGCGATACCTATCGGAGCTATACTCTCTAGGGGTATTTTTGCTCGATTTTTTTCCCCTTCACTCTCTCTCCGAGCATTGGAGATGGTGCCCGTATCATCAGTAACAGGCTGCGGCTCCAGCACATCGGGGTGTGCGCATCAACTTGCATCGGGAGATAGAAGGCAATATCAAGATAACCTCTATAAGCTGCGCGTTGGACAACGGAGCTTGAGCCGGCAAAAAAAGGGAAGCAATTCCCGCACCTTGTCTGAGGTAGAAGCTTGTGGCTGAAACAGAAAGTCAACTCGTGCCGCAACCATTAGGGCAGGGGGTTTTTTATCAAAGCCAGCACCCCCTCACTTGGCGTTATGTGGAAGCCGGAACCAAGGTCAGCGCGTTTGTTTGCCGTGATAACGAGCGACTGTTAAAGCTGTTGAATAGCTCCATCCCCTCCCCTTTGGAGCTACTGGAGGAGCAGCCGCTGCTTTATTCGGAACTCCAGCGTTTAGAGTTGAAGATGGATTTGTTGCTTGAGCAGATAGGATTGCTGCTCTCCCAGCAGATGCCACTTCCAGAAGCCATTCCCCTGCGGCTTACTGCTCAGACGCTACAATGGTGGGCCCGGGAGACACCGATGAAGGGGGAGACTGTCCAGGTTGAAGTTTATCTAAAAGAAGAACTCCGCCGTCCTTTAGTTTTTTTAGGCCAAGTGAAGGCGCGAAAAGCGGAAGCTAACGGGTACCGCATTTTGGTGCTTTTCACTGAGCTAGGAGAGGGGGTTCGGGAAGGGCTAGAGCGATTCATCTTTCGCTGGCATCGGCGCCACATTGCCCAAACTCGAAGGGGTTCCCCGCCTACGAGGAAGGAGTCTGATACTGACAGTACGACAGAATTTTGACATTCGCCTCTCGGGGTGTTTAACTTTCCTCATTACTTAGAAAATGTAATTTTCTTCTTCGTACTCCGAGACAGTGTCTTAAGAGGCAGGAAAAGCCTACGATGTCTGCTGAGGTCGTATTGATCTTGGAGGGTGATAAAGAACGCGGCCAGGCCCTCCAAACGATTATCGAGTTTATTGGCTACCGTTCCGTGCTTATTGATCTTGGAGGGTGATAAAGAACGCGGCCAGGCCCTCCAAACGATTATCGAGTTTATTGGCTACCGTTCCGTGCTTATTGAGCCAAGCCGGGAATGGCGAAAACAGGTGGATGACCTCGATCTCCAAGCCGTGGTTGCCGTGTTGCTGGGTCGTTGCGACGAAGATCAGGTGCAGCCGGCTGCCCTAGTGAAGGAATTGGCGAGTGAGCAAAGGCAATTGCCGGTATGGATATTGGTGCCTAAGGAGCGCAGTCAAGAGAAAGAAAGTTGGCGTTTGCCAGGCTCTCTAGGGATTCTCCGTTACCCTTTTACCCAAGCAGAGTTGACAGGTGCTTTGCAAAATGCAGAACTTTTTCGCCAAGGCCGGCGACAAAAAAAAGAAGGGGGACGCCCTGTAGAGCTGTTTCGGAGCTTAGTGGGCAACAGCCGCGCTATTCGAATGGTCCGCCATTTGATAGAACAGGTTGCTGATTCTAATGCAACGGTACTGATCCTGGGGGAATCGGGGACTGGCAAGGAAGTGGTTGCCCGGAATCTCCACTACTATTCCGCACGTCGGGGAAAGCCGTTTGTGCCCGTCAATTGTGGCGCTATTCCTGGTGAACTGCTGGAAAGTGAACTCTTTGGCCATGAGAAGGGGGCTTTTACGGGAGCTATTACCTCTCGCCAAGGGCGGTTTGAGCTAGCCCAAGGAGGGACCCTGTTTCTGGACGAAATCGGCGATATGCCTATGGCCATGCAGGTGAAATTATTGCGGGTATTGCAGGAACGGACTTTTGAGCGGGTGGGAAGCAGTAAGCTTATCAGTGTGGATGTGCGTGTTATCGCGGCCACCCACCGTGACCTGGAAGAACAACTCACAGAAGGAAATTTTCGCCAGGACCTTTATTACCGCCTTAATGTTTTTCCGATTGAGATGCCGCCTTTGCGGGCCCGGGTTGAAGATATCCCCCTGCTCATTAATGAACTGATTACCCGGATTGGGCACGAAAAGGGAGGCGCTGTCCGCTTGACGCCGGCGGCGGTGATGGCCCTCTGCCAGTATCCCTGGCCGGGAAATGTACGAGAACTGGCCAACCTGATTGAGCGTTTAATGATACTCCATCCCTATGGTGTTGTGGATTATCATGATTTGCCCCAGAAGTACCAAATAGATGAGGGCAAAAACCACCCTTTTGTCCCAGAGGTGTCATCATTAGAGCAGGTCGTCGATACTTCGGAGACTCCCCGGTTGCCGCGAGAAGGTTTGGACCTCAAAAAGCACCTCAATCGCATCGAATGTTCACTCATCAAACAAGCGCTGGACGAGGCAGATGGGGTCGTGGCTCAAGCCGCCAATCGACTGCGAATGCGGCGTACCACTTTAGTCGAAAAACTGCGCAAATACGGTATCCAGCGCGAAGATATGACGTCAAGATTTTGACTTCCACCTGAGCTTACTCCTTATTTACCTGATTCTTTAAATCTTTTTTTGTTTGGCGTTCTTTTTGCATAATTGTTTTAAGTGCGGAGGGCGAATGTCCCGCTATGTCGGTACTATCAGGCAACAATGTGCAAAGCCGCGGATTTCCCAGCACCTGCTGGATGCTTCGACCTTTTTAAAGCAGTTCTCAAAGCAAAGGAGTAAGTTATGGTGCAACCCTCGGTTCTGGTCGTTAAAAATGAACCAGCTCTGCGGGTGTTGGAAAAAGATGAATCTCTGGTAGCCATTGATCCCCGTTTCCGGGCGGTAGTGGAACTAGCGCGGCGGGTAGCTCGCAGCGAGGCTACGGTGCTTATTAGTGGTGAGAGTGGCACGGGGAAGGAGGTTTTAGCACACTATATCCACCGCCACTCAAAGTGCTGCGAAGGCCCTTTTGTGGCCATCAACTGCGCTGCCATTCCTGAGAATATGCTGGAGGCCACCCTGTTTGGCTATGAAAAAGGGGCTTTTACTGGTGCCCACCAGACTCATCCCGGCAAATTCGAGCAGGCCCAGGGAGGAACTTTGTTGCTGGATGAAATCTCGGAAATGGATTTGGATTTACAGGCTAAGTTGCTCCGCGTATTACAAGAGCGGGAAGTAGAGCGCTTAGGCGGATGCAAAGTGATCCCCTTGGATGTGCGGGTATTGGCAACCACCAATCGTGCTCTCCGGGAGCAGATAGCGAGTGGCCAGTTTCGCGAAGACCTTTATTACCGCTTAAATGTTTTTCCTTTGCAGCTGCCGCCCCTGCGGGAGCGCACCAAAGATATTTTACCCCTAGCGCGACAACTGATCGCCAGCCGGGCCGCAGCAGCGGGTCGTCTCCCACCCCGTTTGACGCTCGCTGCCGAAGCCAAGCTGCTGGCCCATCCCTGGCCAGGAAATATTCGTGAACTGGATAATGTTGTTCAGCGGGCCTTGATTCTGGAAGAGGGAGAAGCGATAAGCACCCAGGCGCTGGCCTTTGAAACGGGGATAGAAGCGCCGCTTCCAACGGGGGTAGGAGAGCTTAGCAAGGATCTCAAAAGCCATGAAAAACAACTCATTCTAGATACGCTGGTGCGCTGTGGTGGGCGGCGGAAACAGGCCGCCGCCCAGTTAGGCATTAGCGAGCGAACCCTGCGTTATAAACTTGCTCGGCTAAGAAAGGCTGGTGTGGCTATTCCTGCCCCCTCGAATACAAGATTGACACCCTGAATTTCGAATGCCTTTAGTGATTACCTTAGCGAATACCTGAGGGAGGATTCTGCTGTGGAACCGATCAATAGCACCCAACTTCTTGAGCAAATGCGGGCTGCGGCTGCTCTAGCTGAAAATGGTTCAGCCAGGACTTCGGGTGAAGCTACGGGGAATGAGTTTGCGCTCTTGCTTGAGCAGGCCCTTAACTCGGTCAATGAAGCCCAGCAGCAGTCCAGTAATCTCGAGATGGCTTTTGTCCTCGGTGATAATAATGTGGACTTATCGGAAGTGATGATCGCTTCTCAAAAAGCTGGCGTTTCTTTCCAAGCCGTACTCCAAGTTCGTAACCGACTGGTTTCTGCCTATCAAGAAATCATGAATATGCAGATCTGAAGGGCTTCAGAGCTCAATTGAAGCAGCTCCAGGCTTGGAGGGACTGGAGTCCTCAATATCAATATAAAGAGGTCTCCTTTTTACTTTCTGGTTTCCAAGTCAACCTTGTCGGTCTCTTTGGAATTGGGATTGATGGCAGACGCAAACACCAACACCAATAGAAATTCACCTGCCGCTGCCCCGGAAACGTTGCCGGCTGCGAGTTCATCCCTGGCAGTATTACAGGCGAATATAGCCCGTCTATCCCCCCTAAAACAGGTGGGGTTATTGCTCATGATTGCCCTCAGCGTGGCGTTAGGGGTAGGCATTTTTTTATGGTCTCAGTCACCGAATTATCAAATTCTTTATGGAGCTATTTCTGGCGAAGAAAAGGGAGAAGTCGTTGAAGCCTTGCAGAAAGCAGATATCGACTACAAACTAGATAACCTTACAGGGGCTTTGATGGTGCCCGCCTCCCAGGTGCATGAAGTGCGGCTGCAGCTAGCGATGGAAGGTTTACCCCGGAGTGCTGGCACCGGTTTTGAACTGCTACAGCAGAACCCTGGTTTCGGTGTCAGTGAATTCCTGGAAAAAGCTCGCTATCAGCGGGCTCTGGAAGGGGAATTGGCGCGCACCATTAGCACCCTGAACAACGTCAAGAGTGCCCGTGTCCATCTAGCCTTGCCCAAGCGGTCGGTTTTTATCCGCGACCGCAAGGCACCCTCTGCCTCGGTTGTCTTGGATTTGTATGCCGGACGCATGCTCGATCCAGGCCAGGTGGCTGCCATCACCCACCTGGTGGCTTCCAGCATTCCTGATTTGGAGAGCGCCGGGGTGACGGTAGTCAATCAGAGGGGGGATTTGCTCACTCAGCCGGAACGTTCCCAGACTCTAGAGATGACAACCAGTCAGTTCGAATATACCCGTCGCATTGAGGAGGAATATGGACACCGGATTCAACGCATTCTGGCGCCATTAGTAGGTGCTGATAAGGTGCGCGCCCAGGTCGTAGCTGAGGTGGATTTTACCATCACGGAACAGACCCAAGAACGCTATGAACCGGAGAGAAGAGCCCTACGCAGTGAGCAAACCGCAGAAGAAGAGCGGATTGGTGGTCTCTTTCCAGGAGGGATTCCCGGGGCGCTCAGTAACCAGCCGCCGAATGAAACTCAGGTTCCCGAGACTTTCAATGGGGCCAACGAGGGTGAGCCCCAGCCTTCAGAACCCCCAGCAACTCGAAGCCTGCGGGCTACTCGTAATTATGAGCTGGATCGCACTATCAGCCATACTCGGCTAGCGCCTGGCTCTATTCGGCGCCTCTCCGTGGCTGTTTTGGTGGATGAGAAACTAGCGACAGGTGCCGAAGGCAATATCAACACCCTGCCACGCTCCCCCCAAGAGCTGGAGCATATTACCGCTCTGGTCAAAGAGGCGGTGGGCTTTAATCAGAATCGAGGTGATACTATCAATGTGATTAATGCCCCTTTTGTGTCCAACGAGGAGTTAGAACCCTTACCCCCCCCCCCCTTCTGGCAACAAGAGTGGTTCTGGGAAACCGTTAAACAGGGGGGAGGTATCTTGGCAGTGTTGTTCTTGCTGTTAGGAGTCTTGCGTCCTACCTTCCGGAGGCTGACTACCGTGCCCGAGCCAGTGACTGTATCTTCTCTTCCCAAGGACAGTCACGAAGAAGAGTTAAAAGAAGATCAGCTGACTTTGAGTAGTAACACCCCTACGCTGCAATTATCAGGGCCTGATTCTCTAGAAGCTAACTTGGCGATGGTTCGTAAGATGGCTGCGGATGACTCCGAACGGGTCGCGCAAGTTGTCAAAAATTGGGTCTCTCGCGATGGCTGAGGGCCAATTGTCGGGTATTGAACGGGCGGCGATTCTGTTACGTTCTTTGGGTGAACAGGGTGCCGCTAATGTGCTTAAGCATTTGGAGCCGAAAGAGATCCAAAAAATTGGGACGACCATGGCTAGCCTCCAGAGTGTTTCCAGGGAACAGGTCGATGCCGTGCTTCAGGATTTTGCAGAAAAGGTGAGGGAAGAGACGGCTTTGGGGATAGGCTCTAATGATTACGTCCGTACGATGTTGCAAAGCGCTCTGGGTAAAGATAAGGCTGGAGCGCTCATTGACCGCATTCTATTAGGCGGCAATACTAATGGAATTGAGCAGCTCAAATGGATGGATGCCCGTTCTATTTATCAGGTTATCCATTGGGAGCACCCTCAAGTTATCGCTATCGTGCTTTCCTTTTTAGAAAGCGAACAAGCCGCTGAGGTCCTGTCCCTGTTTGCTGCTCAGATAAGACTAGATATCGTGCTGCGGATTGCTACCTTGGAGCGGGTGCAGCCCTCGGCCTTGGATGAATTAAACGGAATATTGGAGGAGCAATTTTCCGACACTCATAGTAGCCTTAAGGCTTCTTCGGTGGGGGGGGTTAAGACAGTGGCCAACATTCTCAACTTACTGGACAGTGCTGCAGAAAACGAAGTTCTGGAGCAGATTAAAGAGGCTGATGCAGAACTGGGCCAGAATATTGAGGATCTCATGTTTGTCTTTGATAACCTCCTGGAGGTGGATGATCGGGGGATTCAGTCCTTGCTGCGGGAGGTTTCTTCTGAAACCCTGATCATTGCTCTTAAGGGAGCTGCCGAAGAGCTTAAACAGAAAATCTTCAAAAATATGTCCAAACGGGCGGGGGAGATGTTGCGCGAGGATTTGGAAAGCAAAGGGCCTGTGCGCTTGAGTGAAGTCGAAGCAGCGCAAAAGGAGATTCTTGCCATTGCTCGGCGGTTAGCCGAAGCAGGGGATATTTCCTTAGGAAACAGAGGCGATGAGTACATCTAAAATTTTGCGCCCAGGGGATCTCACTGCCTACGAGCGCTGGGAATTACCTTTAGTAGGGGAGGAAGAATCCGAGGAGGATCATACCCCTAATCAGGATACCGAGCGTAATGAAAAAGCCGCCGAGGCTAACCTGGGGCAGCCGACCTTAGAAACTCAGGAGCAAACGGAAACGTCTACCTCTTCGCCATTGACGGTAGAGCAATTGGAAGCTCTTCAAAAGCAGGCCTATGAGGAAGGTTTTAATGTGGGATTGAGGGAGGGGCGGAAGGCGGCGCAAAAGGAGTTAGAGCAGAAAGTAGCACGTCTTGAGGCGTTAATGGCAACTTTGAGTGAGCCTCTCCGGGAGCTTGATGAGGCCGTGGAGGAGGAACTGCTGCAGCTTGGGATTGCCATTGCCCGCCAGCTTATACGCCGAGAACTCAAAACCCAACCCAGTGAGGTGGTGGCGGCAGTGCGGGAAGGATTGCATTACCTCCCTTCCCATAGCCGCCATGTACGGTTGCGACTCCACCCCGATGATGTGGGCGTGGTGCGCTCTGCCTTGTCCCTTTCTGGAGAGGAACGGCGGTGGCAAGTGGTAGAGGACCCTTCCCTCAGCCGCGGAGGGTGCCAGCTGGAGACCGAACATTCCAGGATAGACGCCACGGTAGAGGCGCGACTGAATGCCGCCATTGCCAGAGTGCTTGGCGGCGAGCGGAAAGACGATCAAGGTCGTGACTGACCCTCTGCCCACAATTCCCCTTCTGGGTGCCCGGTGGCGGCAAACCTTAGCTGAGTGTCGGGAGCGTTTGCTCCAAGATAGAGCCCCCCTGTTGACGGTGGAGGGGCGTCTCATTCGAATGGTGGGGTTGACCCTGGAAGCCGTCGGGTGTCAACTGCCGGTAGGAGGGCGTTGCCATATTTTAAGACCGGAGAGGCCGCCGGTAGAAGCTGAAGTGGTCGGTTTTGCCGGAGAAAAGCTCTTTTTAATGCCCACTGGCGACCCGAGAGGGTTGGTGCCTAACGCCCCGGTGATCCCCCTTCCCCAGGGCGGTGGAGTAGCAGTAGGCGTGGGGTTGCTGGGTCGAGTTCTGGACGGTGCAGGGCGCCCTCTGGATGGCCTAGGTCCTTTGCGTACCCCCCATCATGTTTCCCTGGACGGCCAACCCATCAACCCCTTAGCGCGGCGACCGATTAGGGAACCCCTCGATGTGGGGGTAGCCGCTATTAATGGGTTGGTCACCATTGGCCGCGGTCAGCGCATGGGGTTGTTTGCGAGCAGCGGGGTGGGTAAGAGCATACTACTGGGCATGATGACCCGCTACGCTAAGGCAGATATCATCGTGGTGGGGCTGATTGGCGAGCGGGGCCGGGAGGTCCAGGAATTTATCGAAAACACTCTAGGCCCGGAGGGACTAGCGCGCTCGGTGGTGATAACAACCCCTGCAGATCATTCTCCCTTGATGCGTCTTCATGGCGCCATGCTCGCCACCAGTATCGCCGAATATTTCCGCGATCAGGGCCAACAGGTGTTATTGTTGATGGACTCTCTGACCCGTTTTGCCCATGCTCAGCGGGAATTGGCTTTAGCTATCGGCGAGCCGCCGGCGACTCGAGGGTATCCTCCCTCGGTATTTGCCAAGGTCCCCCAATTGGTGGAAAGGGCGGGCAACGGCCGCTCGGGCAGTGGCAGTATTACCGCCTTTTATACCGTGCTCACGGAAGGGGATGATACCCATGATCCGGTGGCTGATGCGGCCCGAGCCATTTTGGATGGTCATATTGTGCTGTCTCGGCGGTTGGCGGAAGCAGGTCACTATCCTGCCATTGATATTGAAGCTTCAGTAAGCCGGGTGATGAATCAAATCACCACGTCAGCGCATCAGCAAGCAGCCCAGCAATTTAAGCAAATTTACTCTCTTTATCAGCAGAATCGGGATCTTATCAGCGTGGGTGCTTACCGCCGTGGTAGCGATCCTCGCCTCGATGAAGCCATTGATAGGCAATCCCAATTTCGAGCATTCCTCCAGCAAGATATGTTTCAATCGTTTTCCATTGAAGAGAGCCTTGAGGGGCTTCAACAAGCTTTAAGGGAACAGCAGCCCCCAAAGACGGCGGCACCCGTGACTAATGCTGCGGGCGTATTAAGACATGAGGATCGCGGAGGCCGTTCATGACCCGCTCCCATCGCTTGTATTCCCTGCTCCGGGTGGCGGAAGCCCAGGAACAGCAGGCTGCTAGAGGATTAAGTGAAGCCCAGCGCCTGTTACAGCAGCAGCACCACCAGCTAGAGGAGATGCACCGCTATCGGGAAGAGTATACGCAGTATTTCCAAACCGTGGGCCGAAATGGCGTCGGTGTCCAACAACTTCAGCAGCTACAAAGCTTTTTGACTCAACTCGACCGGGCTATTGGGCAACAAAAGCAGCGGCTGCAGCAATATCTTCAGCAGTTAGAGCAGAGGCGCAATGGATGGCTCGAGGCACGCAGTCACGTAAAAGCTTTAGGCAAGCTTGAAGAGCGTTATCGGCAGGAGGAGCGTTGTTTAGCCGCCCACCGTGAGCAGGCGGAAGTGGATGATCGCTATCAACATTGGGCGGAGGATAGCGGCAAAATTTAGACCTGGGAAGGCAAGTTTTGCCTGCAAGATGGCGAAATCTGCCGAGGTCAAACAGGGGATAGGGCCGGAGATTGAGGCTATCGGTGAAATCGAGCCTTTATAGGGAATCGAAATTTTTCGGCACGGGTTTTGCTTGTAATTGGGTTGCTATTTGGATAGGTATGTAGCTGGAGTGTAGGGGGTAATGACAGCGTCGGGATTTTTTGCCCTATCTTTGCCGCGTCTTTATCCGTCTGCTTCGGCAGGAGAATTTGAGGGGAACCCTGACGCATCGGCGCTCCCCGAATCGAAATCGGTTGGCGCCGATTTTTCTGCCCAGCTGGGGGATTTGATTGTCCAGCTTAATCCCTTACCCGAGAATCAGCCCTCTTCTGGGGGGATGGAAAACAAGGGGGGGCAGACAGAGGACCAGGCCAGCTTTCTCAAGCATTTGCTGAGCCTGGAACAAAGGGGAAGAGAGGAGGTTGCCCCGGGGCTGGAGTCGTCATTACCGGTACCGGCAGTGATGATGACTGAGATTAGCTCTTTCCCTGCCAGTATGGAGGCTTTGGGGAATGATGCGAAAAGTAAAACTTTACCCCAAGTTAGAATCCCTGAACTCGGCTCCATAGCAAAAAATTCGGCTTTAACCTCTAGAAAGGTCCCTGGCCTCTCAGGAATTTTTCCCAATTCAAGCAAGCCGACCCCTCCACCCCTCAACCTTTTATCCCCTGAGCAACTGCAACTTTATCTTAACCAAAAAAATACCCCCACCCCGGAGGCTTCTATCCAGGCAGGCAGTCTGCTGGAGCCCGTTTTAGAAGTTTCCACGGAAAAAGCAGAACTGCCGGTCTCGTTTAGCCAGCTTGGCCTTGTCCCCGGCAAAGGCACTACTCCATTGGCGGTGATCGCCTCTGAGGGGGAGGAGGCAGCAAACTCAGCACGGGGGGTAGGGGATGCCCAGAGGCCTGCGGAACCTACTCTATTACGAGAATCTTTCTCTCCACTGGTGTCCCAGACTTCACTCAGTCCTAGTCCCACGGAGACGGCAGCTTCTCCTTCCCCTGTTGAGGGTAGTCGAATGAATCTGACCCTCGAAGCTGCCATCCAGCACTTCCAGTGGGGAGATGAACTCAGCGAGCGGATGACTTGGCTGGTTAAAGATAAGGTCCAAATTGCGGAGCTGCGACTCAACCCGCCCCAACTTGGTCCTCTTGAAGCCCGCATTAACCTCCACCATGAGGAAGCGAGTATTACTTTCCATGCTCCCCAGGCGGCAGTCCGTGAAGCCCTTGAAGCGGCCCTTCCCCGCCTGCGGGATGCTTTGGCGGAGCAAGGGCTGAATTTAGTCAATGTGGATGTGTCTCAGCAGGGTTTTTCGGAACAGCAGCGACAGTCGGCCCATCCGGGAAACTTGCGGGCAGCTTCGACAGACTCCACTGAAACCGCCGCCCAGGAAGATTTAGAAGGAGACTCCTACCCTCCCGTCCCCCTAGGCGGAGTGGACTACTACGCCTGACCTGTTAAGAATTCTGAATCTCTGCTTCAATCCTTTCAAGGGCCGCCATTGGATCAGGAGCCCCGGTGATGGGCCGGCCAATGACCAGGTAATCAGCCCCTCTGGCTAAGGCTTCCCGTGGTGTCAGTACCCGCTGTTGATCTCCTGGAGCGGTGCCGGCAGGCCGAATCCCTGGGGTGACTAGTAAAAATGGGGGTTCCAGAATCTGGCGGAGTGCCGAGGCCTCCTGACCAGAGCAGACCACGCCATCCAGTCCTGCTTCCTGGGTAAGGCGGGCAAGTCGCAATACATTTTCCTCTGGAGTTCCGGCCAATCCTATTTGTCTTAATGCCGTCTGCTCCATGCTGGTTAAGACAGTGACGGCGATTAGCAACGGGCGGGAGGAGAGCTTGGCCAGCGCTTCCTGGGCTGCCTGCATCATGGACAGTCCTCCCAGGGCATGAACATTGAGCATCCATACCCCTAAATCGGCTGCCGCAAGACAGGCACGGGCGACCGTATGGGGAATATCATTGAATTTTAAATCGAGAAATATGGAGAAGCCCTGGTCGGCGAGGCATTCAACCAAGCCGGGACCGGCGCGGGTGAATAACTCCTTACCCACTTTCAGCCGGCACCGGGCAGGATCAAGTTGACGGGAAAGATTTAGTGCTTGCTCTGCATGGGGATAATCCAAGGCAATGATAATACGGGATTCTTCCATGGTGTTCTCCAGTGACTTATAATCCTGCAATTTTAATGGGTTTCTTTATGGGCGCGGTACCGTCATCGTTGTCAGCCATAATATCCGGGTGCGACGGGGATATGCCCCTCAGGCCTTTCTGAACGACTCGGATTTGTGAGGTTGATCATAGGCATCCGGAAAATGGGGCGTAGGCCCTCACTGAGTTTAAGTTCCTCTTTCAGTGGGGCATCGTCATTTTAAACCGAGCGCTCAGCATTTTTGCCATTGGAATAACGGGCACCATTGCCTATCTTTACCTGACATTAGCCGAAAAGAACTTGCGTGATAGTGAAGTGCGCTTCCAAAGTATCGCCAGTCATCTGCCCGGCTATATTTTCCGGCGTGTGCGCACGGCAGAGAATTGCTTTAAGTATGAATATATCAGTGGCTCGGTGCATACGCTATTTGGATTAGAACCGCAAGCGCTGATAACCAATCCCTCGCTTTGGTGGCGGCTCCTCCCGCCCGAAGATCAAAAGGTCTTTACGGAGGCCCTGGAACGTTCGGCTCAGGAACTCAGCCCCTTAGATCAAGAGTACCGGATTCAATTAGCCAATGGGCAGATTCGCTGGATGCGCAGCATGGCTCATCCCTATCTTCATCTTCGGAATGAGAATGAAGTCTATTGGGATGGGGTTGGGTTGGATGTGACCACGCAAAAGTACACCGAGAGCCAACTCAATTATCTCGCTTATCATCATTCCCTGACGAATCTGCCGAATCGAAAGCTGTTTGAAGATCGCCTACAACAAGCGGTGGCTCAAGCTCAACGAGGGAATCATGCTTTTGCCTTACATTATTTGGATCTGGACGATTTCAAAGCCATCAATGATACTCAAGGACACCATCTCGGCGATGCGCTGCTTAAGGTCGTCGGTGAGCGGCTACGCCGAAAGGTGCGTCAAAGCGATACGGTGGCCCGGCTAGGAGGGGATGAATTTGCGGTGATCCAAGGAGATCTCTCCCAGCCCTTTCACCTGGAAGGAAAAACCCTTCATGTGAGTGTCAGCGATGGGATTGCGCTCTATCCAGAATTGGCAGAAGCAGCTCCTTCAAGAGCGGTGCTTGAGGTCGATGGAGGGGAGTTATTGAAGTGGGCCGATATTGCCCTGTATGAGGCCAAGCAGGCTGGCCGAGATACCTTTTGCTTCTACCGCCAAGGTATGGAGCTTCCAACCCAAAGGCGGGTGACCTTGCGAGAGGCCCTGCATCAAGCCTTTCCGCGTGGCCGTTAATATTTCAGCTTTCCAAATTCGCCGCAGTCCTCTTATTGATACTATCCGAAAAGTCTTGGGAGACACTGGCCTTGAGCCCGGTTGTCTTGAATTAGAACTGACCGAAAGTACTCTCGCCATTCATTTTGAGGAAATGATCTGCTCTCAAGGGGAAATACCTCGGGGCAGAACGACGGTGGTTATTGGCGGACCCGGGGCAGGTAAAACGGTTTTTGCGCTCCAAACCGCTGTCAATGGTATTCGACAATGGGGAGAACCAGCCATTTTTGTCTCCTTTGAAGAGGCCTCGAGCCGAATCCGAACCTATATGCGCCATTTTACTTGGGAGAGTGAGACCTTATCTGAATGGGAGCTGTGTTTTGTGGATGCCCGTCTGCCGCCAGATGCCGTTCAGTCAGGGAGTTTCGATCTGCTGGGTCTATTAACGATGGTGCACGCCAAAGCTCGAGAAATTCGTGCTCGCCGGGTTATTATCGATGGGATCGATGCCCTGCTGAGTCTGCTGGAAAATGCGGCCCAGGAACAAGGCGAATTACTCCGGCTGCAGCAATGGATGGAAAGTGATGAACTGACCTGTCTCATGACCAGTAAGACCTTATTCGCCAATCCGCGCCATAGGCAACGCTACGAATTTCTCAATTACTTATCGGATTGCCTCATTATGCTGGAGAGCGAGGTCCATAGAAGCCTGCATTCACGCACCCTTCACATTGCCAAGTACCGGGGCTCGGGGTATTTGACGAATAAATTTCCGGCTCTCATCAATACAACCGGATTCAATGTGGTCGTGGCTGGTACTTTGGAACTGAGTTATCCAGTCTATGAGGAGCGGGTCTCCTCCGGGATTGGACGCTTGGATGATTTACTTCGTGGCGGATATATCCAGGGGTCGAGTATCCTGGTCTCTGGTTCGCCGGGGACAGCCAAGACCACCTTAGGGGCCGCGTTTGCGGAATCGGCCTGCCAGCGGGGTGAGACGGTGGTCTTGGTGAGCTTTGATGAGGGTAGCGAGCGCATTGTCGCCAATATGCGCTCTATTGGGATCGAACTTGGCCAGTCAGGCCATTTACAGATCGCCTCGTTGCGTGCTGGTAACTACAGCCCTGAAGCGCATTATGTGGCTATCCACCAATTAATTTTGGAAAGAGCGCCTCGTTTCCTCATCCTGGATCCTATTTCTGCTCTCCTGGGA